>NZ_JBWKIR010000043.1:0-41476 GCF_056432605.1 Streptomyces sp. NPDC045022
TCCGCAGTGACCCGCAGCCGACGTGACACCTCCATGATCGAGTGCCCGTCGGCGCACTCCAGCACGATCCGCGACCGCTGGGCCAGCGCCTGAGCCGTCGTGCGGCGACGCACCCAGCCCTCCAGCACGGCCCGCTGGGCATCGGTCAACGACAACGGCGGAATCTTCGGACCCGGACGACTCATACCAAACCAACGACGAATCTCCGACTCAGGTCACTAGGCGGTTTCGTTTGGATCATCGGGCGGACCAGAGGAAGATGCCTGCGATGTGGAGTCCTGCCAGGTAGACGGTGGCGGTCTTGTCGTAGCGGGTGGCGATGCCGCGCCACTGCTTGAGGCGGTTGATGCACCGCTCGACGGTGTTGCGTTGCTTGTACGCCTCCCGGTCGAAGGCGGGTGGTCTGCCGCCAGCCTGCCCACGCCGCCGCCGGTTGGCCTGCTGGTCGGCCCGTTCGGGGATCACCGCGCGGATGCCGCGTCTGCGCAGGTGAGTTCGGATCTCGCGGGAGGAGTACGCCTTGTCGGCCAGGACCATGTCGGGCCTGATACGGGGCCGTCCGCGAGGCAGTGGGACCCGCAGGCGGGCCATCACCTCCGTGAAGGCCGGAGCATCGCCTGCTTGGCCGACGGTCAGGTACAAGGCCAGTGGCCGGCAGCGGTCGTCGGCCGCGAGGTGGATCTTCGTGGTCAGTCCACCGCGGGACCGGCCGATGGCATGGTCGTCCGGCTCGCCGGCCGGGGCCCCTTTTTGCGGGCTCCGGCCGCGTGCTGGTGAGCCCGAACGATCGTGGAATCCACCGACACCGCCCAGCTCACGTCCTCTTCCGCGTCAGCCTGAGCCACCAGGGCGGTGAACACCCGCTCCCACGTGCCGTCGACGGCCCACATCCGCAGCCGGTTGCCCCGCCAGTTGCCGTACCTCTCCGGCAGGTGCACCCACTGCGTGCCGGTCTGGAACTTGTAGGCGATCGCGTCGATCACCTCACGGTGGTCCCGCCAGCGGCCACCCCGCCTCGGCGTCCGGTCCGGAAGCAACGGCTCGATCCGCGCCCACTGTGCATCAGTCAACGGCACACACTGACCAACGACCGAAGGGCACGGTTCCGGGATCGGTGCCGTTCGTCAGGTCGCCTGCCCTGTACGCAGTCGTCGCAGGTCCCGCACGAGCGCGTACAGGGCACTGAGGAAGATCACAGCTCCAGCCGCGATCCAGAGAGCCGATGCCCCGGACCGGTACTCGCGAACGGCGCCGGCGAGCAACACCGTGCTGGCAAGAACGCCGAAGGCCGAGATCAGAGCGCTGACGCGGTTAGTCACACGGACATCATCACCGACAACCTCGCTCAGCGGGAGTGATCCAAACGAATCGGCCTAGTCCGCGCAGAGTTGGGACAGGGGCCCGGGCACAGCCGTCCCGTGAAGTGACAGGGACGGGCTTCGGCACCCCAAGCGGGTCCGCGCCCGTGTCGAGCATGTCTTCGCCCGGATGAAGACCTGGAAGATTCTCCGCGATCGCCGCCTCAAAGGCGACGGGGTCCACCACGCCATGCTCGGCATCGCCCGCATGCACAACCTCGCCCTCGCCGGATAGGCGAGCGGACCGCACCGCGACCGACCCTGCCCCTGGCGACTCAAAGATCACTAACGGGACAGCCCTTAGGCTGCCGACTTCACAGTCAAGTCACCGCTCCTTGTCGACAGATTTAGGCGGTACTTGCCGGACGGGTCATTCTCGAACGCCACGTTCTTGTCGCCGTTGGAGTCGTTCGCGGAGATCTGGTACTTGGCAGGCGGTGTGGTGACCGTGAGGTTGCCGCTGGTCGTGCGAGCCTTGATGTCCTGCGGGGTGGCCGTCTGGATCGTCACCTCGCCGTTCGATGTCTGCGTGTCGATGCCGCCGCCCTTTACATCCTTGACGTCGACGTCACCGTTGGACGTGCGCAGCTTCGCAGGGCCCGTCGCGTTGGTCACCGCGATCTCACCGTTGCTTGTGTGCACATCGACCGCGCCGACATCGGTCAGCGTGAGGTCACCGTTGGACGTGCCTCCCGTCACCGGAAGACCGGCAGGCACTTTGACAACGTAGTCGACGCCGCAGTTCTTGCCGCAGCCGGAGAGCATCAGAACGCCCTTCCTGACGCGGAAGGAGGTGCCACTGGGCTTGTCACCGCGGTAGTGGACCTTGCGGTGCACGGAGATCGTGGAGGCGTCGGCCGAAGCGTCCACCTTCACATCTCCGTTCCTGTTGTCGAGACGGATTGAGGTGACTCTCTGAGGCACCTTGGCGTCGTCCGCGAAGGTCTTCTGGCTGACGGCCGAGCACGCGGATAGCCCGCAGACTGTGAGAGCAGCCAGAGCCACCGCTGCAAGAGTGCGCGTCTGTGGGCGTCGCATGAAAGTCCCCCGTGGGAAGCGAGTTGAATTGGTGATCAGTCAGCGCGATCCTACGCAGCCGTCCTCCCGACCCCACTGGGGAAAACCCCCCAATGTCAGGACTGGGCCGTCGTACACAGCCGCCACGGCCGCCGTGGAGGGAGCTTGCGACGTACGATCCGGAGCATGCTGGATCCTGACCTCCTGGACCGGATCACCGCGCGGCGCGCGGAACTGGACGAACTATGACCTCCGGTTTCAAGTTGGCGGAGGCTCACTTTTCGGCACGGCCGAGTGTCTCCCGCCTGGCCACGACGTCATAGCTCGTCGCGGTCGGCTGGCGTCGGGGTGTTGAGGAACGGTCCAGCAGACCGAGTTCACCCGGCCGACGGTAGCGGTTGACCCATTTCGGCGGGCACGCACGGGAGATGCCCATCTCGGCTGCCACGTGGGCGGGGATCGGACGGTGCTGGCAACGCTGCACGAGGCGTACCTCCCTTCGGGGGACAGCGGACGTTGCGGTGAGTCACAGGCGTTCCTAGCGCCAGGGATCGAGGGCGAGCTTGCCACGGGTCTGGCCCGCTTCGAGTTGCTGCAGCACTGCCGGCCCCTTCGGCGAGGGGATGGACGTGGAGATGCCGGGCGGGTACACGCCGTGGGTGATGAGTGCCTCGATCTCGACGAGCAGCGACCGGTAGAGGGACGGGGCTGCGTCCGCCAGCGCACCGATGTGCAGAGCCCTGACTTGGACCTGATGGGTGAAGATCAGGTCGCGCGTGGTCAGAGTGGCGTCTCCGGAAGCGGCGCCGAACACGACGACGCGTCCGGTGAAGGGTTTGGTGACCGACAGGCTGGTTTCGAACGTGGCCTGTCCCACCGATTCCACGACCAGGTCGACCCCGCCGGTCAGGCGGGTGATCTCCGCGGGCAGATCGGGGTGCCGGCTGTCCAGGACGTCGTCGGCGTCGAGCGCTTTGACCGTGTCGTGCTTGGCCGGTGACGCCGTGGCGATCACGCGCGCACCGTAGTGGCGGGCGAGACGGACAGCGGCCTGCCCCACGCCTCCGGCCGCAGCATGAATGAGCACCACCTCACCCGTCTTGATCTCGTCCAACGGCTTCAGTGCCGCCAAGGCGGTTGCCCAGTTCAGCACCAGGCCGAGCGCTTCGGCGTCGCTCCAGCCGGAAGGCACGGGAAGTGCACCCGCGGCGGGCATCGTCATGTACTGCGCGAACGCGCCCGGCCCGGCTCCGACGACGTGGGTGCCGAGCTGGAGCGGACTCTCGACGTCCGGGCCGGCGCCCACGGTCTCGCCGGCGGCTTCGAAACCTGCCACGTAGGGCGCCTGCGGGCCTCCTCCGTAAGGCCATGGGTCTGCATGACGTCTGCCAAGTTGACCCCGGCGGCGCCGACGCGGATCAGGTACTCGCCGGGCCCTGGGGCGGGGCGGCGATGATCGGTCGTGATGGTCAGATCCTTCGGTCCCCGGTGCGACTGCTGGACCAGTGCTCGTACCGTGTGCTCGGCGGTGTGCTGCTGCTTGTTGATCTCCACACACCGAACGTCGGAGTCTGACACTTGTGTCAAGGTCAAGTGACGCTCATAGATCAGTGCGGTGGGCCTCCTGCCGGTAGGCGTCGAGCGCCGCCTGCTGATCGCTGAGAACGGCGATACGTGCAGCGAGTCGAGCGCGATAGCTCTGCACCTCGTGCAGGAACTCCGCGCACCACATCCGTGCCGACATCAGGTTCGTCAGTGAGGCGGGGCAGAACTTCCCTGATCAACCGCACGGGCAGTCCGCATTCCAGCAGCGAGCGGATGACGAGCACCCGGTCGATCGTGGACTGGCAGTAGTCGGCCGCCCGCACCTTCTGGCCCGGTCGATATCCGTACCAGGTGCAGGAATTCTCAAATTCGCCATTTGCTATTATTCTGGACCAAACCTCTGCCGGGACTGCGGTGCAGCTATGCCGTAGCCGCCACCCGACCTGTAAGCAGTCGGCCTTAGTAGAGGTAAACCATGACCGGCTTTCTCCACACCCGCCCGGGACGCTCCGACTGGCGTGATCAAGCCGCGTGCGTCGGGGAGGATCCCGAGATCTTCTTCCCGGTTTCCGACTTTTCCGCCCCTGGCGCGGAAGCCTCCCTGGCCCGGGCCATATGCCGTAGGTGCCCCGTGATCATCGCCTGCCGGACATGGGCGATCGACCACGGCGAAGACGACGGAATATGGGGTGCCACGACGGCCATCCAGCGCCGTGCCATCCGGCGGGCAAGGGGGGAACCTGCCCGTGGGGCGGCGTCGCCTTAAGGGGCAGGTTCGGTTCGCGGGCGGCCCACTCGGAAAGGGGCTGGACGTGCGCCCGGCCAGGTCCAGCGATAGCACCGTGTCAATCGCATCGACGGCACGGCCGTGCTGTGCCGTGCTGTTCGACGTGCCGGGCCGGCCGGCTTGATCTTCCTTCCGGGTGGCTGTGTGGGGTTCGTCGGCGGCGGAGGGCTCGTGGGTGACCACCGGTTACCACCGCCCCCGTCACGGCCGCGCTGTATGCCAAGACTCTGTAGGACACCGTCGACAACCCCGGTCAGTGCGTCGTGCCCTGGGGTGCGTGGTGCGTGCCCTGGGGTGCGTGGTGCGTGCCCTGACCACGGCGACACCCTCGCCACGAGCGGTGGGCGCGCATGGTCAGGGATGTCGGCGGCTACAGGTCCTGGTCGTCGCTGCCGGCCGGGCGAGCCGGAGGCGAAGCGCACGAGGTGCTGGCCGCCTGGCCAGACCCGAGGCAGGGGCGGGCGCCGGCTACTCGACAGCCGGGTCCTCCTGGGCGTGCTGTACGGCCTTCTTCACGGCCTGCTCCAGCTCGTGCCAGTCGGCCTCGGTGGCTTCGGCGTGCTTGGTGATGGCTGCCTGAACCTTGTCGGAGGCGATACGCCAGCGGCGCAACTGTGCGCCGTAGTCGTCGCCGGTGAGTCCGGCGAGCTTCGCGCGTTCTTCCTCGGCGGATCGTTCCAGCTTGACCAACTCATCGGGGACCTCTGCCACGGTCACGCATACTAAGCGGCCGGGCCCGTGCGCCGACGATCTCACGTACCGCCCGATCGGGTAGAGCCGCGGCCGGGTTACGCCGATGCCGGGCGAGGGCGTCTTGTGCGGGTGGGATTATCAGGACGTCGGGGGGCGGTGGCGGCCGGGGCATCGTGCCGGTCGTCGGGCCCAGGAGGGGCTCGAGCCCGCCGCCGGTCATTCCGGCTCCGTTGTTGGTCGAGCAGGGGAGTGCAGATGACCTGAGCAGGCTGCGCCATGAGCCGGGGTGTTTCGCGTTGTCCGACGCGGAATGGCCTGCCAGCCTCAGTGCAAGGGGACGCCGTTACCGGGCCGCGCCCGCAGCCGCCGACTCTGTCGCTGGTGGGGTGCCGGGACGACGAGGCTTCCGGCACCCGACGGCGTTTCCAAGGCGTCAGAGGAGAAGCAGCAGCCGCGTGTTCGGTACGAGCTTCCGGTTCACGCTGGTGCTCTGCACGAAGATCGTGAAGTCGTCGTTGTGGTCCGGCTTGACGCGCACCTCCACGTCCGGCAGGCCGAGCAGGGCTCGGGCCTCAGGCCCCGTGTACACCCGATCGGTCGTCTTCTCCAGCACCGCAATCTGTTTCTGCGCCTGAACCTTCTCCGACTTGCTGAGCTGGTAGAACGCACCACCGGTACGGTAGGTGTGTCCGCATTCGACGACCCAGTCCCGGATCGCCGCGTCACGAGCAACCGGGATCAGCTCGTACTCCGACGGATCCACCGGGGTGAGGCCGGCCGCCTTGATGGTGTCCTTGTTGACCGCCTCCGCACCCGTGGAGAACACCGCCCGCGATCCCCGGATGCCCTGGGTGCGGCCCACCATGAATTTCTCGGTGGCCTGCCGGATGACCTGCCCGGCCTCCTCCAGACCCTGTGTGCTCGTGGCGTCCCAGATGGCGATGTTGTCCTTCGGGAAACCGCACCGCATGGCCTCGCGCTTGCCCATCTGGTCCGGCACAAGGACGGCCAGCGTCCAGTTGTCCTGCTGTGTATCAATCATCTCGGCCACGGCCTCAACCAGTTCGCGAGGATCCCTGGTAAGGGCATCCGGGCAGCGATGACTTGCGTTCTCCTGCCCGTCGGTGAGTACGAACGTCAGGAAGCTGTGGTCGCCGTACAGTTGAGCCGTCTGCGCCAGCTCCCGCTGTGACTTCAGTGCGGCCGCCAGCAGAGCCGTCATCCCACCGACCCGATACAGCTGCTTCAGCGACGGCATCCGCAGCACGTCCTTGTCGTAGATGACGCACTCCACCTTGTCTGCGAAGACGTACACCGTGACGCGGGTTTCCTGGTCCAGTTCCCTCGATCGGCGGGCAAGATATGCGATCTGCTGGTCGGCGACCTCGACGACCTTGCGGCTCAGGTGCGACATGGACGAACTGGCGTCCAGTACAAGAGCAACGTGATTGATGTAGTTCTGGGTTCCGGACATGATCTCTCCCCCTCGTTCCGACTCGATGCTCCTACCGTCTCACCCACCACTGACAATCGATCTCGGCTCCCGACGAGCCCACCCGACCAGGGACGCAGCCGGGACGCAGCGGAGAGCTTGTCCCGCCGCGACGAAGGCCCGGGCAAGGTGCAGCAGGCGTTCCAGCGCGGACTTGTGGCCCTCGCCCTGTGGGTGGAGTGGGAGGTCAGCGGCCGGTGCCGTGCGGCCACAGCGAACAGATCACGGTCGACGGCGAGTCCGAACAGGGGCCGTGAAGCTGAGCGTGAGGGTCTCGAGCACCGAATCGGGGCGCCCCGGCAGGCTGTATGCCCAGCCGGTGTCATCACTGCCCGGTTGGGGAGGTGAGGGCCTGTTGGGAGGCGGCCGGTGGCGCGAACAGTGCCTGGACGGTTTCGGCGGCCAGGTCGCGCAGCCAGGTGTGGGCGCGATCGTCGTCGTAGCGTTGGTGCCACAGCAAGTACAGCAAGTACAGCAGGTACAGCGAGCCCTTTCCAACCTCACATGCCAGCCGGGCAGTTGGGGCTGACAGACAGATGAAGCCCCTGGTAGATGGGTTTTCGACCAAGAGAACCGTCTCCATCAGAGGCTTCGCATGCTTGTCTCCCCGTCCGGCGTCGACGTGTCCAGCTCTACCCTGCGCTTCCTCGCCGCCCGCCTGAGGGAACACCGCCGCGCTCTCGGAACCCGATGGCGGCGTCTGAGCGCAGGTCGACAGGCCCTGCTCACCCTCGCCCACTTGCGCAACGGCCAGCCCTACGCCCAGCTCGCGGCCGGATTCGGGATCGGCACCACCACCGCCTACCGATACATCACCGAGGCCGCCAACCTCCTGGCCGCCCTCGCCCCCACCCTCACCGAAGCCGCACGAGCGGCGTCGACGAAGGCGTACGTGATCCTGAACGGGACCCTCCTGCCCATCGACCGAATCGCTGCCGACCGCCCGTTCTACTCGGGAAAACACAAGAAGCACGGCATGAACGTGCAGGTCATAGCCGACCCGAAGGGGCGTCTGATGTGGGCTTCGCCAGCCTTGGCCGGCGCCGTCCACGACGTCCGAGCCGCGCGCGAGCACGGCATCATCGACGCCCTCGCCGAGGCCGGCATCATCTGCTGGGCCGACAAGGGCTACCAGGGCGCAGGCGGCACAGTCCGCCTTCCTTACCGCGGCCGATGGGACAGCCTCTCCACCGGCCAGCAGGCCGTCAACCGGTCCCACGCAAAGATCCGTGCACTGGCCGAACAAGCCATCGCCACCCTCAAGTCCTGGCGACTCCTCCGCAAACTCCGCTGCTCGACGACCCGGATCACGAGCCTCGTCCAAGCCGTCCTGGTCCTCCAGCTCGCTGCCACGGGCTGAGATCAACCCGCAGCATTCACCAGGTTCGTCAATTCGGCCTCCGTCGTCGCGGCCCGCAGACGAACGTCGAAGGTGTAGCGCTCATCGCAGAACACCAGGTCGAGGTCCACGGGTGTCAGTCTGCGGAAGACGATCGCCAACCAGATCGCGTCTTCCTCCCAGACGTCCATGTACAGGCAGGTTCCGTCCTCGTGCAGATACGCCTCACCGGGGCCGTTCTCCGTCTCAAACTCCCATACGACGCTCTGCACTTCGCTGCGGTGCATCGAGTCGATCTCGACCCCAGACCACCGGGCACGAATCGCGTCAGTCAGCGCCTCTCGATCGATGCGCCATCCGCCCGCATCACCATCGACCACCACCAGAAACGTCATAGCCAGGGTCTACCAGATGTCCGTGACACAGCGCCGATCGGCTGTCGCCTGAAGTTGGAATGGGCTCAGCAGGTACAGCGGGATGGCGGGCATCCGGAGTGGCAGCGTCAGTGTGATCAGGCCGAGTCGGTCCCGGGCCGCGCGGGTGACCGCGTCGGGAAGGGGGAGTACCAGGTCGGTGTCGCGGGCGAGGTGCAGGGCGAAGGCGACGGTGGGCCCGGCGGCGACGACGCGGCGTTCGTGCCCGCATGTGGTCAGGGCGTCGCCGACCGGGCCGTGCAGGCGTCCGCGTCGCGACACGGTGAGGTGTTCCGGCGGCCGCGTAGCGCTCGAGGTTCAGCGGGCCTTCGGTGAGCGGGTGGCCGGGCCGGACGGCGACGACGAGACGATCGCGGCCGACGAGGCGGTGGCGGATGTCGGGGAGCGTCGGCCGGCTGGAGCTGGACGCGAGGTCGACCTCACCCCGGCGGAGCTCGGGGGGTGTCCGTGCCGGGTTCGGCGGGCAGGCGCAGCTGGACGCCGGGGGCCTCGCGGCGGATGGCGCCGATCAGGGCCGTGCCGCAGGCGTCGGTCAGGGCGTCGTGCCAGCGCACGATGAACTCCCGCTCCAGAGCTGCCAGGTCGAGTTCCTGCTGCGCGGACAGGATTTGGTGGGCCCGCTGCACGAGGGCGTGGACCGGGGCGCGCATGGCCGGCGCGCGGGTGGTGGGGACCATGCTGCGGCCGGTGCGGACCAGGATCTGGTCACCGGTGGCCTTGCGGATGCGGCCCAGGGAGCGGCTCATCGCCGGTGCGGTGACATGAAGGCGGGCCGCCGCGCCGGCGACACTGCCCTTCGAGTAACGCGCCCAGGGCCGCGAGGAGGTCCAGATCCAGTTGCATAAGAGTAACTCTCCGAGTGGAAAGCATGCACTTGTTGTTAATGGTCGGGCGCCCTACCTTCGTAGTGCGGCTGCGAAAGACATGCGAAAGACAAGCCGCCCCGCAGTGACCGAACTCCAGGGAGCCCGCCATGAGTACAGCCATGCCTTTCGTCGCCGACACGACGCTCGTGTCCGACGTGACAGCCGCGGTGAAGACCGCCGGCCTCACGCTGCGCGACCGCGCGGGGCAGCCGTTGGCCCGCAACGGCAGCGCGCGCAGAGGCCGTTGGAAGACCCGGCGTCTGCAGTGGTCGCGGACGGCGTCGCGGCCGCGGAACCAGGTGGCGAACGGCGGCATCTCGTACGTCACGTCGTCGCGGAGCAGCTCCGCCAGACGCTCGACGTCGGCGGTCTCGAAGGCCGCCAGGTAGCGGCGCAGCAGCCCCTCGTCCAGTTCGGGATCCGCCGAGATGTCGTCCTCGGCCGGCGGGTCGTCGGCCAGCGCTGCCCGGGCACGTTGCAGCAGGCTGCGACACGCGTTGACGGAGATGCCGAGGAACTCCGCGGCTTCGGCGATCCGGAAGCCGACCACGTCGACGAAGAGCAGTGCGGCCCGCTGCCGAACCGGCAGCCGCTGGAAGGCAGCCACCAAGCCAGCCGGGTGCTGGCGCGCAGAACCGTGACCTTCGACGGATACTGCGCGTGCCGAACCGGTGGGGAGGTCGGCAGCGGAGTGAGCCAGGGAATGTCGTCGGCATGGACGAGGTCCGCACCTCCGTCGCCGGTGGCAGCGCCGAGACCGGACGGCAGGACCCTGCGGTGGGTGCTGGCGAGCGCGGACAGGCAGGCGTTGGTGGTGATCCGGTACAGCCATACCCCACGCCTGGGAACTGGTGAGCGCCGGCCCCGGACACGATCCCGGGCTCGTATCACTGACGTACCGACCGGCACGCCCGGCAATCCCGCAGCGTCTCTGACTCGGGCGGTGGGCGCGCCGCGCGGCCCAGGCAGGGAGCCGGAACCGGCGTTCAGCTGCCGCCCGGCGCTCCCATCGGACTGAGGGGACCAGCCCCGCACGCCGAGACCGCGCTGCTCGTCACCGACTGGACCCTCGAAGTCACCACCCCGCACGGCGAGCGCGTCGCCCCCACCGCCAATGCCGCGTGCCGAGGCACCGACGGCTGCTGGCGGTTCGCCGTGCTCAACCCGCTCGGCACGGCCTGAGCACGACGCGCGCCGGCCTTTCACACCGGTCGGTGGTGGGCCGTTCGGTCGTCTTCGACGACGACGACCGAACGGCCCACCGGGTCTTCGGTCGGCGTCGAGGCTGCTGCCGCCAGGGTCAGCATCGCGCCGGGACCCGAGACGCAGCCGCCCCAGCCGCACGTCCCGTGTGGCCTGACCCATGGGCGGTGGTTGACGAATCCGACCGGGCACAGTGGGACTACGCGCCGCTTGAGCGCGTCGGCCCACTGCGCTTCGGCATGAGCTCGCAGGAGGCGACCGCCGCGATGGATGCCTCCGGATACACCTCCAACGCTCTCTCGAACGTCATTTCCACCAGGCCCGTCGGGGTGTCGTAGGGCAACAGGCTGCTTTCCTCGATGAACGGGACGACGACCGACCACAAGTCGTCGCCCGCGGATGACAGTGCACCGGCACGGCGCCCGGCGACGGCGGGGTTGCCCCGGTGAGCATTCGCGAGCTGGATCGACGGGTGGTAACTGTCTCCATAACGGGAAACGGCTCTTTGCCTTCGGTCAGGTGCAGCGTGTCGGCCTGGAGCGGGTGTCGCACAGCGCGGCCAGGATTCCTTGACGCCGGGATGGTCGGTGACGGCCCGGGCCTGGTCGACTTCACGGAAGAACGCGTCCATCGCCTCCTGCTGGCCTCGTCGGCCACGAGGTGAGGCAAGAGCCACAACGCGGACGTCAGCACGCTCAAATCCTCTGTTTGTGCCATCCGTTGGCCCCTTGAGAGCGAGGGTGCGTGCGAGTTCCCGGGCCAGGCCGCCCGCGTACAGGTCGATCCCTACTGCATGGGCACGCTCCTCCAGCAGCATGCCGGACTCATCGCCGGCGATCCGCCGTCCGGTGGCGTCACTGTCCTGAGTGCCGGATCTCCAGCCCCTCTCCGTCCACTTGCCGCAGGGCGACTGCTCGGCAGCGAACGCACGGTGCCGGGCTGTCGGCCGCGGAACCACCTTCCGGGCCGCGTCTTTGGCGCACGGGGGGTCAGCGCGGGCCCGGGCGACCACCGCGAACCAGGCCGTCATTCTGCCCGCACAACGGGCGCGGATCCGGTGATCGCCGGACACCCGATGTCTCCATGTGTCACCTTGCGATTGCCCTGTGAAGCCGTACCCGCCCTTTGAGGAGCACCAATGCCCGCACCCACCGCTGAACAGAGCGGCGCCATCGACACTTTCCGGCGCGGGGACCACCTGGTCCTGCAGGCCGGCGCCGGAACCGGCAAGACGACAACCCTGTCGATGATCGCCGCCAGCACCGGCAGGCGGGGCCGGTACATCGCCTTCAACAAGGCCATCGCCACCGAGGCGTCCCGCAAGTTCCCTGACAACGTGCTGTGCAAAACGATGCACGCGCTCGCGTACGCCGCGGTCGGGCACCGCTTCAGGAAACGGATGGACGCGCCCCGCGTCCCGGGGTGGAAGACCGGCGCGGCCCTGGGCATCAACATCAACATGCGCGTGCGGATCGGCGAGCGCAACGTCACCAACAAGGCCCTCTCCTACACCGTGCTGCGGGCCGTCACCCGCTTCTGCCAGTCCGCGGATCCCGCCATCGAGCGCCACCACGTCCCGCGTCTGCGTGGCATCGAGGCCGAACACCTCCACTCCCAGCTCGTCGAACTTGTCCTGCCGTACGCGAACCGGGCCTGGAAGGACCTGCAGAACCCCGACGAAGGCGTCGTGCGCTTCGACCACGACCACTACCTCAAGCAGTGGGCCCTCACCCAGCCGCGCATCAACGCGGACTTCCTGCTCCTGGACGAGGCCCAGGACACCAACCCCGTGGTCGAGAAGGTCTTCAACGACCAGCGGGAGCACACCCAGTTGGTGATGGTCGGCGACTCCGCCCAGGCGATCTACGGCTGGCGCGGCGCGCGGGACGTGATGAGCGGCTTCGAGGGCACCGAGCTCGCACTGTCCCAGTCGTTCCGCTTCGGCCCCGCGCTCGCCGAGGAGGCCAACCGGTGGCTGGGCATCGTGGACGCCCCGATCCGCCTGGCCGGCACCACCGCGATCAACACCCGGCTGGAGCGCGTCGAGCAGCCGGACGCGATCCTGTGCCGCTCCAACGTGGGCGCGATGCTCGAAGTCATGCGTCTGCTCGACGCCGGCCGCCGCGTCGCTCTGGTCGGCGGCGGAGAGTCCCTGCGGGCCCTCGCGAGGGCCGCTCGCGACCTGAAGGCCGGCAAACGCAGCACCCACCCCGAACTGATCCTTTTCGAGTCCTGGGGCGAACTCCAGGAGTACGCCGAGTACGACCCCTCCGGACGGGATCTCCTGCCGCTGGTCGACCTCGTCGACGAACACGGCGTCGACGTCATCCTGGGCGCGGTGGACAGGCTCGCCGACGAGCAGGGCGCCGAGATCGTCGTCTCCACCGCCCACAAGGCCAAGGGCCGCGAATGGGCCTCCGTGCGCATCGGCGAGGACTTCACCGAACCCGTCGACCAGGAAGAGACCGATGAGAACGGCGACCCGCTGCGCGGTGACATCGACGACGCAGAGGCCCGCCTCGCCTACGTCGCCGTCACCCGCGCCCGCCACCAACTCGATCTCGGCGGCCTGTCCTGGATCAACCAGCACCCCGGCGGCAACCCCGGCGGCAACCCCGGCGGCAACACCGGTGGCAAGCGCCCGCCCCAGCCCTCCGGCTCACCGTCGCCCTGGGACCTGCTGGGCCCCTCGCCGAACTGACAGCCGGTCCGCCGTGCACGACCGGTCATCGTGCACCTCGCGCCAAGTCGCCCACATCGCGGCTCCATGGCGGCCTTGGGAACCGGTGAAGCGCCCTGACAACAGCCCCCGGCACCGGCCGACTGCCGGTACCGGCCGTCCACGCTTGTTCGTGCATGCCCGGACTCCGCGCATGCCCGGACAAGGACCCCACGGACTGTCGGTGGGCCCGCCTAGAGTGAGTGACTGTGACGAGTGATCTTCCCGAACCGCAGTCGGCCGTCGACGACCTCACCCAGCTCGTCCCTGGCGTGATCCCCATGGATGGGGCCGACCCCGAGCTGGTGGCCCTCGGCGAACGCTACTGGGCCTTGGCCGGGTTCGCCCCCGAGTACGGCACGCCGGTGTGGTGCGAGAAGACGAAGGACATCGACACCGCGGGCTGGGGCCACCAGATCTACGCCGTTGCCGCGGCCGGTGTCCGGGCCGTCGTCCCCGGCCGAAAGTGTCCCGTCTGCGGTGGCCCACTCAGCCTTACGTCGCGGACCGCCTTCCAGCAGGTCTGCGACAACAACGACCCCGCCTGCGTGGAGTGCACCGAATCACTCCTCACCGCGGTACGGGCCGTCCTCGACCCCGCCCGCAAAGCCAGCCGGCAAGCGGCCAAGGCCAAGAACGAGGTACAGCGGGTCGTCGACGAGGCCCCGCACAGTGGCCGGGCCACGCACGTGGGGGAGAGGGTGCCGTGACGGACGAAGGTGTCCAGCAGAGACTGGTGTGGGGACGAGAGCGACTCGAGGAGATGGGTGTCTTTGAGTCACCGGACGGGCTTCGATGGGCAGCCGCCCACGGGACTGTCCTGTTCGTGTGGCGCAACGGCCCGATCGAGAACGCCCATGCTTCCCGACCGAGCAAACGGCGTAAGGGCTTGCATGACGGAATGATGTTCGCGCGCAACACATGGCTCACTCGCAAGGCGTTCGACGCTCTGGGATCAGACGACAGATTCCGCCTACTCGAGCTGGAAGACGCGATCTTGGACCGGGATGCGGTATGGCCAGGATGCGACGGGACCCTGACCGACTTCGGCTGGGGCTTCCTTGGAGAGATCAAGAAGCATGTGAAGCAGCGCATCGACGTGCTCATGCATCTTGAGGAGCAACTGCCACCGGAGGACTTCCTGGTCTTCATCGGTGCGCCTCAGATCGGAACCCACGATGACCACTTCGGCATGCCGAAGTGGCCCGCCTGTGTGAGGGCAGCCGTTCGCCGACTGCGCGGTGAGGACGAGGAGTTCTCCCGTGAGAAAGGCGACTTGATGACACGCATCGGCCCCGCCCCCGACCTGGTCATGGCCGACCTGACGGAAACCGAGAAGGCACTGCTGAGTTCCCCATGGGAACTGGGCGCCGACGTCCTGGACTGGTTCGCCTGGAACCCGATTCTGAGGCTGCCCCGTGTTACCGCGTGACGTACCCACAGGGACCATCCCATTCCTCACGCCGGGCTGATGCCAGGCACACCCGCTTGGGCCGGTACCGGACTCCGGCTGCTGTCCGTGTCCATCGACTGTCAGCGTCTACGCCGCCTGGGCCGGCTCAGGGGTGTGGTCTCCGCTGCGGCGATGACGTGCACGCACGCTGCGCACAGCCGTACGCCCTGGAGCGCGCCGAGGAGCTTGCTGCCGATGTCCCACGCCTGGGGCAGCCGGCCCAGCGACATCTTGTCCGCCGCCGCCGGAGGGAGCGGACAGCGCCGGCGAGTGTCGCAAAGTCGCCGGAAGCCGTGTCGTTGAGTCGGGTGTGATGACGTCGTGCCGCCGCTTGCCCGGCGGCGGAGCGCGGCGGCCCCGTCCGGCGCGCAACACCGGCGAGCGTGCCCGGATCCCCGGCCGGGGCAGGGCCGGACAGCGCGGATCACTCACCGAACAGTGATACCTCCGCGATGTCGACGTCCGTGCGGATGCGGTGCGGCCGGGGGCCGCTGCTGCCACCGTCCGGCGCTGTCCCGGAGACGTCGACAGCGATCTCCATGACGAGGTCAGGCTGCGCCAGGTGCAGATCGAGCGTGTGCTGCGTTCCCCGACCTGCCGAGAACCGCCCACCCCTCTCACGGGTGCGCGCCCGCAGGAGGCGTGGGCAGGTCGGCCAGGGCGCGGCACAACGGCTCGTTCAGCCGCTCGAAGCACAGACCCTCCAGCCCGGCTGCCGTCCACGCCGGCCACTGGCCTGCCACGGCCGGGTCGGTGGTCGACTGGCCCAGCGGCAGTGGCAGTGGCGCAGCCAGGCCGCCGTCGCCCTCGCCCGATCCCCGCAACGAAGGGGGAAACAGGCCCTGAAATCGATGCCTCCGGCCGGCTCGCCCAGGGGGGACGCCCTTGCGGTGAGATCCATGGAGCCGCCGCGATTGCCCTGCATGCGCCTCGCGCAACCTCAGGCTCAGCCAGGTCCCGCGAGCCCGCGTCCCATGCCCTGACCGGCAGCGAGTAGGCAATCGTGCCGACCCTCAGACTGCGGCGCGGGCGCGCGTGTCACGCGGTGACAGGGCGAGGTAGCCGACGAATCCGACGATCGCGGCCGTCCACGCGAGGGTGACCGGCGTCAGGCCGAGGCCGAGGCCGCCACGGGTGTGGCCGAGTGCCATCCAGTCGGCGAGGGAGGCTCCGAGTGGACGGGTGATGACGTACGCCGTCCAGAATGCGGTAACCGCGCTCAGCGCGCCGAAGTGGTGCGCCAGGGCGGGCACGCAGATGGCGGCGGCGAAGAGGACGACCGACCCGAGGTAGCCGAAGCCGACGGTGGCGGTGAGGTCGCCCGCGGCGGTGCCGAGGGCGAAGGTGGAGAGCACGGCCGCCCAGTAGAACGCTTCGCGGCGGTGAGTCCGGATGGTGTGGATGGACAGGGTCCGCTCACTCGTGTACCAGAGGACGAAGACAGCAGCCAGTACGGCGAGGAATGCCGGGGCCGACACGATGTACGGCACGCCGAGGCCGACGTGCAGGACGTCGGCGGCCATGGTGCCGAACACGCTGACCATGACGACGGTGGTCCAGTAGGCCCAGGCGACGTGCCGGCGGAGAGCGAACTGGACGGCCAGGGAGGCCACCAGGGCGAGGCCACCGAGTGCGACCGCCGGTATCGGCCCGAGCAGATGGGCCAGGAGGTCCGACGCCGTCTCGCCCATGCCGGTGGTCAGCACCTTGATGATCCAGAAGTAGACGGTCACCTCCGGCACCTTGTTCGCCATTCGGAGTACAGGTACGAGGGGCCGGTCGTCGAGGACGTGCTCTGCGGTCATGATCCACACGATGGCATTGTGAGCCTGAAAGCGACCTGAACAGCGTGCACGCGTCGGCGTCGTCACGTAGTACCGCGGTACGCCCCGACGGGCGCGGACCAGTCCCCGATACCACTGAATCGGGCTTTTCGGCTCCTGGCGTTGTCGGAGGCGCCGGGGGCGACCGCCGGACGCCAGTGCCCGACAGTGAGAAAAGCGCGTGATCGACCACAGCAACTGACCAAAAAGTACCGGGAGAAGACACCCGTCGACAGGCTGGACCTCGCCGTCAGGCCGGACACGGCGACCGCTTCGTCGGGCCCCACAATCCCGCCGAGGTCAGCTCCGCCGCCGGCGGTGCCGCCGTCCACCGCGACATCGGAGGACTGCTGACACTCGACCCGCAGACGCTGCGGATCAAGGCCCAACGGGTCCGGCTACCCGACCGCCGCGCCGTGATCGCCGTTGCCGCCCTACGCCGCGGCCATCGCGACGAGGCCCTGCGCGAACTTCTCGCCCAGCTCGCCATCGCTGCCGGCATCATCCTGATCGCCGCCTCCCACGGCGGCACCGCACCCGCCGAGAACAGCGAACACGCCGCCGCCGTCACCCTCGACATCCCCTGCTGATCAACGCCCCACGGCTTCGGCGTGCACGGTGACGGCCCCATGCACGGCCTCGGACACCTCCCGCCATCGGCGCCACTGCACGTCGTACTCCTCACCGGTGAGGCCGACGCGCTTCGCGCGCTCTTCTTCGGCGGATCGTTCCAGCTTGATCAATTTTCCGCTTGAGAAGGAGTGGGTTCGGTCTTGCGGCACGCGACGCGGGCCAGCCACATCGCGTGCCACACGCACAAGGCCCACGCCGACCGTGCATTGGTGCCGAAAGGAGCCTGAGATCGGCAAGCCCAAGCTCGCATGGGCCGTCCCGGGGGAACGCCAGACGGTCAAGAGCATGCGCAAAAGTCCGGTGCCCTTGGCCGGCGGCCTCAACCGTCCAGCGACCGCTGATCCGCGTGGTCAGAAACGTCGCGACGCACACCCGCGACGAGCTGACCGAGCAGTGGTGATCGGCTTCCGTCGACGATGGCGACGGAAGCGGTGGGCGCGAAGATGTGCGCCCCGGAGAGGCTGCCGGCGGCCCCTGCTGTGGCGCACGGTTTCACTGTGAGGGCCTGGAGGGTCAGCCGGGCAGGTCGCCGGTGCAGCGGTAGATGTTGGCGCCGGCGTTGACGCCCCAGACGTTGGTCCTCGAGCCCACCGCGATCCGCACCAGTGCGCTGGAGAGCTGCTTCCAGTCGGCCATGTTCACCGACTCTTTTCCGCTCGGGAAGTGGTTCGTCCTCAACGCTTCCCAAGCGAAACGATCCGTCGGATATACCAACTCACCAGCAGATCAGGGGAATTGTCCGTAAACACTGGTTTGCGTGCGGACTTCGGGGACGGACTGGGGTGTCGCCCATCACGTGGCGTCGTCAAGGCGACGGAAAACCTCGCCGCTCGCGTGAGTGATTCATGACTGTCGTGTTGACGTCAGGTTCGCGGTACCAGCCTTGCCGCTACGGTACGTCAGCGCGGCGGTGACGTGACGCGGGGAGTCCGTGGGCGAAACGTCGGGGCGGGCACGGTGGAAGCGTGCAGGATGCCGCCATCGGCCGGAGACGTCGACGCCGGCTCCACCACCAGCTCGGGTTCCACGAGCGCAACGTCCAGCGCCACCCGGCTGCCCCACCCGGCGGAGAACGACCAGCCCGTCCACGGATGCCCGCGCCGCGCCGAAGCGAGCACCGCGGCGACCGCACTGCCGGCCGTCCGGCCGAGGGTGGTGGTGCGGCCGGTGTGCTGCAGACGCCCGTCGCCGTGCCTGTACCTGCCGAACAGCAATTGGAGTGCGTTGGTGACTGCAGGCCGTGCAGACTCCACGCATGGCTGCTGATATCGCCGTGTCGCTTCAGGAGAGGGCTCTGCGACATGTCGCGGCTTCGTCCAGGGGGAAGCCCCTTCCTCCTGACCTACGGGTGACGATGCACTTTCATCCCGATCGAGCGGAGAGGAACCGTCCCATCCTGCTTCAGATGGCTGACGATGGTGTCTACCGGTCACAGTTCGTCACAGGTACGAGCAACGGTGGACTGACCGCTCATGCGGGCGGGGACCGGTGGCGCTGGGAGAGTCGTCTCTTCGCTGGCGCGTACGACGACGCCGCACCTGAACAGCGTCCTGTCTATGGTGCGTTGAACTATCGTCGTGATCCGGTCGGCGGTGCTCCGCGATTCGGTTCCTCGTACTTCAGGCTCACGCCCGAGGCTCTCACGCGCGCTACGTTCTGCTACCCGGACAGTTCCGCTGAGCCGTCTGCTTTCGGTGTCGCCGACCGGTGCTCGCTCGCCGAGTTCGCTGAGGCAGCGGATACGGATGCCCTGGACTGCCATATCGAGGCACAGATTCATGGGCCTGTCAGGTTCGCCTGTGACGTAGAGGCACTGGTGTTGGACCCCAGATATCGCGGTACAGCAGTCGAATACGCGGCACAACACCTGCCGTGCCCAGTCGAATGGCATCCCGGTTTTCGGCTCAGCGTGGCTGAACTGCGGCACCATCCGCACTACCGCGGCCAGGCGTATGTGGATCTGGGAGCCAAGATCGCTGTCGATGGCCGGCTGACTCCCAGGGTTATCGGAGACGCTGCCCGCACGGGTCGCTACGCTCTCCAGGACCTCAAGAAGGTTTGGCATTGCGTGGCCCGGTTCGGGAAGCTCAGCGGCTGTTGACGTGCCGTGCCGCCGGCGCACGGGGTCTGCGGCTGCGCTCGACACGGCAGTGCCAGGTTTCGCGACCAGGCGCTGGAAAAGAGGGAAAGGGACGAGATCGAAGGCGGCGAGACCGTCCCGATGACCACACCACTTCCACGTGCCGCAGGCCCGTGCCGCTGATGCCTCCACTCTGGCCCAACTGCGCTGGGCGTTCAAGTAAGAAGACCACTCAGGAGACCATTCCGCTCCCATGGGGTCCGTGCAGGAGGCTGAGAAGTGGATCCGGGAGCGGCTCGACAGCGGACGTTGAGCGTTTTCCAATCCCACGCCGATAGGTGGTGCAGCACGAGGACGGCCTTACTACATATCGGTGTGGCGTATCGACCGCGGCCCCCCGACGCCGGGCCAGCTTCAGTAGTACCGCCCGGACCGCGCCCGTGGTCACCGGCACGTGTGTTGACGCAGACGGCTGGGTCAGCGGCCTGGAAGTCGACCGGAAAACCGCTGGTGAGATCGGTAAGGGCATCGCTACCGGCGTTGGCATAGGCGTGGTGGTTCTCGACGTCGCCGGCTCAGCCGTTGCCACTCCGTAAGACCGTCGGCACCACACCGTAAGATCAACACTCCATGGCACCCCAGGGGGCCGCTCGCCGCCGCCTCCTGGCAGCCCTCGAAAAAGGGGGTAGTACACATGGGGTACTGGGGCTCCCTCATCCTCGTCAATCACCCGCCACCGCTTGGCGAGACAGCTGTCTTCGCCGACGGACAGCGCGTAGAACTCCTTCAGGAGCGCGCCGGTGACTGGCGGATCTGGTCACTGGAAGGGGAGGGCTCCCTCGGTGAGGAGGACCTTGCCGAACTCGTGGAGATCACCGGCGGCCCGGTTCTCGTGGGGTTCGTGATGGACAGCGACTGCCTCGTGCTGGAGGGCCGCACCAAAGACCAGGCCACCTGGCGCACCTGCCTCGACCGGACGGCCATGTCCGCCTACATGACGGAGGGCGACCAGTCCGTCGATCAATGGTTCCTGGGGTTGGAGGAGTCTGCAGAGACTGCTGTGGCGTGGGCTCAGGCGGCCGGCTTGTCCCCGTGCCCAGAGGCGCTCGTCGCGGTCCTGTCAAAGCGGTCCGACCCGTTTGTCGAGGACCTGTTCCAGGAGTTCTTGGACGCCCTGGGCATCGCGCGCTGACCACACGAGGGGCCCCCTGAGACTCCCACCTGGCTTCGTTCACCGCCAGCAGCGGGTGACGGGGCACGGCACAACATCGCGGATCGGCAGACGATGGGCAATTCGCCTGACAGGCGGTTAAAGCTCCTGGTAGAACGAGTGCCCGAACCTTACGAGGACAACACGCCCGTCGGTTATGTCACGAACTTCTATGTCGTCCCTTCCCGGCGCAACAGCGGGTTCGGGGCGGCCCTGCTCGAAGCTCTGAGGTTGCCCGCTCAGAACCTGGGCCTGGACACTCATCGTCTGGCCGTCCGACCGGAGCATCCCGCTCTGTCAGCGGGCCGGGTTCCAGCCGTAAGCCGAGCTGCTTGAAGCCCGATGAACTGAGACGATCACTCGTCGATCCGCCGTCCAGTCCCGGTGCCGCTCGCGCAGCCATCCAGCGCACTTCACCACGTGAGTTGGCTCGCGGAGACAGCAGCCCTGAGGCGGCGGTAGCCGGTCAGCCAGGACATGGTGCGTTCAATGACCCACCCGCGTCGGCCGAGTCGCTCGCTGGAGTCGATGCCCTTGCGGGCGATGCGCACTCCGATGCGTTTGCCCCATAGTCATCGCCGCAGGTGAGGGATGTCGTACGCCTTGTCTGCATGAAGGCGCACGGGTTTGGAGTCGGCCGCGTGGGATTCGTGTCCCATTTGGAAATGGGACAGCATCGGCTTCAGGGCGAAGCTGGCGTGGGTGTTGGCCGCGGAGAGCCCGCCCCGTAGGGGCAGTCCGTTCGCGTCGGACAGGACATGCATCTTGGAAACCGGGCTTACCCCGCTCCACGGGGCTCGGACCTGCAAGTTCGCCCCCCTTTTTTTTAGCCCTCACGTGGGCTGAATCGAGGACCGCACGCGACAGGTCAACCAGGGCAGGGCCGTACCGCCACCTTTTTGCCGCGGAGTCCTCCACCTGAATCGTCGGCCTCGGTCAATGACGTCGGGCCAGTTCGTCCAGGTGGATGTGTGACGGCGAGGGCGTCGGCGATGCGTGTGGTCGCGGTGGTGTCGAGGCCGTCGGACGGGGCGATGGCCAGTCAGCACGAGGATCGTCATCTGGGTGACGGCTGCGTTGGTGTCGTAGCCGGCACGTTGGCTGTGCTGCAGGAGCCAGCGGGCGAAGCGGCTTTTGCTGAGTTCGCCGAAGGGTACGTGTCGCCCCCCGGATTTGACCGGCTGTCGTCGTGCAGGCCTGGACGCAGTGCCTGATGTAGGCGCGGCTCCTGAGGGCGCGGTGGAGGTGGCCCAGTCGGTGACCCCGTGGGGCCGTGCTGGGCGGTGGGTGGCCGCGAAGGGGCGTGGGCCTGCCCCGCCTTGCAGGGAAGGCCGGGCAGTTCGCTGCTGGAGCCACCAGAACGCCAGACCAGCGCCCTCCGCTCCCCGCTCGCCGCACTGGCGAAGCAGGCCGCCCCGGACTGACCGGCGCGGCGCGAACGACGACGCTCCCCCACGGCTATTGGGTGAGGGAGCGCCGTCGTCTCGGCAGGGCTGTCCGGTCCTTCAGCGGCTTGCGGGCTCGGGCTGGCGCCGGCGGCGCCGGTCCGGGTCGTCGACGCCGATCTCGTACCAGGGCTCGCCGCGCTGGAGCCGGGGCAGGGTGTTCACCCACAGCGCGATGGTGACGCCATGCACGGCGGCGGTGAGCGCTTGGCGGCGGTTGTCGAGCAGGTACTCCTCCTTGCCCGCCAGGAAGAGTGCAGCCTCGGGAAGCGCTGGGAGCGTGTGCAGCGGTGGCGCTGCGAGCACGGGAACGTGGCGCCGTCGGTGCCGCGGGCTCCCTCCCAGACGCGGTGCCCGGCGTAGTGCTCGTAGTCCCAGACCTCACGTGCGAGGCGGGCCTGGGACAGGGTGCCGTTGTCGATCTCAAGGAGGCGGACCACGCTTGTCTTGGTCGGCACGGCGAGGATGGCGTCGGTGTTGAAGCTCAGGCCGGTCTCCTTGATGGCATGGTTCACTCCACCTGCCAGTCGATCAGGTACTTACGGCCGCTGGCGAGGACCGCCTGCGGCGGACCGGTGCGTTACGGGCCTTGTTCGACGGTCTCCCCCACAACCGCCGCCTGAGCAGATGATCGTGACTGGCCGAGGGCCCCGACGGGTGTGCCGGGGCCCCCGGGTGTGCTGCCGGCATGCAGCGGTGCGCACCGAACCGCATCAGCCGCCATAGTCACGTACGGCAAGCCGACCCGCAGTACCGGCGCGACCGGACGCTACCGGTGCAAGCGGCTACGGGAGGGGCACTGCCGGTTTGAACTCAGCCGCCGCTCTTTCGTCGGAACGACCGCTGGCTCGCAGCCGGGCCCTGAGCACCGCGGACCTTCGACGCGTTGGTGTTCTCCGAGAGGTCCGCGGCCTCCGCCTGCATGCCGCGCTTGCGCGCCAGGGCCTCGCGAAACTTTCCCTTCAGGTCGTAGTGCCCGTCTTCGTCGGGCGCCAGCGGAGGGCTCTCGATGTCGGCCGACTCCGAACCTTCCTGCGGTGAAGACTCTGCGGTCATGGTGACCTCCTGGGTTCGGACAGTGGGAAGCACAGCTTGTCATGCCAAGCACCGCCCGATGCGCCTCCGTGCCAGAGAACTCGCATCCCCTGCTGTGCATGACCCCCAGGCGGCCCGCACGCCTCTCGAGGGTCAGTTCCTGGGCTTCGAGGACATGCAGCACATCTTCTCCGTACAGACGGAGGCGCTGTATCGCAAGCGCGGCTGCGACGTCCTCAACCCAAGGCGAGCGAGGAGCCGGCGGCGCAGATCGCCGTGGTCAGCACGCTCGAAAGCGTGGCCGTAGAGTCCGCCCAGTGCGTCGGCACGGGATGCATCTTTGGCAAAGGACGGGAGGATGCCGGCGGATACGGCTTCCTCGATTCGCTCACGCATCGCTTGGTTGACAGCGTCGTGCAGGGCACTGACGCCCTGCTGAGACGTCTCTTGCACCTGGTCCTCAGCTGTGCGGCGTAATGCGATACGGAAGTCTGCGTTCTGGCAGAGTTCGGCGAGCTCCCCCCATGCCTCGACCTGCTCAGGCGCGGGATCATTGGGGAGTCGGGCAGAGCGGATCGCATCAGGCTCACGAACTGCCACATCAACGACCAGGGCGCGGAGCAGTCACATGATCGGCCGGACAGGCCCTCGTGGGTGACCGCGACAGCCGAACACACCAGACGGGACCCTGGGCAGCCCGGAGTACGGCTGCGCTGTCACCTGGACCTGCGCCAGCCGCTCAACACCGACTCCGGGCCACACAGCAGCACTTCCCTGACACGGCGCTGACCTCCCCTGACGGCCCCGCTCAGCTCTCTCCGGGCAGCGGGTGTTCCTTGATGAAGCGGCGGAGCTCCGTGGTGAGGGCGGCAGGGTTGTCGAACTGGACGAGGGTGCGGGCATCGGGTATGTCCACGTAGCGCGCGTTCGGCAACAGTTCCGCGAGGCGGCGCCCCGTGGCGGGCGGCATCATGCGGTCTTCGGCGCCCCAGGCGACCAGTGCGGGGCGAGTGAAGGAAGGCAGGTTCGCGGCGGCCTTCAGATAGCAGTCCCGGTCCGCGCTGCGGCAGAACTTGGCGAAGTCGCGCCGGATACCGCGGCTGCTCAGCAGCGGGCCGTACCAGCGGGCGATCAGCTCCTTCGGGAGCGGCTTCTTCGCCATCCCGCCGAGTGACGACTGCATGCGAGCCAGAGTCGGGAAGCGGAAGGACTGGAGGAGGAGGAAGAGACCTCCGGGAATCCTGCTGGCTCGGTGAAGTGTTCTGCCCTGGATGCCTGGTGGGTAGTTGTCCAGGGCCTCGCAGGAAGTGAGGACGAGCCGGGCGATGCGATCGTCCTGTACACCGACGAGGAGTTGAGCCGTTCCGGTGTCGTTCTGGACGAGGGTGACATCACGGAGGTCCAGGCAATCCATGAACTCGGCCATAAGCGCCGCGATGCCGTGTGCGGACAGGTCGGCGTCCGGCCGCATCGGACGCCGGTGGCTACCGATCGGCAGTACGGGGACCAGCACACGGAAGTCGGGGCGGAGGTCGGAGGCGACCTCGCTCCAGACCGACTCGTCGAAGCCAACGCCGTGGGCCAGAACCACGACGGGGCCGTCACCGCCCGTGTCCTGGTAATCGATCGTCCCTGCGCTCAGCTCGATCTCGGGCATGGCATTGCCTCCGGCTCGGTCGCACGATACTTGATAGATCGTTCTAGTGAGAGGATAGGCATCTTCCTCAGACGCCGACAACGCCCCGCCACTCGGAGGCTCCACCGTGAACGCCAACAAGGACACCAGCCCGCGAGACACCAAGCAGCGCATCGTCACCGCCGGCACCGAGCTGTTCCGGCGCAGGGGCTACACCGGGACGGGCATGAAGCAGATCGCCGAGGCCGCCGGCGCGCCGTTCGGGTCGATCTACCACTTCTTCCCAGGCGGCAAGGCGCAGTTGGGTGAGGAGGTGATCCGCACCGCGGGAGCCGTCTATCTCGGCCTTGTCGCCGAGCTCCTGGATCCGCACGAGGACAGAGCCGCCGCCACCGGCGACTTCTTCACCGCCGCGGCGGACACCCTGAGTGAACTCGACTTCGCCGACCCCTGCCCGATCGCCACCGTCGCGCTGGAGGTGGCCAGCACCAACGAGCAGCTACGGCTCGTCACCTCGGAGATCTTCGACAGCTGGATCGACGGCCTCGCCGCCTACTACGCGGCAGGCGGCATCCCACAGCCGGCCGCGCGTGAGACGGCGAGCTCAGTGATCGCGCTGCTCGAGGGCGCCTTCATGCTCGGCCGTGCCGCGCGCAGCACCGCTCCGGTGCTCGCGGCGGGCAGAGCGGCCGCGGCGATCGTAGGCGCGGCGCTGGCCGGCGAGTGACTGTCACCCTCGGTGCGCCCCTCCCAGCGCCCGTCGGCCATCAAGCGGACGCGCCCCTGATTGTGCCTGCAACCACGTGAGGAAGAAGAGCATCGGTGCCCGTTTTCAAGGCTCTGGCCGCAGTTCCGTGAACAACAGCGCATGGTGCGCCAGCAGAGACAGATGCGCCGATCGCCCGTCCCCCGACCGTAGGGCATGCTGTTGCGGTGAGTGATCCTCAACCAGCATGGCAGGAATGGCTGAACAGCCTGGACCTGCCACGGAGGGCTGCCGCGGAGTCGCTGCGTGCCCGGTTCAGCGCCCTCGGCGTGACCGATCCTGTCGACCTGATCAAGTCGGAGGTCATGGAAGACCTTCCGCAGCTCGCGCGATTCGTGCTGCTGCGGAGCCTGTGGCACGGTGCGATCGACGGCTGGACCGAGCCGGGCTCGCTCGATCAACTGTCCGCCGCGCAACGCCTTCTCGCCGCGGGAGCGGACCGGGAGGACCTTGTTCGCCTGGTCCGAGCCGTTGCCTATGAGGCGGTGTTCGCGTCGCTCGACGAGCTGGACGCCGGCGGCGATGTAAACGTGTCGGGTGTGGAGGCCGGCTGGGTGGTCATGGAGTCGGGCGAAGATGGCTCTCCGACTGGGCGGGCCTTGTCGGGCCTGCATGAAGACCTCCTGAGAATGGATCCCAGCGGGCGCGACGGAGCTGACCTCTGGCAATGAGGGCAGTGCTTCGGGCTGGTTGATGCAGGTCACGACTGGGTGAGGATGCGGGTCCGGAGGAGTTCGAATGAGGCTCGTCCATACATGGCTCTCTTGAGTGTTTTCACCCGGTTCACATGACTTTCGACCACCCCGGAGCTCCACGGCAGGGTGAGGCCGGCGGTGACAGTGTCGAGGTCCTGGCGGAGGAAGCCGGCGGAGCCCTTCATGGGCTTCGGTGCATCCTGCTCGGCCTGCCGGTCCCACTCCAGCAGCAGGTATCCGCGCTGGTGGCGGACCAGGCCGGCGAATGCCCGAGCGAGGTCGCAGGCCCCGAGTGATGTCGGGGCAGGCGAGCCGGACTTGGACGAGTCGCTCGTCTTGGCTTTCGGTGAGCGTCTCCCGGGCCGCTTAACCACGACGTGATCTTGCGAGGGATCGAAATGTCGGTCCGGACCGGTTCGGCGGTGCCCACGCGGAGGGCGGCGAGGTGTTCGCGGACGGCCTGGCGGCTGCCGCGGTAGCCGCGAGCCTGGATCTCCAGGAACAGGCTTGTGCCGCTGACCTGGCCTTGGGCTTCGGTGAAGCGGGTGTGAGGTATGCCTTGAACGGCTCCAGGACGCCGTTGGGGCGGCGTTCGCGGGGGGGGGGGGGGGAGAGAGAGAGGTCAGCAGCTCGTCGAGGTCGGTGTCACGGAAGCGGCGCACGGTCCTGCGGTCGAGGTTGAGACGTCGGGCGATGGCGCTGACCGTCCAGCGTTTCTCCAGCAGGCGGTGGATGTCCTCGTAGCCGTGGCGGGTGCGTTCGATGATCTGGGTACGGGGCAGTTCCGCGGGCGGTAACAGCATCGGGGCGGCTTTGGCGCCTCGGTCACCGTCTCCTCCTCGGCACGTTGGCTCAGGCAGTCGCGGTGTTGTTGGCAAGTCTTCTCCACCGCGGCGGACAGGTTCTGCAGCAGATGCCAGCGAACAGCGACTTCCAGGGCATGAGGGGCGGCTTCATTGACCGCCTTTGTGCAGGCGCTGGCCCGGTCCCGGCAGATGGTCTCGGCTCCAGGATGCTCGGTGAGCCAGGCCGCGAACGTTTCGGAGGTGCGGTCGGGCAGCACGTCCACGACCCGGACGGCCTCGACGTCGACCAGCACGGGGCCGTAGGTGCAGCCTTTGCGGAAGGCTAACTCGTCCACCCCCAGCACCATCCCCAGCACCCGCGGCGCACGGTCCGGCACCCTTGGCGCCGTCAACAGCCTGAGCAGCCGGGTCCGGCCTGCGACCAGCCGCAGGCAGCGGCATAACCGAGCGGCCGGACGGCCGCCGAGTTCGATCGCGATCGACCGCAGCCAGCCTGTCAGCCCGGTGCTGGAGCGGCGGTGGTCCCACTCGAACAGGCCCGGCACCTGCTCGACGAACGTCTTGCGGGAACGACTCTTCCGGTCACAGAAGTACCGGCGGACCCGCAGCCGGACCATGACCCGCCGAGAGACCAACGGCCTTTTGCCCAGGGTGCGTTGGTACGTGCTGGGTATACGCCTCGCCTGTTCCGTCAGTCCGGGCACCGGCCCGGGTGAGCGGTGGACACCGCCACCACCACAAGGACGTCGGTGGAGTCGCGGACGCGATCCACTCGCACATCGATCCCGGGAAACAGCACAGCCTCGACCGTCTTGCTCACCATGGCAGGTAACACCCTGCCGAAACGATCCCTCGTTCCCCTCGCTGACATGGGGATTCACGGAACTGCGGCCAGGGCTGAACTCGATGGGTAGCGCAGGACGTGGGTTTCGTCCGCGGGCCGGGTCCGTGGCGCCCTATGCTCCTACGACCCCGTCCTCCCGCCGCGTAGGACGGGGCGCGGCATGCCGCCGGCCGTCGGACGGGGAGGGACCCATGGGGGAACTGGCGGAGTTCGAGGAATGGGTCGCATTGATCGATGCGTGCATCAAGCCCATCGCGACGAGGCCGGCGGATCCTACCGATCCCGACTGGTTCCGGAAGATGCAGGAGGGCCCGCGTCCGCTTGATGAGGCGGGGATCCGGCCCGAGGCCGAGGTAGCGCTGCGGGACGGCTCTCTCGGTACGAGGAGGGCGACGAGGACATCCTGACCGCCATACGCGCGCTCCTGGAACGATGTCACTCGTTCTGCTGGGCGACGACGCTGCCCTTCGAGCCCACGCTCCAGGGTTTCCGGCAGCGACTGCTGGAGATGTCGGTCAAGGATCAGGGCCGCGACACACGGGACATGATGGTCCACCTGAACGATCTGTGCGGGCAAGCACGGGACGCCGGTTTCGACATCCGGCCCCTGCTGCTGGACGTGGCCGAACCCTCCAGTGACGTCGACAAGTACGGCATGGGTTCCACACGGGACATCCTGCTCCGGGCGGCCGGAAGGGAGCCCGCCGGGCTCTGGTAAGCGTGCGGCATGGGAACGGCTCCCGGTTGCGATGCTCGTCGCCTTACAGGACGGACAGGTGTACATCTCCCAGAACGTCGGCGCAGCACGCGGCCGTCCGTCAGAGGGCCTGAGACACAACTGCGTTCCGGCCTGTGGCCGTCACGCTGAACTGATGGATGCGGACAACAGGGCCCACAGGCCGCAGTCGAGTGGATGAACTTGTCACGTGGTCCGCGGCGGCTGTCGACCGCCCCGGTTGTCGATCGTTGGAGGTGATGCGTTCCGAGACCGTCGGTATGATGCCTAGCACTGTCTGGGTGCTTGGGGTCGGGCATGCGAGATCATGACCGGATGGACGTTCGTTTCCTTGGCATCGCTGAGCTGGTCGAAGCCCCGTCCGTGGCGGTCGTAGTCGACGTCATGCGTGCTTTCACGGTGGCTGCCTGGGCCTTCGCCCAGGAGGCGGAAAAGATCGTGCTTGCCGAGTCCCTGGACGAAGCCCTGGCGCTCAAGGCTCGCCACCCGGATTGGGTGGCGATCAAGGACGGTCCGCCCGCGCCCGGGTTCGACACGGTGAACTCGCCGGGCCTGCTGCGGTCCATTGACCTTGGCGGACGGACCGTTGTGCAGAAAACCACGGCAGGGACGGTCGGTGCTCTCGCGGTCAAGGAGGCGTCGCTGGTGCTGTGCGCCAGCTTCGTGGTGGCGGAGGCAACGGCTCGGCTCTTGAGCACACGCGAGTGCGACAGTGTCACGTTCGTGGTCACTGGCGACGATGGGCACGCCGATGAGGATCTGGCATGTGCCCAATACATCGCTCGGAGGGCCACCGAGGCTGGGACGGATGCAGCTGAGTTCCTCCGCCGTGCCGGCGAGTCGCGCGCCGCCGCCGAGCTGGCGGAGGGGGTGCGTAAAGGAGTCCATCCTGATGACGTCGCACTCTGCCTTGAACTCGACCGGTTCCCCTTCGCCATGGTGGCGACCTTGGAAGACTCACTCATGGTCCTCCGTCCGTGCACCGCGCCTTCGCCGGCCGACGAGGCTTCGATCTGATCGCTGATGAGGTCCGACTCTTACCAGGCGAGAGCCAGTCTCCGGTCGGGTATGCGGCTTCACTGCACTTGTCGAGTGGTCCGCGGCGGCTGTCGACCGCCCGAGTCGTCGATCAGTTGGTCGAGGTTCGAGGAGCCGCGGCAGCGCCAAGGATCTCAACGTCATCAGCTTGCAGGCACCAAGCCCCTTCCCTGCGCCGGCGTAGGTGCTTGAGGCTCCTTTCAGGAGCGGCGACCTCGCCCAGCCATGCCTTCTGCTGGCCTCGGTCAGCCGCCACTCAGCGTTGTCGGTCATCTCCTCCAACCGGCGAGATGGGCCGGGGCGACGCGTAGCAAGCGGCATCGGATGCACGCGTGCTCGTGCACGCACGGCGTTCCGGACGGGCGGCGGCAGTCCCCGAGCGCGACGCGACGCAGCAGGAAGTGCTATTCCAGCTCTGTCCACTCCTGAGCGTCGGCTACGCGGTCCTCGCCGACCGACCGCGGCTGACGACGTCGTTCGACGAAGCTCTGGTGCGCCTTGATCAAGTGCTCGGGGAACACGGTCGTGCAGCCGCGTGTCGCGTCCAGGTTGAGGTGCCCGAGCAATGCTGCCGCGTTGTGGCAACCGGGAGCCGGTTGCTGACCGCGTCCGTCGCGAACAGCCGGCGGAAGTCGCGCGGAGTGAAGTGCACCGGCGCAGGTTCAGCGGCCAGACGAGCGACTTGTGCGATGTGGTACGCGGAGCGCATGGCGATCCGATCGACACGTCAGCCGCCATGCCCAGGCGGGCAGAACAAGTGGTTCGACCCCGCGACCAGCCTCACGACGACCTGAGACCTTTCGGTGTCTGATGCGCCAGCCCTGACCCGTACGCACGAGCTGATCTTCGTAGGTGAAGCTGGCAACCGAACCGTCCTGGTTCAAGGCGAAGCCCTTCGACCATGCCCGGGCGCTGTCGCCGACCTCGCAGACGATGACGTTGGTCACATGGTGGGCCAGTGGGCCGTCGGGCCCGTGACGATGGGCAGCTGCGATGTACACATCGAGGCGCGGCCGGGACTGGTCGGATGCAGGCAGTAGAGCGAGACCAAGATCTCTGGCGTCAACCACGAGATCGGGCGTGCATATTTCGTCGAAGCGTTCATAGACGCCGCCGTCACTCAGGTGACCATGGAGTGCGATCACGTCGTGGATCTCCAGGCGGTAGTCGGGGCTCAAACTCATCGCTAACTCCTGCCACTTCGGTAGGCACGCGTCGGTCGAGGCCAGCCCTCGGCCGCTCCGTGGACCACGCAACTCCATGGCCCACCGCACGCCCTGAGGTGACGTCAAGGCCACCTTGCACCCCCTTGGACGCACCGGAGTGACGGGCCTCTGGAGCACCACCTGGAGCTTCGGCGCGGGTAACGCGCCGCCGGATGTCATCGAACGACGCTCCATCATGTCTTCCTCGGCACGGCGACAGCGGCAGCCCTCGTCATTTGGCTACGAACGTGACCGCCCGGACAAGTCCTCGTCATCAGTGATGGGGTACATGTCGGCATAGGGGTCGGGCTCACCGGTTCGCGGGTCCAACCCGGCCACAAGCCGTCGACGCTGCTCGCGCCAGCTGACGAAAGTGTCTGTCCGCTTCCAGAGGGAAGCATCACCGAGTGGGCAGGCGTCGAACCGGCCCAGCATCATGCGGGTGAGGAACTGGACCATGCCGCAGTCGAACAAGGCCCAAGGCGACTCGCCCCACGAGTGGTGCCGACGCCAGGCCACGACAGGCCACGTGTCCGGATCGGGGTCGTTCATGAGCCAAGCCATCTCGTTGGCATTCATCCCAGAGCCCCAGGGCAGAACGGCATCGGCACCAAGCGTTACGCCCGGGACGCCTGCGTCCTCATCCCAGAGCACACGTAGTCCGACTGTCATGCTTCCGATGTGACACGCTTCCCACCCACGCACGTCACTCGGGAGCGGAGGCAGAATGACGAGCTGTCCGATATCGCCCACGCCGTACGTGTCCAGAAGAGCCTTGTAGTCACTCGGCAGCTTGGTGCCCAGCGAAGCTTCGGCCGCATTCCAGTCGATCCGCTCGCCACCGGCCAAGTCTGCCGGCACAAGATCGAGCAGTACGGCCACGTCAGGATGAATGCCCATGGCGGAGTCCCCCTTGAGTAGGTGGTCAGTAACCATAGGTGTGCGGACTGACACTGTTGCTCGGGGTAGCCAGGTCGGCGGCGCTGGGAACCCGGTCCACATGGGGAGCCGATCGGGCGACCACCGAATGCAGAGGGTGAGAACCGCGCACTGGCGACCTCACCGACATTCCCGCCGAGGCCGGCGACCGCGACCCACAGTCAGAGCATGCTGCCGGTCTCGTTCTCCAGCAGATGAGACTGCAGGCCAACGAGACGAAGGCATCGTGGAGTTCGGTTCGGCGTTCCCAACGGACGGCAAGGCGTTTGAACTGGTGGAGCAGGGCGGAGGTCTGCTCCACGACGTAGCGGAGTTTGCCCAGGCCCTTGATGTTCGGGGCGCCCTTGCGGGAGATGACTGGCAAGATCCGCCGCTTGCGCAGCTCCCGCCGGTTGGGATCGGAGTCGTATCCCTTGTCACCGAGGAGTGAGTCGGGGCGACGGCGCGGGCGGCCGGGTCGTCCGGCCACGGGCGGGATGCCATCGACCAGTGCGAGGGTCTGGGTAACGTCGTTGACGTTGGCCGCGGTGGTGACGACCTTGAACGGTGTGCCGCGTCCGTCGCAGATCAGGTGGTGTTTGCTGCCCGTCTTCCGTCGGTCGACCGGCGACGGACCAGTGTCGGCGCCCCCTTTTTCGCGCGGATGTGGGAGCCGTCCACGCACGCGCGGGACCAGTCGAGTTCGCCGGCCGCGTTCAGCTCGGCGAGCACGATGCGGTGCAGTTGGTCGAAGACCCCAGCCTGCTGCCACCGCTCCAGGCGCCGCCAACAGGCCTGTCCGGAACCGAACCCCAGCTCCAGCGCCAGGAGTTGCCAGGCTATGTCGTCGTGCAGGATGTACAGGATGCCCTGCAGACACAGCCGGTCCGCCACCGAGCAGGCCACTCACGGGCAAGGTCGCCCTGGTCACCGGGGGGTCGCGCGGACTGGGAGCCGCGACCGTACGACTGCTGGCCGAGCAGGGCGCCGACGTCGCCTTCACCTACGTCAGCTCCGAGAAGCAGGCGCAGGCCGTCGTCGACGAGGTGCACGGCAAGGGGGCGAAGGCCATCGCCTTCAAGTCCGACCAGGCAGACACGAGCCGGGCGCCGGCGCTGATCGACGACGTGGTCGCGCACTTCGGCGGCCTGGACATCCTCGTCAACAACGCGGCGATCTCGGTGGAGCAGGGCCGCACGGTGGACGACCCGGACGCCGACACCGCCGCACCGGACCGGATGCACGCCACCAACTACCTCGGCGTGATCGCCGTCATCCGGGCCGCCTCCCGAGTGCTGCGCACGGGCGGCCGCATCATCACGGTGAGTTCCGGACTGGGCTCCCGGGTCGGCGCCCCCGGCCTTGCCGACTACTCGGCGACCAAGTCAGGGATCGAGAGGTACACCATGGGCGTCGCACGCGACCTCGGGCCCCGGGACATCACGGCCAACGTCGTGGAAGCCGGACTGATGGAGGGCGGCATGCAACCGCCGGCCCCCGAGACCCTCAAGGCCCTGGTCAGCTCGCTGTCCCTGCAACGCATGGGTCACCCCGAAGAAATCGCCGCGGCGATCGCCTTCCTGGCGAGCCCCGCCGCGTCGTACCTCACGGGCGCGGTGCTGGACGCCCACGGCGGCTACAACGCCTGAACCCGAACCCCTGCCGCGCGCCCCGAAGGAAATCCCGTTTTCGGGGCGCGCACCGCCAACGACCGGGCGTGCGTGGACACGCCTCGAGAAGCCCGGATCCTGATCGTGTAACGAGCTCTTAGCCGCCGGCAGCGTCGTCCCCTACAGTGCCGAAGACATGACAGCACTCACATCCTTCACCTTCGTGCGCCACATCACGAAGGCTTCGTCTTCATCGCTGAGTAGGCGGTGACGGCCTCCCGCCCACCGAGGGTCCAGGCAGGCCAGGCCGTTCTCGTTGAAGCGGTGGATAACATCGCGGACGGTGTCCTCGTCGGCGGCCACGAGACGGGCGATGACCGGGACGGTGTTGCCGCCCGCAGAGGCCAGCAGGATCATCGCCCGCCGGTAGCGCACGCTGTTCGTGCTGCCCCGCCGGACGATCTGCTGCAGCTTCTGCCCCTCTTAGTCGGCGATCCGGCGGACTTGAACCCGCGGTGTCACCACGCCTCCTGACGCGGGATCGGGTCGATCGATCCCACCCGATCGCATCGGCAGCCAGACAGGACACCCGTGAACCGGTGAGCCTTCCCGGTCGCAGCACAATCGTGTTGACCGCCCACGGCAGGCAGTGCTTGAGTCGGCGCGTGGACAGCATTTCTGCCAACCGGCGGTTCTGGAACCAGATCAGCAGCGCCTACCAGCACAAGCACGACCCGCAGATCGGCGCAAGGCCCCGGCTGTGGGGCACGTACGCCATCCCCGACGCGCACCTGCACGCCCTGGGCGACGTCACCGGCAAGCGCGTCCTCGAACTCGGCTGCGGCGCCGGGCAGTGGTCCAGGGCGCTCGCCGCTGAGGGCGCCACCGTGGTCGGGCTCGACCTGTCCGAAGCCCAGCTCGCCGCGGCAGCTCGCGCGATGGGAGCGGCCCGCTACCCGCTGGTGCAAGGCGCCGCCGAACACCTCCCGTTCGCCGCCGACAGCTTCGACCTGGTGTTCTGTGACTACGGCGGGCTTAGCTGGGCGCCCCCGCACCTGGCCGTCCCGCAGGCCGCACGCATCCTGCGCCGCGGTGGGCGCCTGGTGTTCAACGTCGCCAGCCCATGGTTCGAAGCCTGCTACGACGAAGCCGCCAGCCGCGTAACCACGACGCTGCACCAGGACTACTTCGGGCTGGACACCATCGCCGAAGACCAGGGCGCGGTCAGCTATCAGCGCACCTACGGCGACTGGATCAAGGTCCTGCGCGGCGCAGGTCTCGTCATCGACGACCTCATCGAGCCGCGGCCCGAACCCGGAACAGCCAACGGCTACAACCAAACCGACCCGCCTGACTGGGCACACCGCTGGCCGGCAGAAATGCTCTGGGTAACCCACAAACCGTAGGCACCGCCGCACCGAGACGTGGAGGTATCCCCTCCCCGGTTGGCCCCAGAAGATCCTGTCCCACGTGCCATCCGCCGACCAGCGCTGGTGCCGCTCATACACGGTCTTCCACGGACCGAAACGCGCAGGCAGATCCCGGCGCCAGGGCACACCCGTGCGCTGTCGGTACAGGATCCCGTCGATGATCCTGCGATGACTGGCCCACCGGCCGCCGCGCAGCCCTGACTAATGAGGTCGACACCAGCGAGGTCGCCCTGCGTCGCATGGAGACAGGGGGGAGCCACCGTCACCTCCACCAACCAGCTCCTGGCCGAACTCGCCCAGTCGTGGACCGGGCCCAAGGGGGAGAAGATTCTTCCCATGTGGCCGGCCTGATCCGCAGTAATACCCGCACTCCTGCCCGGACCGCCAGTCCGTCCAGGAGCTACGTCCCCGGCACACCACGTTCGCCGCCGCTGCGCGTCGGCCGGGCCCCGCGTCGCGCCGCCGTCAGCGCGACAACGACAGGCGATAGGCGTCTGCTGGCTATGCCCGACCTTACGAGGCCTCCTCCGCGGTCGGACCGTTCAACAGTTGGGCGGCGGCGCTGCCCGTGCACTTCGCGCCACTTCCACGCCGTCACCTGCTCACCGAAGCCCGCCACCACCTCGCACTCGTTCTGTGCGGTCAGTCAGGTCGGCAAGATTGGCCTGGAAAACGGTTCGGGAGACGGGGTTTGGCAGGCTGTTCTCCATGAGTACTGCTGGCGGCTACCTGAGAGCGCCGAAAATTCTGGTCGTGGACGACGAGCCCGAGGTGTGCGACGCCGTGCTGGACGGACTCGCCGTCGAGGGCTACGACGTACGCGCGGTCGGGGACGGCTCGGCGGCGCTGGCGGCGGTCGGCGACTGGGAGCCCGACGCCCTGGTGCTCGACGTGATGATGCCGGGCCTCGACGGCCTCGCGGTCTGCCGTCGGCTCCGGGCCCTGGGGGACCGCACCCCCGTACTGGTGCTGACGGCCCTGGACTCGGTGAGTGAACGGGTGGACGGCCTCGACGCGGGTGCGGACGACTATCTCGTCAAGCCTTTTGCCCTGGACGAGCTGCTGGCACGGGTCCGGGCGCTGCTGCGCCGCAGCGCGCCCGCGGGACCGGTAGCCGGATCCGAGCAGCTGGCGTTCGCCGATCTCGTGTTGGATCCGGCCACCCGGACCGGGCGGCGCGGACCCCGCACCGTCGAGTTCAGCCGGACCGAGTTCTCGCTGCTGGAACTGCTGCTGCGGCATCCCGGACAGGTGCTGCCGAGGGAGACGATGCAGGAGCGGGTGTGGGGCCGCGACTTCGGCCACGCATCGAATTCCCTGGCCGTGTACATCGGCTATCTGCGGCGCAAGCCGGAGGCCGGGGGCGAGTCACGGCTCGTGCACACCGTCCACGGTGTCGGTTATCGGCTGGATCTGCCGTGAGCGGCGTACGCGGGCGCGCACCGCGGGAGGGCGGGCGCTCACACGCCCGCTGGCCACGCCGCCGACCGCTGCGCACCCGGCTGACCCTCGCGGCGTCCTGCGCTGTCGCAGCCGTGGTCGTCGGCATGTGCGCAGCGGCCTTCCTGGTGATCCGTCACCAGCTGCTGCACCAGCTCGACCTGCACCTGACCCAGTCCGCCCGGCTGGACGCGCAGCAGTACCGGCGCGAACCTCTGGGCGTGCTGCAGGGCGAGTGCAGGTACCTCGCCGCACCGGCCTGTGCCCAGATGGTGCCCGCGCGGCCCGGCGACGACCCCGCCAAGCCCTATCTGCTGCCCGTGACCGGCGGCACCCGCCAGGTCGCCGCCGGGACGCACGGCCCGTACTACAGCGAAATCCGTCTTGCGGGCCACCGTGCCCGGATGCTCACCACGCCCTTGGGTGAGGGCCGTGCCCTTCAGGTGGCGGTGCGCTCCGACACCGTCGACGCGGGGGTGCGGCAGGCCGCCGGCCTGCTCGCCGCCGTCGGCGCGGTCGGGGTGGTGCTGGCCGGTGTTCTCGGCTCCTGGGTCTCGCGCACGGGCCTCGCCCCCGTCAGCCGCCTCACCGCGATGGCCGAGCGGATCGCCACCACCCGCGATGCCCGGCACCGGATCGAGCTGCCGCCGCAACGCGCGCGCCGCGAGGGCGAGATGACCCGGCTCGCGGCCTCCTTCAACACCATGCTCGGCGAACTGGAGAAGTCCGTCACCGCCCAGCGCCGCCTGGTCGCCGACGCCTCGCACGAGCTGCGCACCCCGCTCACCGCGCTGCGCACCAACGCCGAGCTGCTCGCCCGTTCCGCCCGCCTCAGCGACGCCCAGCGCGAGCGGGCGGCCGGGGCGCTCGGCCGCCAGCTGCGTGAGGTCACACTGCTGGTCAACGATCTGATCGAGCTGGCCCGCGAGGAGGAACCCGATCCGCTCGTCGAGGACGTACGCCTGGCCTCGGTCGCGGCCCAGGCCGTCGAAGCGGCCCGCGACCACTGGCCGAACGTGCCTTTCGAGTTCTGCGTGGATCAGGACGCGAACACCGCGACGATCGCGGGCGTTCCGGCCCGGCTCTCCCGCCTGCTGTCCAGCCTCCTCGACAACGCGGCGAAGTTCAGCCCGCCCGGCCGCCCCGTCGAGGTGACGCTCACCCATTCCGGTCGGCTGGACCTTGTCGTCCGCGACCACGGACCGGGCATCACCGAGGAGGACCTGCCGTACGTCTTCGACCGCTTCTACCGCGCCCGCTCGGCCCGCGCCCTGCCCGGTTCCGGCCTGGGGCTGGCCATGGCCCGCCAGATCGCCCGCGCGCACCACGCCGACCTCACCGTCGAGCACGCCCCCGGCCGCGGAGCCCTCTTCCGCCTCCGCGTCCCGTCACCGGCAGGGCCGGAGTTCTCACAAAGTTCTTAGTCCTCCTCAGCACACTGCCGACCGTGAAGACGAGGAAGCTCAAGAGGACCAAGAACAAGGCCGTCGCGCTGAGCGGTGCGCTCACGGTGATCGGTGTGGTCGGCGCTGCCACCGCGTTCGGCACCGGCACGGACCGCGCACGGGTCGACGTGCGAGGGAACCAGGTCGCCGTACGGGTTGCCGGGGGACGAGCGGTGCTGGACGTCGGCTCGCTGGCCGTGCGTGCTCAGGCCGACGACGGCTCGGCCTGGCAGCTCTCCGCACCCGCGGCGGGCTCCCTGGGCCCCGCCGGGAAGGTTACGGTGCACGGCGCGACGGCCACCTGGCGTTACCCGGCGAAGGGGCTCGCGGTCACCGCGTCCGCGCAGGACGGCAGGCTCGCGGTGACCGTGCGCTCCACTCGGCAGGCCACCCTGAGCTGGCCGGTCACGGCAACCGACCCGGCCACGAAGGAGTTGCAGATCCCGCGCGGTGAGGGCTTGTCCGTGCCGGTCGCCGACCGGTGGTGGAACAGCGACTCGGCGGGGCTGGCCGGATCGGAGGCGGGCATGGCGGACGGCCTGACCATGCCGTTCTGGGGAACCAGCCTGTCCGGGCGGCACGGTGTGAGTTATATCGCCGAGACCGACATCGGGACCACGCTGAAGTTCGTCTCCAACCGCGGTCGTCTGCACACCGAGACCGAGCACGCGTTCTCGTCGCGGGACGGCACGGGCAAGTACTCGGTGACGTTCGCGCTCACCGACGGCTCGCCGGTGGCCGCGGCACAGGACTACCGCGCGTGGCTGCTCCGCCATGGCGGCATCACGACGCTGCGTACGAAGATCGCCCGGAATCCCGAGGTCGGCAAGCTGGCGGGCGCCTTCCACGCCTACGCCTGGGGCCAGGCGCGCACCACCGAGGGCGTACGGCGGCTGCGGGAGTTCGGCATCGACCGGATGTGGCTCGGCTACGATGCCGACGGCTCCCCCATGAGCCGTGAGGCGACAACCCTCGCCGAGCGGGCCGGCTACCTGGTCGGACCGTACGACTCCTGGGCCAACGCGCAGGATCCCGCCACGGCCGACACCCCGGTGTCGAAATGGCCCGCCCCGGTGTGGCAGGACGCCTGTGTGCACCGAGCCGACGGCAGGATCGTCACCGGTTTCGGCGGCCGAGGCTGCTATGTGAGCTCCGAGGCACTTCGGCGCGCCGAACCGTCCCGGCACCATCTGGCCGACCGCACCCGGGAGATGACCGCGTCGGGCGCCGACAGTTACTTCCTGGACGTCGACGCGGACGGTGAGCTGTTCACCGACCACTCACCGGCGCACCCGATGACCCAGGCACAGGACCGCCGGAACCGGCTGCGGCGCATGGCGTGGCTGTCGGGCGACCGCAAGCTGGTGCTGGGCTCGGAGAGCGCCGGTTCCTGGGCGAACGGGGTGCTGTCCTTCAGCCACGGCTCCGGCACCCCCGTCGACGACCGACTGTGGGCGCTGGAGCGGGACCGGCAGAACTGGGGCGGATACGCGCCGGGCACCGCGCCCGCGGTCTTCTTCAAGCCGGTCCACCTCCCGGCCGACGTCGCGAAGACGATGTACGACCCGAGGTACCGGGTGCCGCTCTACCAGACGGTGCTGCACGACTCCGTCATCAGTACCGAACGCTGGGAGCTGTCCTGGTCGAAGCTGCCGGACCAGAGCCGCACCCGAGCCCTGCTGGCGATGCTCTACAACGTGCCCCTCAACCTCGTGCTGAGCCAGTCCGAACTCGATCAACACGGCCGGCAGATCGCCCGGTTGCAGCGGTACTTCGAGCCGCTGCACAAGACGGCGATGACCGAGCCGATGACCGGCTTCCGCCGGCTGACGTCCGACGGTCTGGTGCAGCGGACAACCTTCGGCGACCACGCGCTGACCGTCACCGCCAACTTCTCCACCACGGCTCACAACGGGCTGCCGGGAGGCTGCGTCGACGCGGTGGTCCACGGAGGCAAGCCGCGACGGCTCTGTCCGGCCGGGCTGTGAGAGGCGCTCTGGTCACGGGCCCGCAGTCCTGTGCGGGCCGTGGCCGACCGAGCGGCCTCGGTGACGGCGAGCCGGCACACCCGCGGACGCTCAGTCCTGCGGATACCGTCGTTGCTGCTCTGCTGTGTCAGCACGGCGGGGTTGGGGGCGGCCCTTTGGCTGTGCGCTCTGGTACAGGCCGCCCCGACAGCCCGGCCGCATTCCGAACGATCCCAGCGGCAGGGGAGCCGGTGTCCCCCTCCGCCCGGGCCGCTCCGGCGGTGACGTGACAGCAGGTGGTGAGGGAGCCGACCGGCGGGTTGGCCGCCAGCGCCCGCCGAGTCGCCGTGGGCCGGGCGCCGGGCGGAGGAGAGCCCGGCCGGTAGGAGGCGTGGACGTCTGTCACTACCTGGTGCCAGGCTGCCCAGCGGCGGGGCAGTCGTCCGCTGCCGGGCAAGGGTCATCCCAGTATTTCGAACCAGAAAGCTGCCCAGGCACGGAGAGGCGGGCCGCCCGCACGGTTCCTCGTAAGACACCTCCGCCTGCGGCCGGACGCGTCAGAACAGACAACGCAACTGTGCCCTCACCCGGACCACAGACTCACCCGAAACCCCGATGCGCAGACGCTCCGTCGGGGTTTCGCCGTTGTCGCACCAGTACGGTCACAACACGGCCACAGCGACTCCACAGCGCCCCAACGCGGCTGATGATGCTTCCTCAGCACTAAAGCCACCCCGGGGGAGACCATGAACGCCCGTACAGCCGCCTGCACCGCCCTGCTCGCCCTCACCGCCGCCCTCACTGCCTGCAGCAGCTCCAGCGACGCCAAGGGCGACCCTGCCGCGTGCAAGGCCGCCATGACCAAGCAGTTCGCCGACGCAGTGAAGGCCGGCAGCGAGGCCACCCCCGACGATCGGCCCGACGCGTGCAACGGTGTGGACGACGAGACCATCCAGAAGTACGCCACCGAGATCATGCAGAAGCAGATCGACGACGCCACCAAGGAGGGCCTGAAGGACCTGGAGACCATGCAGCCGTGAGCTGAGGGGGCGCTCGTGGCCGGCAACCCCCGCAACGGGCGTCCCTACCGCAGGCCGGTGCGGGTTTGGGAAAACCAGGGATTGCGAAGGTCCGTCCTGCTGATCTTGCATACCTCTTGGGCGCTCAGCGGCCGAGCGATTCGGGCTCGGGCCGCTTTCGTTGCCCCTCGGGGGTGAAGATGAAGGCTTCGTCGAAAGGCGCGTCTCCGAAGCGGACAGCAAGCAGAACAGGTTCCTCAAGCTCGGGCTACGTGGACTCGGGGGCCGGGGTGCTGCCATTCCAGAGATGGAAGAACACCATGGGCTCGTCGGGGTTCTCGCCCAGGTAGCCGAGCGTCTTGCTGTACAGCGGACTGGTCTCTCCGCACAGGATGGACGGGTGGCCCAACTCGGAGATGACATCTGCCCACGAGCGGTCCGCCTGCGCCCACGGGCGCACTCTGGCCCGCAGAGCGTGAAATTCGCCAGCCGGCACCGGTGCTGGTCCAGGCCCCTCGACTCGCCCCGGCGCGCTCCTCTTCAGCCAATGCCTCGGGCTGGCGTTCCACGAACAGCAGGTGATCCATCAGCATCCGCAGGGCCGCGTCATGCTGTGAGAACATGCCGGGACGGCGCAGGGCAGAGTTCAACTGGTCGATGAGATAGGCATATCTCATCGACACCCGCCAGTGATCTAGGGCCTGTGTGAGGTCGTGATCATTCTCGGGTTCTGGTCCCATGCGGGGGTGGGACCTGGTAGGACGCTGGGTGTGACACGTACGCAACTCA
>NZ_JBWKIR010000044.1:0-40990 GCF_056432605.1 Streptomyces sp. NPDC045022
GCACGTTCACGAAGCTCAGCAGGGTATGGGGACGGACGTGCCATGACTCGATCCTCTCAGGGAATCGAGCCTCCATCAGACCCGGAGCGATTCACCACCTCGGTGTAGCGGTGTTCACGGGGATCGTCAGCGTTGTGGCGGTCGAGGATGAGTCGGCCGATCGCGGCGCGAGTTTCCGGCTCGGGCAGTTTGGACCAGGCGGCTGCCTCGCCCGCGAGCTCCTCGGACGTGATAACGGCGTACCCTTCGGGGCCGGTCGGCCAGTCCACGGCCGTGCCGAGCACGGCGGAAAGGGCGTCGAATCCGAAGCCCCACGCTTGGCGCAGCTCCTGATCCGCGCGCGCGAGGGAGGAGCCTGGGAGCAGGCGGAGGGCAGTGAAGGCCGCTGGCGTCCTGCCCAGGTCGGGACCGCCGGGGGGCGGGGCGGGTAGATCGACAAGAGTGATTTGCCGGCTTTGGGTCAGCCAGTGGTCGTGGCGCGCTCGCATCCAGGCGTTGTGGTCCAGTCCGAGGTGCGTGGCGGTTGCGGTCGGGTCGTCGTCGGGCTGGTTGATGGTGAAGACGCCGGTGTCGTGGACGTGGAGTTCCAGGCCGTGTAGTCCCCGGGCGCCGGCGACGGCTGTGATTCCGCTGTGCAAGATCAGTTCGGCGAGGGCGACCAGGTCGGCCACGGCCAGGAGGTCGGCGGCGCGGTCTCCTTCGGGTGGAGTGGCCAGTGCCTCCTGCAAGAGCAATGTCAGCGCGGACGTGGCCATCGTGTCGTCTCGGGTGCGGTGCTGCGCCTCATCGACCCAGTTGTCGGCCCAAGGTGCGGCCAGATTGAACAGGAGCTCATGGTGGCGGCGGGTCCGGGCGCACCAGGCGGCGTTGAGGTGGCGAGCCAGTTCGATGGTGAGGGCGGGCTCGAAGGGGCGGATCTCCGCAGCGAGCAGTGCCTCGAGCGCGTGGAGGACCTGCTCGGCCGGGCGCATAGCCTCCCGCCCGCGCCACTGGCCGGCGGGGACCTGGGCTTCGCGAACGGCCGCGGCTGCGGAGCGCAGGGCGCGGACTCGAACGTGGCGGCCCTCCGGCACGGAGTACGCACACGCCTGGGCGGGCCAGTGGTTCTCGAAGGCGTTGAAGAGCAGGACCGGGTGGGCCTGGCTCCATGCCTCGATGAAGGTTCGGACATCGGTGCCTTTGCCGGCGTCATGTCGTTCACGGATCCGAGCGACGCAGTGGTGGAGGGCATGGCCGAGAGCGCGGTGTCCTTCCTGTCCGTCACCCATGAACGCCCCGAGGAGGTCAGGCTCAAGGACGAGCCGGACGGCAGCGCTGGCCGGGTCGACCGCAACAAGCAGGCGCAGGCCGTCGACGGGAGCCTGGGCATCGGCTGCGTCGTCGGGCTGCTGTGCCGCGTCTGGCAGTGCCGAGGTCAGATGCAGGGTGATCGGGGTCTGGTCGGGGAGAGTGAAGTGTCGGGCGATCTCCGGGTGAGCGGTGATAGTGGTGCGGACCGCGTCGGGCAGGGCCGAAAGGTCCAGCGGTGCCTCGATGGGCGGGTCCAGGGGGACAACCACGGCGAGTGGCGGGTGGGTGCTGACGGCAACAGCGGCGCGAGGTGTTGCGTAGTGGTGCAAGTCCGCATGCAGCCCCTCGGCTCCCTCGGGAAGATCGGCGATCTTGCCGGCTGTCCACTGCGCGGAAGGGGGCAGGCCGGCATCCGTCAGAACTTTGTCGATGGGGGCCCAGGCGGCAGCCCGGTCCCAGGACAGGTCCCGGCCGCTCCAGGGGACGACGGCTACCTTGGGTGCGTGTTCGGCCGGCAGGAGGAGTGTCCCTTTGCGTCGCCAGCTGCTCCACGCGTCGAGCAGATGCAGGTAGGCGATCGCGTCCACGCCCGGGTGCTGGGTCATTTCCAGCACGAACAGGGCCAGTGTGGCGGGATCCGCATTGGCGTCGGTTGCCATCTCGGCGAGCTCTTCGACGTGCACTATGAGGGTGTCCGTGACCACTTCACGCACGAGGAACCGCGGGCCCGCGTACACCACCAGTCGGCCCTGCTGTGGTTCCGTCTGCTCCAGCAGGGCTTTTCGGGCGACCTCCACCCGCGGACCGAGTTCCCCGTCGAGAAGCGCGCTGACGACCGCGATCTCCAGGCGAAGCTGGGGAGCGCTGATCCGGGCCACCGCGTCAGGGCGGGGCACGCTGTCCAGCCGCAACACGTCGGCGACCCGGATGACGGCCAGGTCCTGAAGGCGCTGGGCCGCCTCCTGGCTGCCTTCCAGGCGCTGCAGGAGCTGCTCAGCAGCCGCCACGACGGCTTGGAGCGCTTCGCTGGCCGGGACGGGGATCCTCCGGCCGTGGGCTCGTACGGCCAGCACTGGGCCGAGCAGCTGCCGCGTCGGGTCGTACTTCAGCTTCAGCTTCCCGATGTCCGCCGTCAGCCAGGCCAGGGCCCGGCCCGCTCGCTCCGGCTGCTCGCAGGCAGCAACGATGTCGTCAAGGCAGTCGCGCTCTGCTGCCATGACAGCATCCACGCAGGCCTGGGTGAGCCAGCACGAGATCGTCTCGTCGTCCTCGTCTTCTTCCGGCGCCGGCCAGGCATGCGCGGACTCCCTGATGCGGCGGTCGGTGTAGCGCATGGCAAGCTCGATGACGTCACCTATGCCGAATCCGACGGAACCAACGAGGTGGTCGTCGACAGCACGTGCGGTCAGCTGCAGGCTGCGCAGGACCAGCAGCGGGTGATCCAGGTCCCCCGGGTGCAGCAGCATCCCGGCGAAGCACACGCCAGCTCGTACGTCGTTCGGTACGCCCTCGGTGAGAACGGCACGGCCTGGGGCAGCGCGTACCACGGCGTCGACGAGTACCGGCAGGACGTCGGCCGTGGCCACTGCACCGGAGCGGCGCCCGCCGCGCACGACGCGGGTCCACACCAACAGCAGATGGTCATGGAAGCAGGAGCAGGTTGGCGCCGTCAACGCCGCTTCCAGCAACGGCAGCAGCGACTCGGTCGAGTAAGGCGCCAGTGCCTTGTCAATGGTCTTCCACTGCACACGCCGCTGCTGCGCGGACGTGGGCGGCGACGTGCCCGTCATCGCGGTGCTCCCGAGGGATAGATCCTGACGGGTGCCAGAGTGACAGCAAGAGCACCATCACTGCTTCTGAGTTGACAATCACGCGCTTACCGGTCAGCTACAGCGGCACTCCAGGGCGACCGCCCTGTCCTCGGGCGTACCAGAAGCAGCCACGCCATGGCGCCGGCGGCGATTGGCAGTGGTGGGCGCGTCTGCGGCAACCGCATTGGGGGCCACTGTCAGTCGAGGCCGCCGGTCTCTTCGATGTGTCTGACGAAGGCCGCCACGATCCGGGGGCGTGTGGCATCGGGGACGAGTGTGTCATCGAGGTCTTCCTCGATTCCCCATTCCGTGTTGAACATGACGGGGACATCGGCTGGTACCACGTTGTTCCTAAGCCACAGGGCAAACCGTGCTGCCAAGTGGGCGTTGCAGTCCAGGACGGACACGCCTTCCGGGACTAGACTGGCCAGCCCTTCCAGGTCCTCGTCATCGAGAGTGATTCCGAAGCTCATCGATGCTCCGCGGATGGGTCCGCCGCTGTCATCGACACGGATGAATTCGTCCGGGTTCCGCTCTCGTAGCCGTGCTGCCAGTCCGTCGAAGGTCAGGCCCCAACTCTGCCCGTGGGGTGGGGTGAACACGAACATGGTGCGGAGTTCTGCGATCTGTTCCGGTTCCATTGTGGTGCTTCCTGTGCGTGCCGGCGACGGTGGTCAGGGGACGTAGCGGGCGTGACCCTTGACGCCCCATGCGGCCATCATGATGCGCCAGTACTGGGCGGCTTCCTGGTTGTTGGTGACCGTCTCGACGCCGCGCATCTCCTTGTTGCGCGGGTCGTTGAGTGCGGCGGCGTACTTTCGCAGCTCCGCGCGGTCTTTGTCGTAGAGGAAGTCCTTGTTGCCGTTCTCGTGGTTCTGGCGGAGGTCTTCCAGCGAGCGGTAGCACCGCTGGTTCGGCTTGTTGACGTACTTTGCCTCGATGGCCATCCCGTCGACGTTGCGGAATCCGTCTACCATCAGCGTGTTTGACTTGCCGTGCCCTGCCGGGATGGGGACCTCGAACTCGGGGAAGCCCGCCACCCGCTTCTGGTAGGCGACCTCGGCCGGCTTGCCTCCGGAGATGTCGCCCTTGTTCAGAGAGTCGAGCCAGGTCTGGAAGTTCTGCCCCTGGCTGGGCGTGAGCTGTGGGAACCGCGGGTCGGGAGGAATCGCCGGAGGGATCGGCTGAATGTGCGGAGTGTTGGAGGGCAGGGGGCGGTAAGCGGCTGGGACGAGTGTCGGGACGCGGATCAGGGGGCCGAGGAGCGGCGGGAGGTTGGGAAAGAGGCCGCCGTTGTCCGGCTGCGGCATCTTGACTCGGGACTGGGAGCTGTCCAGTGCGTGAGGGATGTTGCCGAGCGAGGTGATGCGCGTGTCGCTGGCTATGAGGTCGTGCAGGCCGCCGTCGTGGCCGTCGCCTCCGAAGCGTGGCTGTTGCCAGGGCCACAGGAAGTCACCGTCGAGTTCGCTGTTCTCCATGGGAAGGCATTGTTTGGCGGTTTCGACGTGGTCGGCGTAGGCGTCGCAGGCGTTGGCGAGCATTGTGCAGGCCGTGGGGAGGTTCGCCAGGAGAGTGTCGTGGTCGCCCACTTCGCTGGGTGGTGGTGTCTTGCCGACGAACTTCTCGAAGAAGCTCTCGACCGCGTCAGCGGTATGGCCCGCCTGATCGAGGGTGGCTGTCTTCCATGCGTCGCGGGAGTCCCAGTAGGTGTCGTGGAGGATCTTGGCCGCGCTGCGCCAGGTTGTGGCGACGGCCCGCAGCTTGTCCGGCTGGCCGAGGAATCGCTCGTTGAAGAGGTACTGATCGATGCCGCTGGTCTCGCCGACGACGTTCGGCAGGTCCTCGGCGTTGTGGCTGGCGCGCGGGCTGCAATCGGGGCCGGCCGGCTGAGAGCCGATCCCGGGCGTGAACGGGCTCTGCTCCAACAGCTTGGCTGCGACTTTGTCGTCACGCTTGAGGAGTTCCTCGGAGGCGCTGAGCAGGGCGCCCGCGCCGTTGGCCATCACCTGGTGGGCGAACCCGGACTGGTCGAAGACCGACTTGACGGCTGCGGTGTACACCTTGGCAAAGGCTCTGCCAGCCGCACCGTCGCCCGCCATACCGCCATGGGCACTCAGTTCCGTGAACAGCAGGCCCACCATGTCGTAGACCAGATCACGCAGCCCCACCATCGACCATGACGCGTTGACGAAGTTCTCCGTCTGATGCCGCAGATCCACCAATGCCCCGTCCCCTTGCCGACGCCGGTGATCACCGTACACGGCCGTAAAAGGCAAGCTTGGGCGAAGGGATGACGATGAGCCACCAGCGCCGACATGTCCTTCAAACCACGACGCGAAACCCACCGACGTGGGCCAGGCCGTCCTCGCCGCGTACCTCGCCGACCGGTCCGTCCGCGGGAAGCATTCCAGCAAAGCCACCAGCGCGGTCGGACGGCCCATGGAAAGCGGGCCCGCCGAGGACGACCGACGTCCTCCGGCCACGCCCGGGTCCAGGTGTGGCCGGAGGTGGCCCAGGCACGTGGACGCCCGCCTACGATTGCTGCCGATAGCCAGCCGTCTGCGACTTACCGGGGGCACGACATGGCACAGCTTCTCCGTCAGCAACAACTTGACGTGTTCGTGGGCTACCACGCCTTCGGTCTGCAGGAATCCGACGACGCTGTACTGGAGTTGCTGTTCCCGGACGAGTTCGACTTCGGCGCGTTCCTCAGCACCCACCCCGGTCGCCTCGACATCACCAGTGCCGGTCATACCCACACTGCATTGTTGACGGTCGAGGTGTGGGACGGCCCTGCGCGGCGCAGGAGGCGGCTGCCTGGGAGGAGCAGGCGGAGGCGGACTTCGAGTCGGTGAGCGGTCAGGTGGCTGTGTGGTCGATGAGCCTCGGTCGGTCCGAGGACCTGATCACCTTGAGCAACACTGCCGGATCATGGCGCGTGCGCGTCTGTTCCACCGGCCGTGCCGCCGTCGAGGCTCTCGGCGAGAGTGAGGAGAGCATCAAGGGCGTGGAGCGGTACCTGGTGCAGTTCTGGCCTACCCGGCCGTAGCCCGCCGATGCGGCGGGAGCAGCCGGGGTGCTCCCGCCTTGAGTGGTCAGCCGCTGATCTCGACGATGAAGGCGTCGTCTTGGCCATCGAGGATGCGGTTCTTGGAGTAGAAGCTTTTCAGGATGAGACCCCCGGCCTGGTTGTCTTCCTTGGCGATGGGCTTGACGGAGAAGTTGAACTTGCGGACTTCCGGATCGTAGTCGTGCTCGGCTGCTCCTTCGTAGGTGCTTGCGAAGGGGTATTCGTCGCAGTCCCGGGTGTTGCCGTGGGAGTAGCCGGCGCCCCAGTAGCGTCTGCACTGCTTCTTTGCCGCGTTGCGGTTGTCGTCGTTCCGCTTGGCGTTCACGGTGCGGTGCAGAGGGTCCTCCACGTTCTGGCCCGGGACTTTCTTCGCCGACACGTACGGCTTGGTGTCTTCGGGGTGCGTGAAGGCCGTTTTGATGTGCTGGGCTTCGGCGCGTCCTTCGGCACCGGCCCTCGCGCTGAGGACCATCGCCGTGATGTAGCTGAAGGTCGCCGCACCCTTCGTCGCGGGGTTACGGCCACCGGTTGAGTTCGGCAGGTAAGAAGCGGCGTCCCACCGCGGTGCGAGCATGAACAGGGTGCCTTGCGTGGCCCCACTGAGCTTCCACGGGGCCGGAGGCTTGAAGCTGACCAGGGGTTCGTAGACCGCGGCAAGCAGATCGGATCGTCCACTGCCCTGACCGGGCTTGGCGTTCACCGTCTCGTGGAACGTGCGCAAAGCTTCCAGCTGAGCCCAGGTCTTGGTGCCGGGCGCGTTCCCGCCACGGGTGAATCGGGCACCGGACGGCCAGGTCTTCGGGACCGTTCCCTTGGTGGTGATCGGCATTGACAACGCGCCTGTTTCACCGGTCGTCTCGAAGTCGGTGAAGTAGTACTGGAAGTCGATGGTGCGGCTGTCTCGTGCGATCGTGCCGACCACCCGCACGTTGAACATGCTCGCACCGGCGGGACGGCCGTTCATCAGCCACTCCTGCATGGCTTCGATCACTTCTTGCGACAGCGTTTGTTGACGAGTTCTGACGTCGTCGCCCGGCCGAGGACTCTGCGGTTCGTCACGAGTTTTGAAGGCAGCTGCCCGATGTAGCGGAGTCGTGTCGGCGGCTCGCAACAGGGCTGCCACAAGGTTTCAAGATCGCTTGACCTAGCCCCAGAGGGAAGGGCGACAGTGTCTCCGTAGATCACATAAGCGAGCGGTGTGCGCTCGCCAGCCGGGCAGGACGAAGAGGGGGAGTTCGAGTGACGGCCGTCATTCTCGATATCGGTGGCGTGTTGGAGATCACGCCGGAAACGGGGTGGGTGCAGCGGTGGGAGGAGCGGCTGGAGCTGCCGCTCGGCACTGTGCATGAGCGGATGCGCGACGTGTGGCAAGCCGGGAGCGTCGGGAGTATCAGTGAACGAGAGGTCCACGAGCAGGTGGCAGCACGCTTGGGGCTCGACGCGCTCCAGGTTGAAGCCTTCATGGCTGGTCTCTGGGCGGAGTACTTGGGAACGCCTAACGAGGAGCTCATCGCTTATGTGCGTGGGCTGCGAGGAAGCTGCAGCCTGGGCATTCTGAGCAACAGCTTCGTCGGCGCCCGGGAGCGGGAGACGGCGCTGTATCACTTCGACGAACTGGTCGAGCAAATCGTGTACTCGCACGAGATCGGCGTCGAGAAGCCGGACCCGCGTGCCTTCGAGGCCGTATGCGCCAGCCTGGAGGTGCGGCCGGAGAGCTGTCTGTTCATCGACGATTTCGCAGTCAATGTTGAGGCTGCTCAGGCAGCGGGCATGCAGGCGCATTTGTTCGAGGACAACGCACGGACGATTACGCGCATCGCAGCCCATCTGGACGCTGGTCCCCGGGTTGTAGGGCCTGTCCCGCTCGGATGATGTCGGCCTGGCCGGCCTTCAGCGGTTGCCGGCCAGGCGGTAAAGCGGTTGATCAGCACGCTTCTGCGTGTTCGACACGGGCTCGGGTGCTGGCCAGGCGGTAGGAGTCGGTTCCGGTCTCGATAATGGTGCCGTTGAAGGTGAGCCGGTCGACGATGGCGGCGCAGAGACGGGGGTCGGTGAAGGTCTTCGTCCAGCCTCCGAACGACTCGTTTGAGGCGATGGCGACGCTGTTCTTCTCCTCCCGCTCGGTCAGAACCTGGAACAGCAGCTCGGCGCCGTGCCGGTCCAGTTCCATGTAGCCGAGCTCGTCGATGTACAAAAGGTCGACGCGACCGTAGCGGGCGATGGTCTTGTTCAGCTGCTTCTCGTCGGCGGCTTCGACCAGCTCGTTCACCAGCTTGGTAGCGAGCGTGTAGCGGACGCGGTAGCCCTTCATGGCGGCCTCGGTCCCCGAAGCGATGAGCATGTGGGACTTGCCGGTGCCGGAGTCGCCGATCAGGCAGAGCGGCTGGCTCTTCTTGATCCACTCGCAGCTGGCGAGGGTGTTGACGGTGGCCGCGTCGATGTTGGGGTTGGCGTCGTAGTCAAAGGTCCGCAGTGACTTCTCCCTCGGGAACCCGGCTGCCTTGATCCGCCGTTCCGAGCGTCGGCGGGCCCGGTCGTCGCACTCCGCCATCAGCAGCTCGGCGAGGAACCCGCGGTAGGTCATCTGGTCCTTGGCGGCCCGGTCGGCGATGTCGGCGAACTCGTTGCGAATTGACGGCAGCCGCAGCAGACGGCAGGCGGTGTCGATGGCGGTGGTGGCGGCTTGCTCGGTCAGCCCTCGTTGGCGGGGCAGGGTCACTGTGCTTCTCCCTCTCGGTGGTCACCGCCGCTGGCGCGACGTCGGAGCAACTGGTCGTAGGGCGTCACCGAGGGCAGTGGCCTGGTGTCCGGCGGCAGGTGGTTCAGCTTCCACTCGTGCAGGAACGTCACGGTCGCCGACGGCTGCCCGGTGGCCAGCGCAGACGAGGTGGCTGGAGCGGGTTCGTCCTCCGTCTGGGCGGCTTTGCGGGCCTCCAGGGCGACCGCGTCCGCGGTCAAGGCCCCGGCCCGCAACGCTGTCGCCAGACCGGCGACCAGGTGCTCGTGCGGGATGTGCCGGGCCATCAGGAGCACCTCGATCAAGGCGCGGGTGCCCTCGGTGTCGCCGTGTGCCTTGACCGCTGCGGCCCACCAGGCGTCATGGATAGGGGTGAACTTGCCGGCGGAGCGGGCCTGCTCAAGTGCGGTCGCGCCGGGGAAGGCGCCTGGCTTGCGGATCAGGGCTTCGAGGTAGTGGTCCAGTTCCAGGCGGCAACTGCCCTTGGCGATCAGCCGCTCGTGGCGGGCCACTTCCACATTCTTGTCGTAAACCACCAGGTGAGAGGCATGCAGCATCACCCTGACTCGCTTGCCGATCAACCTCACTGGCACCGAGTAGCGGTTGGTGCGGACCGCGATCTGGCTGTAGCGGTCGACGCGAGGCGTGAACACCCGTCCGGTCTCGAACGGCTCCTCGGGCAGCGGCATCAGCAGCGGCCGCTCGACCTCGAAGTACTCGTCGATCGTTCGCGACCGGGACCCGATCCGGCGCTGGCCGTCGTGGTGGTCCCACTGCTCGACCAGCTCGTTCAGCTCCGACAACGAGGCGACCTCGGGAACCGGGGTGAAGTGGTTGCGCCGGAAATAGCCGATCTGTCCCTCGACCCCGCCCTTCTCGTGAGCGCCGTCGATGCCGGGCCGACAGTAGAAGCTCTCGATCCCGAAGTGCGACTTGAAGGCGATCCACCGGTCGGTCTCCACCCTCGCTCGGCTCAGCCCCAGCACGCGGGTGACGGCGGCCTTCAAGTTGTCGTAGCGGACCTTGCTCCGTGGCACGCCGCCCAGCGTCCGCAGCGCGTGCACGTGCCCTTCGAAGAAGGCTTCCTGGCCGCAGGAGGCGAAGACGCTTCTCTGTACTAACGGAACCCTGCGTCGGGAGGGATCCCCCAGACGTCGATGCGCTCGGCAGTGATGAGATGCTGCCGCAATGACTGATGCGTGGGATGAGTGGTTGGCCACCTTGCCCAAGGAGGGGCAGGACGCGGCAGTTGTGCTACGGAATCAGTTTCAGGAGCTGGGGGCTGAGGATCCGGAGGGCTGGGCCCGCTCGGAGATCAGCGAGAACATCCCGCAGCTGGCGCGCTTCCTCATTCTGCGAGCAATCCGCCGGGAGGCGGTCGACTCATGGGAGCGTTCAGGAGCGTTGGCTAGCGTTCCAGCAGTTCAACGGCTTCTGGTCGCTGGTGCTGACCAGAGTGACCTGCTTGAACTGGTCCGGGTGACTGTTCACGAAACGGCCTTTGCTGTGCTCGGGTGCCTCGACGAGGGCCGGGATCCCGAAGCCCCGGAGGAAAGCCCCACCTGGAGCCTGGTGGAGGTCGGCGGAGCCCACACGGGGCTGGGCCGCAGGATCGACGGACTCCATGAGGATCTCCAGCCATAGATCCAATCGGCCCTGAATGAGGCAGGATGGCTGAATGCCTGTCGATGAACCATGGGAGCAATTGCGATCTCGACTGCAGATCGGCGAATGCCTGACCGGTACCGTCGTGCGCGTTCCCAAGCCCGGCGCCATCGGGATCTTCGTTGATCTAGGGCTTTGCGTAGGCGGCTTCGTCGATGTTCTCCTTCTGCCGCGCGACCCGGCCCGATGGCCGGCCGAGGGGACTGTGGCCGACTTCGAGATCTGGTGGATGGATCAGCGGGCACAGATTCGGCTCAAGCCGGTCGAGTCGGCATACCTGGTAGAGGACTTCGATTGCTGGGCCGCCCAGCAGAACAGCGTCGCAGCTGAGCAGTGGAGACAAAGGGCGGGCGAGAGACACGGAGATGCGTAGTTACCCGAGCACATCTTCTCGGGCTTCGCCGCGGTCAGCTTGGGCTCGTAGCCGTTCGGCCTGCTGTTTCTTGGCGGCGATGTGCCGCAGGCTCTCCTGCAGTCCGGCGACTTCGCCGAGCCACTGCATCCGCTGGGCTTCCCCGAGGCGCTTGCGAGTGTTGGTCTCGATCTCCAACAGCCGAGGTTCCTGGGCCAGGTCCAGGCGGAGCATGGGGCATCTGACGCAAGCGTTCTCATGCTGGCAGGGGGTCCCGTAGGGGCGGTCGCAGGTGCCGAGGGCGACTTTGCGGAGACTGAAGTGGTCACGGAATTCCTGCCACTCGGTGTCGCTCGGTTCGCGGTACTCATCGCTGGGACGGTGGGTCCGACGCTGGTCGATGAACTGCCGGTAGTGGCGGATAACCTCCTCGGGATAGACCGCGACGTACGCCTGTGTCGTGTTGAGATCGAGGTGGCCGAGTACCTTCGCGGCGATGTGGATCGGCAGGCCGCCGTTGACGGTCTCCGTGGAGAAGATCCTGCGGAAGTCGTGAGGCGTAAACCTCAGCGGTGTCCCGTCGACATCTACGATGCCGGCCCGCAGTGCGAGATCGGTGAGGAACTCGCGGATGCGGTTGGCGGAGATGACCTGCAGCCGATGCTGGGAGGGGCACTGGAACAGGTGCGGCAGCGGCGGGCCGAAGACCCGCTCGTAGCCGTCGTACCGGTTCAGCAGCGGGACTCGCCCGTCGGAGCCCTTGATGCGGCGGATAATCCTGGCGAGCACCGCGACCAAGTCCGGGTCGGCGGGGATGACGCGCTCGCGGTCCGTCTTGGACGGGCTGACCTGCAGCAGCGGCACCGTCTCGCCGGTCGGCGCCTGGTACTGGCGCAGGCTCAAGTGGGTGAGCTCCAGCAGTTCCTCGATCCGGGCACCGGTGCGTCGCAGGACTTCGATGCTGACCCATGTCCAGAAGGCGTTGTTCTCCTCGCATTCGGCGTCGAACCGTGGGCCGGGCTCGTCGGCCGGGGTGATGAACCGCGCGGTGAGCCGCCAGTTGCTGCTTTCCCGGCCGGTGCGTCGATACCGACGGTCCTCGATGGTGAACTCCTCGCCTGGCTTCGCGGTTCGGGCCGCCTCCATGAGGAGCGTTGCGTGGTGCAGCCGGGTCTCGGCGGCGCGGACGAGCTGTGGGAGCACGGGGACCAGGGTGCGGGTGCGTTGCTGCATCCGCGCTTGCCGGTGCCGGGTCTCCTTGATGTAGCCGCGGATGTCGGCTTCGCTGATCGGGCAGGGTGCGGCCCATTGGGCCCAGCGGGCCGGGTCTTCCATCGACCACTGGAGCAGGTCCAGGTAGAAGGAGCGGACGGCCAGGAACACGCTGTGGGAGGTGCGGCGGGGACGTCCGTTGGGCAGAACACGGACGCGTTGCTTCCATGCGTGGGCCACCGTGTCGGGCAGGTTCAGCGAGGAGATCTCGGGATGGTGGCGTTCCAGGTCGCCCCAGAACAGGTCGGCCAGCATCTGGGCCTGGTTGACCAGGGAGCCGTAGTCCAGGACGGCGGACCGTTCCGCGATGTAGTGGACGAGCACGTCACGGACCGCGTGGTTGGCGATCGGGTGGCGATCGACCAGCTCGGCTGGGGTGAGCTGGCCGCGGGCCTGGGCCTGTCGCAATGTCGGCGGAGAGTCCTTGAGGCCGCCGACGGCGTGCAGGATCTCGTAGGCGAATGGCAGGGACGCCACGGTGCGGCCGGTCGCCCGGCGGGCCTGAGCGTAGTCGGTGAGATCTCCGAGGGCGAAGTCGAGCAGGTCCTTGCCGGTGACGATGCTCATGCGCGTGAGCACGTTCAGGGCCTCGGTCGCGTGCTCGTCGCAGCCCTCGCGGCCGCCAGCGCGCTGCTGGAGCTCGGCGAACACGGCTGTCTGGTTATGGCGCCGGTAGGCGTCGTAGACGCCCAGCAGCCGACTGCCGAATAGCCACCTGTAGGAGGGCCGGACCGCCTGAAGGACGATCAGGATGCCCAGGCCTGTAGTGAACCGCGAGCGCGTGCCGACGCTCAGATTCTGCGGCCCCCAGGCCGAGCCCCGGTCGTCGGAATCGCTCAGCAGCCAGCGGTCCTGCCAGGTGTCGGCGGGGAATCCCTCCAGCCAGTCGAACACTCGGGTCAGCGAGAGCTGCTGGCGCCACACATTGCGGTCGGTCGGCTCACTGAGCAGGCTCTCGGCCAGTCGTGCGAGCTCCTCCCGCGGCGTACTCGCCCGTTCGTTGGCGGCGGCAGATGGTCTCGGCCCAGGTAGCCGGGCGTCGGCGAGCAGGGCGGGGTCGCGGGGGCTGACCGTAGTGCGCGCGGTGCGGCCGTGCCGGGCGGCCATCAGCTGTTCCCGAACACGTCGGCGAGGTCGTCCGGGTCGTAGGTCCAGCCGGTCAGCGGCTGCCGTACCGGTTTGGGACGCGTATAGTGCTCGTGGACCTTGGCGATTACTTCGTCGATCCTCGGCCGCAGATAGGTGCTGGTCGTGGTGATGCGCCGGTGGCGCATCACCTGCTGGGCGTCGACCAGGGTGATGCCCGGGTCCTCGATCAAGCGCAGACACAGAGTGTGCCGCCGGTCGTGCAGCGTGATGTTCGCCCCGATCCGTGCGTTGATCCTGTTCAGCACCGCCCGCAGCGCTGTGTAGGTCAGTGGACGTGTCGGCCCGCGCAGGGTCCACCACACCGGCTCGTCCGGGGCGGGCCGGTGTCCGTCCTGGGCCAGTTCGCCGAGGTAGAGCGCCAGCCAGGCGAAGGCTTCCGGGGAGGCCGGGCACGCCTCTTTGGCGCCGCCCAGGCCCTTGGTCTGCACGTAGATCCGCCCCTCGCCCGGGTGGACGTCGCTGATCGTCATGCCCAGCATCTCGGCGGCCCGCGCGCCACTGGACAGGAACATGGAGAACAGTGCACGGTTCCGGTGGCAGTCCAGCGAGTTGAACAGGTCCTCGACGACATCGTCGGGGACCGTGCGGGGCTCGCGGTCGACCTGCTTCTGCCGGTAGGCGCCCCGGCGGTGCAGCCGGAAGGGCTCCAGCGGGTTGTGATGCGCTTCGAGCCGGCGCCCATCACGTGACTGTGGCGGCACCGGCGAGACCAGCGGGCCCTGCCCAGTCTGCAGGTGATGGTCGTAGAACGCCGCCAGCACCGACACCGCGTGGTTGATCGTCGCCGGGGCATAGCCCGACTTCAGGTACGGCTTGCCGGTGCGCGCGTTCAGCGACCCTGGTGCCGGCGCGTCCGGGCGCCGCCGGTCCCGCGCCGGGTTGTGGCACGTCCGCAGCCACATGACGAAGTCGCGCACGTCCACCCGCTTCGCACGGCGCCACTCAACGTCCACTGCGGCCAGGAACCGGAACCAGCGCAGGAGGTCAAAGGCGTAGGAGCGGCAGGAGGCCGGGGTGTTGCCGCAGGCCAGCAGTTCCCGAAGGAAATCGCTGACCGGTACGATCGGCCGCCCCGCACCATCGAGCACCACCCAAGGAAGCGTCGCGGTGGTGGTCGCCTCCACACTGCCAGCCCGCGCCACCACCAGGCGGGACACATCGAGCTCGGGCATTGCTGCATGGTGATCCATCGCATCTCCGTCTCATCGGGCACATTCCGAACGGAGACTCCTCGCCCCTCACGACACCAACACGCAGGACACGCCGGTAGTGCGGTCAACGGGTCGGTGGACGGCCTTGCCCGAGTACGACAGACGGAAGGAGAACAGGTAGCAGGTGACCAGTTCGCCGGCGAGGCGCACGCTCACGTCGCCGAAGTCGACCTCGGCCTCCATGCCGGGCTGGTGGGTCTGCGGGACGAATGCCTCGATGGGTGCCTTGCCCGACTCCACCAGGATCCGAGGCTTCCGGTCCGCGACGTAACGTCGGACCATCTGGTAAGACACGTCGGCGCCGTGCTCCTCGATCAGGCGGTGGAAGAGCCGCGTGACCGTGTGCCGCTGCTTGCGCGGCGCATCCAGGTCCGCCCGCAGGATCTCGTCGATCACCGCCTTGTACGGATCCAGCGCGGTCGGGCGCGGTGGCAGCTTCTTCCGAGGCTCCGGCCAGACCGAGTCCACGGCCCTGCGGACCGTCCGCCACGACACGTTGTACTTGCGCTCGATCTCCCGCATCGTCATGCCGCCGCGGTGGTCGCGCCGGATCGCGGCGTACAGCTCGACCTTCGACATCTGCGGCATGACCAGGGCCTTTCGCCAGGAACACCCCGATGCTCCCGTGGCAAGGACCCCAGTGCCGTCAAAACTCGTGAACATCACCCGACCGTGGATCTGGGTGCCTCCCAAACCCGTGAACAACTGACGACGCAACTCGTGAACAAAGCCAGGGGAGCGTCGTGGGCGAGTTCCGACAGCAGCACGCGGCGTCGTACTCCCGCGGCCGCCGACATCACGTGTCGCGACAGCGGTGACCACGGCCGCGTCGTAACGACCAGGTCGGTACGACAGCGCGGGGCCCGGATAGCGGGGCGGAGTCGAGCGGACGGTGCCATGGATCGAGAAACCGCCAGCCAGTTGGCCAATGGGCAGTAGTCCGACGTGTGACAGCTCCTGGTGGCAGGAACCCGGTCTGACGTAGACGCTGCCGGAGCCGATGCCGAGTATCCCGAACCCACGCCAGAGGGCTGGTCCGGGTGGGAACCAGCCCTAACGCATGTCTGTTTGCTACCGGGCTCAACAGGACGGTGGACGTCGTCGACCGCTTGATCGTGGCAAGAACGCGGCCACCCTGCTACGTCGCGACAGCTCCTCGCTGCGATCCGCCTAGCGGTTCCTCCAAAACTCCCGCTCTTCCAGAAGGCTGAATCTTGCCTGTCCGGTACTCATGTCCACCAAAATCGGCCAGCAGTCCAGGAGCTGGACACTAGAGTCACGAGTCTCTAGAAAGCGGACGGAATTATAAGGGGCAATGAGAAACCTCTCCTTCACCCGAACTTGCGCCCAGTCGATCGCCAAATCTGGCTCGTCGGCGTCCCGACTAGCTTGCAGGAAGGAGTCCGCGATTTCGCGAGCCTCTTTCTCTGAAATCATCAGTTTGTCCTCATGAACTTGTAGGAGTCCCAGCCTGCAGCGTGACTGGCACTGCCGATTTGACCGTCAAGGAAGGTAACGCGCCCACGGATATTAATCACGTTGAAAACGTGACCACCTTGCGAGTCCATACCGTGAACGATCCCTCTGGCACCGTTTCCAGCTTTCTGCATATCGGCTACGATATTCGAAAAGCTCCTATTCCGAAACTTGCGACCATTCAGGTTTTCGATCACATTAACGTCGCCGCGCTTGATCCTAGGTAGGGCGTTAGAGCGAGTACCATCGGCGAGCATAAGATCCAGGGAGACCACGCATGCTCGACAATTAGTTGTCCCGCCCTGCGGGTTTATTAGACCTTTGAGGCCTGTTTGAGGAGTGTAGTATGTGCCGCCAAGGATGGTACTGCGCCCCGGGCTCCAAGCGCCTGCACCCTCGGCCACCAGGCCTTCGCTTGCGGCACCGCCTCTGGCACCTATGGCAGCAAGAAGGTTGTTGTAGACGTCAGACGTACCCTGCTGGTAAGTGGAGCTAGCCGGATCGGCTCCCTGCGATGCGGCCCATTCATCGTAGGAATCGGCTACTTCGCAATCCTCCGCTCCGAACCAGCAGAGCGGGTATCCGGCTTTCATGCCCCACTCGCCGACCTGCGCAATTGCATGCCCCCAACCAAGGGCTACTTGGGCGACGCTTTCGTCACCGGGGCCACTAACTGCATGACTCGTGGTATTGCCTGAATTACTGGTATGCGAGGTGCCCGTCGCATTGTAGTGAATCTTGCCGCAACTGCCGTAGTGGCAGCTTCCTGCGCTGGGATTACCCGGGTCGATCGGGCCGTCCGTGATGGTTTCACCGGCCTTGTCATCATCGAAAATCACGCGACCCTTGGGTACCCCCACTCCGCATGCGTCAGCGAAGCACAAACCGGTGGGGTCCGACTGGGTGATTGGTGAGTTTCCGGCGTAGCTGTACCCGTTCAGGGACTGGTGTTGGTCTGTCGCGAGGATCGGGTCGACGCTGATGAACTGGGCCGTGATGGGGTCGTATTCGCGAGCGTCGACGTGGGCCAGGCCGGTTGAGTCGTCGGCGGGTTTGCCGAGCAGGTTGCTCGATGCCGTCGAGGGAGTGGTCGAACAGCATCAGCACGTCGTGGTCCTGGAAGAGGTCATCGGAGCAGGCATCCCAGTCGAAATCCCGGCGGTCTTCGGGCAGGGCCGCCACGGCTTCGGACACGAGCCGCGGCCGGTTGCGTGTCAGGTCCTGGGCGCGGGCGATACCGAGGTGCAGGGCCATCTCCTCGGCGGTGCTGCGCGGTTCGACGTCGACGGTGGACGAACAGTCGCTGGCCAGATCGTCGAAGGCCCGCGCCATCTGCCGTCTCCACTGGCCGTTTTGGTGCCACGTCAACCGCGGGAGTGAGCCGAAGAGCCCGCTGGCTTCCCGCTCGAGTGGCCGGTCGCCCAGCGTGGGCAGCTCCTGCCACGCCTGGTCCGACAGCTCTTGAAGGGCCAGGTTCAGAACTGCTCGCGTGCGCGGGGTGAGCACCTCGGCCTCTTCTTCGTCTTCCTCGTCCCAGTCGTCGCTCCAGGGGTCGGCTCCGCCGTAGCGGGCGCGGGAGCGCAGGTGCTCGCGCACACGGTGCGCGGCCTCCTCGGGGGCGGCGAGTGACGTGTCGATGATCAGCAGCTCGTCGGAGAACGGTTCGGCGCTCAGCAGGACGCCCGCCTCCGTGAGGAGAGCCGCCTCCGTGTCACCGGAGACTCGAGGGAGGACCACAGCGAACTGGTTGTCAGTCAGCCGGTCGATGACGCTGGACGTCAGCCCGGCGACGACCCAGGGATCGGCCCAGGGCGCGGCGATGTGGAGTTCGTCGACCACGAGGACGCTGCCCGGCAGATCAACGAACTCTTCGAACTCCGGGCGGAATTGCCCCGTGGAGTCGAGGAGCTGCTCCGACACCACGGCAGGGAAGGTCTGCTCGTCGGCCATGCGCTGGCGAAGGTTGTGGGCCTTCCAGTACAGGCCACGGGTGGCGCGCAGACTGCCCACCGTCTCGTCGTCCGCGAGGAGAGAAATCTGCCAGGTCTGGACGCCCTCGGCGGCGGGATCGATCAGGCGGTGGACATGCCGGAAATCCACCGTCAGAGTGCTGGGATCGGCCTTCGCCTGGGGCCTGGTCGCCTGATCGGTCATCGACTCCCTCTCGTCGTGCAGCCGCCCGTACGGGCGCACCGAATCCCAGGCTAGCCAGCACGAAGCCGACCCGGTGCGTCATCAGTACAGACACCGGCCCAGCGTCCTCACCGACTCCGTCGGCCGGGTTCACGGGGTGTAGGAGCCCAGGAGCACCCCGGCGAACGCCCCGGCGAGAAGAAACGGACCGAACGGGATCCTGGTCTCCCGGCCTGCCCGGCCCGCGAGCATGAGGGCGATGCCGTACAGCGCGCCGAGCAGGTACCCGACGAAGGTCCCGACCAGGACGATGGCCCAGCCGTACCAGCCCAGGACAGCGCCCAGGACGAGGGCGAGTTTCACATCGCCGAACCCGAAGCCCTTGCTGATGAGAAAGAGCGCAAAGTAGCAGGCCCCCAGAATGAGGGCGCCGAGCAGCGCAGACGTCCAGCTTCCACCGGCACCGGACAGCAACGCGGCAACACCCAGCAGCACGAGTGCTGCCGCGGCAAGTGGCAGGGTGAGCACGTCGGGCAGCCGATGCGACGCGAAGTCGACGACGGCGAGCAGCACCCCGACGGGGACCAGCAGCAGCCAGACCAGCAGCTCGGGGCGAGCCCCGGTGGCGGCCGACAGAACAGCGCAGGCCACGGCTGAGACGGCGGCGACGATGGGAGCGCTGGGACCGTAAGAGTCGCCGTCGGCGCACCGGGCCCGCCCCAGCCAACCGCCCGCGATCCCGGCAAGGGGATGTCCGGCAGGGCACGCTGCCCGCCACGGCTCATCGGGCGGCACGGAGAGCCGGTACGCGGCGCGCGGTATGAGCAAGCCCACTCCTGCACCCCACAGGACGGCCATCGCGGTGATCCAGAACGTTTCCACCGGACGGAGCCTAAGCTCCGCTTCGTGTGCGCGTGAGGCTGCCCGGCCTCGCTTGGGGCGCAGGGAGCCCGATACGTAAATGCCGGGCACCGTGCCGAGTCCAGGCCCCACAATCGGCGCAGCACACGAACCACCAGGAAGGCGCCGCACGATGGACGAACTGCGTTTCGACGCGCCCGTCGGGACCATGGCCATCGGCCACCGGGACAACATCCTGATGCTCCTCAAGGAGCTCGGGGCACACAGCCTGCGCCTGCAACTGGAGGTGAAAACCCCGGCGGCCGTCGAGGCCGGTCGCGTGCTCATCCTGGACACCGTCTTGTGGGCGCCGTTCGGCAACGGACAGCGGGGCATGCTCGGCACCGCCACAGCCACCGTTGCGTTCCGGCCCCGACTCCGTCGAGCGCCCGGAGCTGCGCTACATGCTCACCAGCGCCCAGGTGCGGGCCCTGGACGAACACCGCTCTGGCGACCTGCGCCTGGAGATCGAGGTCCGCACCACCCTGTCCCAGGCGACCTCGTACCCGGGTGCCTCGGCGACGCTGTACATCTCAGTCGCCGAGAGCCGCTGGCGCCAACAGATGGAGGGCCTCGGTCCGTCCCTCGCCGTCGAGATGTCCGTGCCCTTCCCCGCGGACGACGAAGGGCGCCAGGAAGCCGTCGGCTACCTGCGGGAGGCCCAGCGCCGACTGCGGGACGACGACATCGACGGCGCCATGCTCGAAGCACGTCGCACGCTGGAGTACATCAAGGTCAACAGCGGCTGGTCCTGGCCCGGCAGCAAACCGGCCCGCGAACGCACCCCGGACGAACGCTGGGCCTGGATCCGGGCCGCGCTCGAGGACCAGGCGAGCGGCGCGCTCCACAAGGACGCCGTCACCAAGACGTTCACGTACAGCCGCACCGAGGCGGAGACGATGATCGCGATGTCGGCCGCGCTGCTGCGCCTGCTTGGCTGACCCCGCCCACCCGGCCCCGGGCCCCTAGGAGAACGGTCTCCTGGGGCTCACGGTCGTCAGCGGTGATAGAGAGGGCGCGAGCGGGGCGTTGTCAGTGCCGACGGCGATGATGGCCGCATGACGATCACGATGCAGAACTTTGCGCTCACCTGGACCGACCCGGACGGCACCCCGCGCTCCTCCGCCGTCGCCTATGACAAGCCGAGCGCCGGCAGACGCAAGCAAGGACTCGAAGACGCTGGATGCAGCGACGTGCAGATCGTGGAGACCAAGCCGGGCCAGCTGCCCGAAGCGGTGGCATCACTCCTGCCCCGGGCGGAGATCCCATTGTCTCTCCCGGACCGAGCCTGAGTTCAGGCCCGCTCGGTCCACTCCCTGAGCGTGTCGGCGAGGGCCCGTATGTCCACGTCCCCGGCCGTCACCTGCTCGGCCAGGTCAGCCGCCTCCTTGGCCGTAAACCGTGCCAGCCGGCCGCTCGCGTGCAGGTAGCCAGCCGCGACGGTGATGCCGAACAGGGCGTTGCTGTGTTCCAGCGCCGGGACGCGGCACAGCGAGTGGAAAAGCGCGGCGGCGCGGTGGTGGGGCTGGTCGTAGACAAGGCCGTCCATCACACGGAAACAGTGCCGGGCGCGGGCAGCCTCCAGGGCTCCCCAATCCGTCACGTCCGGGTCGCCCAGCTGAGTGCGGGCAAGCTCCAGCAGCCACGGAAGATCAATGGTCAGGTCCACTGCGGCAGGTCCACCCTCACGCAGCGGTTGCGCTGGGCCCGGGCTGCGGGCCGAACCGGCTGGCGAACTCCTCGCGCATTCCCGGCGTGGCCAGGAACTCAGCGCAGCCCTGAAGGAACCGCGCCTTGTTCAGGCCGTCGGCCAGGACGCGGCCGGCGTACACATCCGGATCCTCGTGCCGCTGGTGCGCCTCGCGCTTCAGCTGCTCGTACTGCTCGTCATCGATCTCGATGCGGATTTCCCTGGCCATGCCCCCACGGTAGCCGGACCCGGTCGCTGAAGGGGAGGGATGAACTGGAGTGGTCCGCGTCGATGGGCTCGCCCGCGACGGCGCTCCCCCCGAGTACGTAACGACACCCCGGGCGAAATGTCCGGATCATCACTCCTCGAGGGTGCTGGAGCGCTGTACCTCCAATTCCCGAATTGCTAGACGGTCGACGGCCAAGGCCAAGTCGGCAGAGCTGAGTCTTTCCAGGTCACCGGGGGGCAAGGGGGGCGCCTCCCCCCGTTCGACCGCTTTCAGGTATGCGCGACGCAGCTGCGACTTGAACCAGTTCGCGTCTTACTCATGTGGCGGAGGCAGAAGCCGACGCTCACATGGCGCGGCTCGTGCGAGACGCCGCCTGGCCGCCCACCCCCGACCTGTTCCGGCGCGGGCAGCGTGAACCGGCCCGGTTTCTCCTCGACCAGCCAGCCCCGCTCCACCAGCCGCTTCAGCCGTGCCCTCGCTCCCTCGACGCGGGAGGCGGACGCGCTGTCCCAGCCCAGCACCACGGCCGCCCGCCGAGCGCCGAGCCCTTCGGCGCCGGCCTCCACAGCAGCGTCCATCAACGCCTGGTAGTCCATCGACAAACCCTCGACCCCGACCGCACTGTCCCGCGCAGGCACCGCCCGGCGCGGCCCCACCGCCTTCATCTGCTTCAACCCGCCGGCCAACGCGGCGGCCACGTCCGCCTCGGCCAGCGCCTCCAGATACTGCTCCAAGCCGATCACCCGGCGGCTGAGCACCTCTTCCGCATCAGCCAGAGACGCCTGCACCCGCTCCAACTCGGCTCCGAGTTCCTCCACCCGCACTGCTGCAGCCTTCTGCCGTGCTTCCAAAACCGCCCGCATCGGCGGCATCCGCCTCCCCCACAACATCTCGGCCAGTACGGCCCAAGACTTCCGTGACAGCTGCCATCCCATGCCTGAACAGTAGAAACCGCACACGAGGTTCGGAAAGAGAACGACCTCAAACACGGTGAACGCCGTAGCGGTTGGGATCCTGGGCTATCTGGCGTTATCGGATGGGTCGGCGGCCGGAGCGCCGGGACCAGCGCACCGCGATGAAGGCCACAGCGGCCACGAGGACCACGATGCCGATGATCAGCAGATAGCCCAGCCCCTCCACCACCACGCCGACGATTCCCAGCACGACGGCGACCAGAACGAGAAACAGGAACAGAGCCATGACACGAACACCTCCTTCGGAATGAGCACGCGACGGTCAGCGGCGCGCGAGTTGCCTCTCGCCGCCCGCGCCCGGCTGGTAGGTCAGGTCATAGTGCTGGAAGATCGCTTCCTCGGCCTCGGCGGGCAGGATGTCGTCCATGCCGACCGTGGGCGCCTTCTTCACCAGCGCCTTGTCGTAGGAGACCTTGACGTAGTCCGGTCCCAGGATCGCCTCGTCGAGGGGCACGAAGGCCAGCTGGTGACGGGTGGGAAGTCCGATACGGACCGTGGCCATGGCCGGTTCGTCGGTGGTGGTGTCTACGTAGATGGCTTCGAGCACGCCGATCTTGCGGCCCTTGGGGTCGACGACGCTGCGGTTGCGCCACTCACGGATATCGGCTGCATGGATCATGGTCTGTCCGTCTCACTCTGCTCTGTCATCTGGTTCGGTCAGCACAGCCTCGTCACCCTCGCCCTTGCCGGCACGGGCAGGCGTCAGCCCATCAGCATGGCCCCCTGGGAACGGATCGCGGTGATCGCTTCGGTGAGCTGGCTACGGCAGCCTGCCCACATCCTCTGGCCCCGCCGCCGCAGCGGCCGGGCCCTCGACGTCCTGCCTGTTCCGATCGTCTTCGCTCACCCCGTGAAGGGTGCCCCGAAACCGGTTCCCCCAACGCCCCGTCCGGACGCAGCCGCGTCCGACATGGCCCCCGTACACCGTCCGCCGACGGGAGGGCCACCCCGTCGCCGAGGCGCGCGAGGTCAGTGGACCCAATCGGTGCACCCACCCAGCTCGAAGGAGCGGTCCGCCGGCGGCGCGTCCTGCCATTGCGCCCGCCTCTCCTGGAGCCTGGTCACGTCCGAGGCGAGCTCGGGCAGCTCCTCGCGCAGCCGGGCCGCCCACCCTTCGGACATAACCTGGCCGTTGACGTACAGCTCCCCGTCGACGCCGCCGACCGCCACCAGCACCCCCGCGCTGCGAAGGAATCACCATCGCGCCGACTGCCCCGGAAACCTTCCTCTGCCGCCCCAGGGCCTCGGCCGCAGCCCGAGCCCGGGCCGCCGGAACCGCCGCCTCATCGACCGGCGGCGGGTCCGGCGGCCCGGGCGGCTCCAGCATCACCACTGACGTCATGGATGGCAGCTCGGACCAGCACTGTCGTGGCCGCCCTGCTCGCCGACCTCGTCAACACCGCGCGATACCTCACCCACCGGAGGGGCGGCTGAAAAGGCTCCCTACGTTGTTCTGCGGGATATGGTGAGCCCTCCGTATGGTTGACCCGCCCAGGGGTGCCGGGTGTGCTTCAAAAGAGTTATGTCGGATCCGTAGCAGTCACCGGACGTTTGGTGAATCGGTGCCACCAGTGACGGCGCCGAGGATGCACTGCACAGCCCAGCCGGAGGCCGAGCAGCAGATAACCCAGAAGAGCACCTGTGGTGTTGAGCAGAACGTCATCGATGTCGAAGGTACGCCCGATGATCAGGGCGCCTTGGACGAGTTCCACGAGGAGCATCACGAGAGCGGTGACCACCGCTACCCGGACCAGCCCTCGCGTTCGGGGCACCAGCACCGGCAGCAGCACACCGAACGGCACACCCATCACGATATTGCCGCCGAGCTGCTTGACCGTGTCAAGGGACGCGGGCTGAGCGAGATAGGCACGGATGGAGTCACCAGGGCGCAGATTACTGTGCGTCAACGGCACGGATGCCGCCGACGGTTCCAGCGTGAGCCGGGCCAGTACCACCGCGAATCCCACCATCGCCGCGAAGGCCAGCAGCATGGCCAGTACCCGGCCGAGCACGGACAGGGGAGGTTTTCCGGGAACCCGGTCCCCGGGTTCCGTCGCGGTCTTGTCACGAAGGACCATCCGCGCCATTACAAGCTCCTAGCCACATTGGTTTGCTTGGACGTTCCGATACCCGCGTCGTGAAGCGGCAGGCGCTGCGCGGGGTTCGGTCCGGTCCGAAGATGTCGTCGTGCCCAGAGGCAGTTGGATGAGCATGCGACTCAGCAACGCGTCGTCAGGCTCCTCAGCGACCGGGGCGGGCAACTGGCCGCCGACGGACCGGTCGAGTGTGTCACGCTCTCAGCCTTTTCCACCCTCACGAGTGCCGACGCGGGTCTTCTGTGGCATGCGACGTGACGCGACCGGGCAGCGGTTGATGTCAGCGGCACTGGCTACGGTGCCTGGCGTACTGGTCGTCGCTTTGCCGGCCGGGGGGGTGCCTGGGGGCCAGGGAATGGAGTGGCTGGCCGATCGCGACGAGAGCTGGGCAGCTTATGCCCTGTCGGTCATCGACGGCGGAGTTTGGCCAGTTCGGCGTTGAACTGGGCCCCGGTGAGGAGGGCCAGGTTGGACAGCCACAGCCACACCAGGAAGACGATGATCCCGGCGAGCGATCCGTACAGCCGATTGTACGTGCCGACGTGCGAGACGTAGAGAGCGAAGCTGGCGGAGGCGACGAGCCACAGGGCCACGGCCAGAGCGTCTCCCACAAGCCTCTGCCGCACCCCACGTGTCCCAGCCGGGCCCGAGCGGAACAGCACCAGCACCATGATGGCGACCAGGCACAGCAGGAGCGGCCATTTCAGCGCGTTCCATGCGGTGCCGGCCATGCTGCCCATGCCTACGAGCCGGCCGACGGTGTGGGCCGCTTCGCCGGTCAGGATGAGCACCAGGGCACTGGAAACCAGAAGCATCAGCAGCACCACGGCGGTCATCACCAGCCGTGGTGCCGTCCTCCACGCCGGGCGCAGATCCTCAACGCCGTGCATGACGTGCAGGGCCCGGCGGAAGACCCCCAGATAGCTGGAGGCGGACCACAGAGCGCCGATCATGCCGAAGACGGCCAGCGTCCAAGCAGCTGTGTGCTGCTCCGCCATGCCCTGCAACGTGCTCTGCATGACGGGGCGGGACTCGGCCGGCACGACAGCGATCACGTTACCGATCAGGTTGTCCGTGGTCGAAGCGCCGACGATTCCCAACAGTGAGACCGTGACAAGGAGCGTCGGGAAGAGCGCGAGCACCGCGTAATAGGTGAGGGCGGCAGCGAAGTCGGTCACGTTGTCGTTCCACACCGAGGCGGGGGTCCGCCGCAGAGCGGTACCGATGTGCTGCCAGCCCGGCAGGTCGCGCGCGTACGTCGGGGGCGGCAAGGGCGCTTTGGCTGCCTGGCGTGTCTGCAAGTTGTGTGCAGGCGGCTCTGTTTCGGAGCGGGGCAGCGGTGCGCGGTCGGCACCGCCCGGCTCGAACGCAGGCGTTGGCGAGCTGCTCATCAGACGGGCGCCTCCCCCTCGTGCCATGTACCGTCGTCCGGCTCCTGTCGGCAAGGTTCCCCGACGAGCCGTTCGTACGTCACCCCGGGCGGCACGCTCCTCTCACCGACGCGCGATCTGCCTGGAGATACCGGCATACCCGCATCTGGTCGTGCCGCAGAACTTATCCGCTGCTCCGCCGGACAGCCAACTCCCTCACCTTTCAGGGCTTCAAGATCAACAACTGGCGGCTTTGGCGCTTATCTCTCGCACGCCGGGCTGGTATAGACACGGGCCGAAGCACTGTGCGACGCCCTCACCAGCGCCGACCGCGTGCACAACTCACCGGGCCTCTCAGCGCCTGATCGCACGGTATTTCGCAACCTGCCGCAACCATCACCGCCTGGAGGCGTCAGCGACTACGTTTCCAATCCATGCGAGCCTGGATCCATCGTGTGGCAGAAGTTCCGTGGGACTATGTAGCCGTCGCCCGGTTCAAGGCGCACGCGAAGGCAGCGCAGCCGGTGGCCAGCAGCGACGTAGCGGCGCACATCCTCGGTGTGGGGGCAGGGGTCTGCTGCACGATCGGGTGACATCTGAACTGGCTTGCCCTGTGGGGCGGATGGGACGGATGTCGCTGTGCCCAAGCCTTATCCGGAGGAGTTCCGCCAGGACGTCGTGCGGGTCGCGAGGAACCGCGGGCCGGGTGTGACGGTCGAGCAGGTGGCCACCGATTTCGGGGTCCACCCGATGACGTTGTGGAAGTGGATGCGTCGAGCGGACGTCGATGACGGGTCCAAGGCCGGGGCGACCAGCCAGGAGAGCGCACAACTGCGGGAAGCCCGTCGGCGGATCAAGTTGCTGGAGCAGGAGAACGAGGTCTTGCGCCGTGCCGCGGCCTATCTGTCGCAGGCTCATCTGCCGGGAAAAGGATCTACCCGCTCGTGAGGGAGCTGGCCGTGGACGGGGTGCCCGTCACGGTTGCGTGCCGGGTGCTGAAGCTCGCCAGACAGCCCTATTACCGCTGGCTGGACCAGCCGGTGACCGATGCCATGCTGGAGGAGGCGTATCGCGCGAACGCGCTGTTCGACGCGCACCGTGACGACCCGGAGTTCGGCTACCGCTTCCTGGCCGACGAAGCGCGCGGCGCCGGGGCCGTGATGGCGGACCGGACTGCATGGCGGATCTGCCGGGACAACCGCTGGTGGAGCGTGTTCGGCAAGAAGCGCGGCAAGGGCAAGAAGGCCGGCCCACCAGTGCACGACGACCTGGTCCACCGTGACTTCACCGCGACCTGCGCGAACCGGCTGTGGCTCGCCGACATCACCGAGCACGCCACCGGCGAAGGCAAGCTCCATCTCTGCGCGATCAAGGACGCCTTCAGCAACAGGTTCGTGGGCTACTCCATCGACGAGCGGATGAAGTCCCGCCTGGCCGTGGCCGCCCTGGACAACGCCGTGGCCCGGCGTGGAGACGTCGACGGGTGCATTCTGCACAGCGATCGCGGGTCGCAGTTCCGCTCCCGGAGGTTCGTCCGGGCACTCGACCGCCACCGGATGGCCGGATCGATAGGGAGGGTCGGAGCTGCCGGCGACAACGCGGCCATGGAGTCCTTCTCCAGCCTGCTGCAGAAGAACGTCCTCGACCGCCGTGTCTGGGCCACCCGCGAAGAACTCCGGATCACGATCGTGACCTGGATCGAGCGGACCTACCACCGACGCCGCAGACAAGCCTCACTCGGCCGGCTGGCCCCCATCGGATTCGAGGCCCGTCATGACCACGCCGACCCTCCAGGCCGCGTGACCGAACCTGTCACCCGAACCTGCATCAGACCCTTTCCTTTCCTGTTCGAGGCATCGTCGGGGTCGTCATCGGTCGTCAGGAGGTTCAGGCCTAATTGTCCCTTGGAATAGCCGGTAACTACGGGTGATGGACGGGCGATGCCGTGAACGACGAGCAAACTGGAAGCACGCCGGATGACGAAGAAGAAGGGCCGAGGGAACCAGACAGCGTGACGGCGGGCGCGGACGACGCGGCGAAGGTGCCGGCGCAGAGCACCACCCCGCCGCCGGCCTCCCGCCGCTCACCGCGGCCCGACGTCGCCTTCCCGCCCGTCGACAACGGCATGGACTACCTGGTGAGCGTCTTCAAGCACCTCACCGAGGGATCTGTCCCGCCCGGACCCCGGGACCTCAAGTACACCGTCCTCCACCTTCAAGCGGCGACCGAGGTACTACTCAAGGCCCGTCTCGTGGTCGAGCACTTCAGTCTCGTCTTCGCTGACCCGGCCAAGGCCACCCGCGAGGCATGGGAGAAGGGCACCTTCGTCAGTTGCACCACAACGGAGGCGATCGAGCGTCTGGAGAACATCGCGGGCATCATCGTCAGCGAGCGCGACAAGAAAGACATCAGGAAGCTCGCCGAAGCGCGCAACGCCCTCCAACACTTCGGGCTGACCCAGACGGCCTACGCCATTGAAGCGGGCGCGGCCCGGGTCCTGAACTTCCTGCTGCCCTTCATCCATCTCCACCTCGTGCCACAACTCGAAGAGGCCCAGCAGCTGGGCGTCGAGCGGACGATGGACACTCTGCGGCTCAAGCTCGTGGCCATCCAGTCCCTGGTCACCGCACGGATGAAATCACTGAGGGCCGAACTCGACCCCCACCGCGAGACCACGGTGGAGTGCCCAGACTGCCGTCAGTGGGCCATGGTCGCCGACGGCGCAAAGGACGGCCCCACCTGCCGGTTCTGCCATCAGGTATGGGGCGGACCTACCAGCGCCGCGGCGAACTACGCCTTCATGGTGCTAGGGCAGTTGGAGTGGCTTGAGGTGGCCAACGGCGGGCAACCGCCGGTGCGCGAGTGCCCTGAATGCGGGGACACAGCCCTGGTACTCGACGCCATCACAGCCGCTTCGAAGCCTGCCGCCCAGCCGCTGTGCTTCGGCTGTGGAACGCACTTTGACGGCCTGCGCGATTGCGAAGGCGGCTGCGGGAACGTACTGAGCACCGACTCAGAACAGAGCTTGTGCGGAGACTGCGTCGACACCGCCTCCAAGAACTTCTGACTGGGCACAACACCACCGGAGAGGCACCTTGTGAGAGAGAGTGAGCAGCCCGCCAGGGACGTGGAGCGACTGGAGCGACCGGAGCCCGAGAAAGAGGGCGCGGCCGACCTGGTCGTCTACGACGGCGAGTTGCTGCCCGCCGCCGACACCGCGGCGCCGGTGCGCTACCTGGTCACCCAGCACACCATGCTCAGGCCCGGGGAGCTCCCGCCGCGCGCCGACGAACGCCCGGCATGGGGTGACCACGACTTCCGGCTGACCGACGAGGACATGGCCGACCTGGACGAGCCGGATCTCGCCGAGAACACCGTCATCAACCGGGACTCCACGGTGCGCGCCTTCAAGGCATGGTGCGCGCAGCAGAAGCCGCCGCCCCTGCCGCACCCGTGCACCACGAACACCTACACCCGCTACGGCCTGCACCTGATCCGCCAGGGCAAGGCGGGGAAGTACGTGCCGGACAGCGTCGGCAAGTACATGTCCCGGATCTGGAACTGGCAGCCGGTCGACCTGCGCCCCGACCCCAGCCACTTCAAGGCCCGCCTGCGCGCCTGGCGCAGGGACTGGGTGGCGGCCGGCGGTGAGGTGAAGCGGGCCCCGGCCGTCACCATCGGCTACAACCTGCGGATCATCGACGCGATTGACGAGACGACGAACATCGGCAAGCGGGACGCGTTCCTCGCGGCCCTGGCCTACGTGAACCTGCACCGCGAGATGGAGCTCGCCGACCAGCTCGTCAAGCGCCTGACGGTCCACCCCACCGGCCTGTTCGTGAAGACGGCCATGTCCAAGACCGACCAGACGGGCAAGGGGGCCGGCCGGTTCATCCAGGACCGGGAAGACCTCCAACTCGTGCGCCGCGCCCGGGCGTGGCTCGGCGTCCTGCGCGAGCTCGGCGCGGACGGCCCCGACGACCCACTGTTCCGCGCCCTCACGAAGAAGGGAAAGCTGCGGAAGTACCCCGAGGACCGCAAGCGTGGGACGAAGATGCGTCAGGGCTCCCTCAACGAGCGGCTTCAGATGCTCGCCGCTCGTGCGGGCGTGCCCTACATCGACGGCAAGAAGGTCACCTCTCACTCCTGGCGGGCCGGGGCGAACACCGACATGATCAAGGCGGGCGTCTCCCTCCAGGAGCGCAACCAGGCCGGCCGGTGGGCGGAAGGTTCCACCACCGCCGACACCGTCTACGACCGCACCCACGGCGTCGGGCAGCGTGACCCGCTCGCCGCAGTGCCGCTGTACGGCGGGGCCGCCGCCACCGCGGTGGCGCATGCCCGCGCCCAGGCGGGTGGCACCAAACCGACCGAGAGCTGAGAGGTCAATCTCGGCCTGTCTTGTCCGTGCGGGTCGTGATAGCCGTATCGTGGATGGCGCCTCCGGGGTATGCCGACAGCTCCCCCGGAGGCGCCCCTTTTTCAGGCCTTGGCCGCTGCGACCTCACGCGCCCGGCCGGACAGCTCCCGCACCGAGCGGGAGCCCGCGTACGGGGCAAGTTCAGCGCGCATCGTGGCGAAGTGGTCGTCACCGCGGACGGACGAGACATGCTCGTACTCGTCCAGGAACCGCCCCCACGACTCGCACGACGCGTCCAGGTGCCCGTATCGCAGTTGACGCTGCGCCAGCACCGCGTGAGCATGCACGCGGCCTTGCCGTTCGTTGGCCGGCTGAACCCGAATGGATTGCTTCATTGCTTCGATACTGCCCGCGAGATTGCCTTCCTCCATCAGCACGTGGGAGACGTGAAAGAGGTAGGCGGTCTGGTCGTAGCCGCCGATCGCGTCACGCCGATTGTCGGCCTTTGAGAGTGCCACCTCCGCCTCGCGAAGCCGGGCGTGGGCCTGGCGGCGGTCACCGACCATCGACGCCGCATGAGCCTGTTGACCCCGCAGGAACGCCACCAGACGGGGGCCGGCAGACGGTGCCGCCTCGGCCGCGGAATCTGCCAGCTCCAGAGCCATGCGCCCCTGTCGGAGGTTTGCCGCCTGCAGGGACATGCCGCGCAGCGTGCGGCAGTACGTGACGTGGTCGTTCGCTTCGTCGGCGAGCTTGAGCGCCCTCACGTAGTACTTCTGTCCCAGGCCGTGAGCCTTCTCGTACATCGCCATCCAGCCCGTCAGATACGTAAGGTCCGACGCGGCGGCGAGCATATCCAGCTTCACCGACTCGGAGGCCTGCGCCTTGAGCCATGGGCCGACGGTGTTGACGAGGAACGCGGCCGCCATGGGGCGCGCGTGGCCTGCGCCGAACTCGTCCAGAATGTCGGCGATCCTTGCCGTCATGGAGCGTACAGAGGCGACTTGTGAGGCACCGATTCGGGTTGTGGCCTTACCGGGCGTGATCGGGTCACTGGCGGCACGCGCGGCTTGCTGGAACGCGGGAACCGAAAGTGCAGCGGAGAAGAGGGTCGCGGCCACGACGGCACGACGGGATGGGTCCATATCCGCCCTTCCTAGGTCGATCAACTCCTCAACAGTGTCGACCGGTTCGGAGCCATCGGAGGACACCGCGGGTTGAAGGCCAGCTTCCGCGTGAGTCACCGGCCGCCCTAACCGAGCGGACAACGCCTCAAGAATGAGGGGCCTTACCTCGGGCTTTGGCGGCGTACCGGCGATCCAGTGCGAAACGGCCGTTCGGTCGTACGTCAGTTGCAGCCCGGCCTGCGGACCGAGCCTGTTCACCTGCTGGGCTAGTTGCGTGCGCGTCCATCGTGCCTGCTCAAGCAGCCTGTCTAGGGCAGGGTTGGGCGTGCGTTTTTTCGTGGCCATGTTCTCAACTCCCGACAGCTCCATGGCGTTCACGGTGTTCACGGTCCCACCTCTTATCAACGGTACCCGCGGACAGTGACCGCGCGGTTACCTCTTACGAGTCAAGGCGCCGCTCCAGGCCTTGAGCACAAAGGTGACCAGCGCACCACCGTCGAAGCCGAGAGTGCGTGACCGAGCACAGAAACCAGGGAGTCCCCCCGTGAACGCGCCCCCAACGCAGCAGTGCCCCACTCCGTCGGACGCCGACGTCTCGGCGCCCGAGACGGGTGACGAGCGCACCCAACCGCACCCGGTCAGCGCCACGGTTGCCCTGTTACCGCTGATGACGGAACCCGAGACGCCCCGCTTCTACTGGAACACCAAGCTCCTGGCCAACGAGGCATCCGGCCCCAACGCCCGGTTCAGAGCGCGCTCCCGCCTCACCGTGGCCCGCTGGTCCGGGGATGTCGACCTCGCCGGGCAGATCATCGACAAGCTCGTGGACAACGCGGCCCGGCACGGCAAGCCGTTCAGCGACGGCTGCGTAATCGTGCAGCTGACGGTGCTCAACGAGACGGAAGAGCTCTGCATCGAGGTGGACGACGCTGAAGCCGCCTTCCCCGACTTCGACGCCATCGTGTCCGGCTCCCACCCGCACGGCCGCGGCCTGTGGTGGGTGCAGAACTACGGCGGCCGTCTCTCGTGGGACTTGAAACGGGACGACGACGGGCGGGTGGTGGGCAAGACGGTCACCGCGGTGATGAAGCCTGTCGGCTGGAGGGAGTCGGCGTGAACGCCACCGAGCAGCTGCCCCGCCGCGAAGTCGCCCCCAACCGGGACCTGCCGGACGCGGCCCCGGTCGGCTTCACCCAGACCAGCGTGGCCGTCGACCCGCAGCGCGTCGCCCCCGACATGGCCGACCTCGCCGCCCGCGTGCGACAACTGATGGCACTCCAGCGACGGGACGTGCTGAAGCTCCCGCTCGGCGGGCAATTCTTCGACATCGTGGTCACGGCCAGCGGCCCGCAGGCCTACGCCGCCGTCAAGGTCATGGACGGCATCCAGCAGACCCGACCGGACCAGCCCGACGCGTGCGGCCCGGTCATCGAGGACCCGCAACGGTCCTGGCTCATCTGGCTCGTCCCGCCCGGCACCAGCGATCAGTGGGCGGCGCACCGCGACGCCCTGTGCCTCGGCCGGCCGTACCACATAGCGCTGCCGCCGATGACGATGACGGAGCCGCCCGGCCCGTACTGGCTGCGCCCCTGCCGCGGTGACCGGCTCGTCCCGCCGACGGCGCTGCGCCAGCTCCTGGACCAGTTCCGGCCGGGCCCCGCACCGCACGAAATGCTCCTCGGATCCATGCTCGGCACGATCTCTTGATCTCCGCGTGCTGCGCGCATTTACACCTCCCGAGCTCGCGCCACACGCGGCCACCACCTTCAAGGACTCGACGTGTTGACTCCTCTCAGACCCCAGGCCCGTGCCGCCCGGCTCGAAGTGCTGCGCAGGGAGTACATGGGCCAGATCACCGCCACCGCAGTCCGGCAAGGCCGCCCGCTGCGCGTCGCCCCGTACGTGCTCGCGCAGCCTGGCCGCGAGCGTGCTGCGGACGTCGAGCTGATCGCCCGCTAAGCCGCAGAGATGGGCTGGCAGGTCACGCGGAGCACGTTCGCCGACCTGGGGCAGCCGCTCCCCCTCGCCCAGCGGCCCGGGTTCGTGGCGGCCTGCCGGTACGCGGCGCAGGGCTTTGCCCACGGCATCGTCGCCATCGCCCGGCCTGCCACCACCACCGACAACGACTCCTACGCGAGCGTGCTGGAGCGCCTTCACCAGCGCGGGGTGTTCCTGGCCTACCTCCCGGCTGAGCCTGAGCCCACCCCATGACCCCTGCTCCTCATCAGCCGCGTCGTTCCGTGGTCGCGGCGCGTCGCACAGCGGTGACGCGAGAGGCTACGGCAAGCACTACCGGCACACCGAGGAGAACCGATGAGCAACGTTCTGACCACCGATCACCCCGCCTGGCAGGCGTACGAGGACGGCACACGCGCGCGTGCCGTCCGCACAGCCTCCGGCATCTGGATCGCCTCCCACGACCGGGACGGCCTGCACCTGAAGTGCGTGGACGGCACCGAGGACAGCAAGCCCGAGTTCGTCGCCACCGACCCCGCGCACCTTCCCTGCGTCCCGGAAACCCTCCTGGACGGCCTCACCGAGCTCGGCGTCACCCAGCGGCTCGCGAACCCGTGGCTGTGGGACGCGATCACAACGGCGATCCTGCGGCAGGTCATCCGAGCCGACCAGGCCCGCAAGGTGTACCGCGCCTGGTGCAGCGCCTACGGCACCACCGTTGAAGGCCCGCACGGTCCGCTCTCCGTCGCGCCCGCGCCGGACGTGGTCCTCGACCTGCCCGACGAGAAGTTCGCCGCCGTCGGAGCGAAGTTCCACCGCACGACCCTGCTTGCGGCCGCGGAGGAGTACGAGCGCATCCACCGCGACTGGGAAGTCTTGCACGCCGCCCACCTGGCCATCGGGCTCACCCGTATCCCCCGCGTCGGTCCGTGGACCGCCGCGGCCGCCGCGGCGGACTACACCGGCGACTTCAGCGCCTACCCGCACGACGACCTGGCCGTGCGCACCTGGGCCGCCAAGATCGCCCCTGACTACGCCTGGCCCCCCAAGAAAGACAAGGCGTTCGGTCCCCTGTGGACCGGCTGGGCCAAGGGCGACCGCACCGCTCTGCACACCCTCACCCTGGCGACCCTCACCTGGGGGGCGCATGCCAGATGACATGGAGGACCCATGCAGCCGTTACCGCTGATCGCGGGCGCCGACGACCGTCACACACTCGACGCCCTGTTCATCAACGCTCCGCTGCGTGACTACACCGCGCGGCCCCGCACGAACGACTACACCCTGCCCGTGCTCGGCATGGCGTACATCGCCACCTACGCCCAGCAACACGGCTTCAACGTCGGTGCCCTCGACGCCGAAGCCCACGGGCTGGGCATCGAGGAGGCCGCCCGGATCGTCAACGAGGCCGCGCCCCGCTGGGCCGCTATGAACCTGCTCGCGCCCACCTACGAGATGTCCGCGCGGATCGCCGCCCAGCTCGACCCGGGCATCGCCCTCATGGTCGGCGGACACCACGCCAAGGCCATGCCGGACCGAGTCCTCGCCGACCCCCGCATGCGCCACCTGCGCGCCCTGGTCCTCGGCGAGGGAGAGCTGCGCGTCGCCGCCCTCCTGCAGGACGAGCAGAACCGGCGCACCCTGCCCGGCGTCCTGTGGCGCGATCCCCTGCTCGACACCCGGGCCGCCGGCATCCCGGACCCGAAGCGCAGCGCGGCGCTGATCGGCCCCGACATCAACAGCCTGCCGTACGTGAACCGCGCGTTCCTCCCCCAGGACCCCTACCAGGCCGCGCCGACCGCGACAGACCGCCGCCTGGCCGGCCAACGGCCATGGCTCGCCGGGCTCAGCCCCGCCGGGCACTGGGAGGCCAACATCGTCGGCAGCCGTGGGTGCCCCTACAACTGCACGTTCTGCGGCGCAGCCGTCTCCGCGAACCCCGACGTCTCGATCCGCGTGCGCTCCCCCGAGAACATCATCGGCGAGCTCGACCAGCTCCACGAGCGCCACGGCGTGACCGCCTTCCGGTTCGTGGACGACCTGTTCCTTGGCGCGGGACGGGTCATCGAGGAGCAGATGGAGGCCTTCACCCGGCACAAAATCGGGGAGCGGTACGTGTGGGACGCCACCGGCCGGATCAACGTCCTCAACCGGCTCACGGACGCCGACCTGGACCGTCTCGTCACCAACGGGCTGCGCGAGGTCGCCCTCGGCATCGAGTCTGGCAGTGACCGCATCCTGGCCGCGATGGACAAGCGGATCGACGCCGAGATGACGGAGCGCGTCGCCCGCCGCCTGGTCGCCCACGGCATCGGCGTCAAGGGCTACTTCATTCTCGGGTTCCCCGGCGAGACCAAGACCGACCTGGACGCCACCGTGCAGCACATCCGGAACCTGTGGGCCATCTCCGACCAGCACCCCGGCGACGTCCGCGCCAGCGTCTTCGAGTTCCGCCCCTACCCGGGCACGCCCGTGTGGAAGACCCTCACCGACGAGGGCGGCTACAACCCGGATGACCTCCTCGCCTACGGGGACGTCGACCTCACCCAGGACGGCGCCGACGAGTCCATGCGCCAGCGCGATGAGTTCAACTTCTCCGTCGGCATCCAGTTCGGCGACGTGCCCCTGACCGAGGTCCGGTCCACGCTCGCGATGCTCACCCGGGAACAGCACGAGCGGAACCAGACCGGTATGGGGGCGGCCGCATGAGCGAGCACCGCAGAGGCTTCTTCGTCTCGATCGACGGGCCGAGCGGTGTGGGCAAGTCCACCACGATCCGGGAGCTGCAAGGTCTTCTCGCCGCGCGGGGTGTCCCCGCTCAGTGGACCGTCGAGCCGCCCCGCGGGGACTTCCTCGGCGACTTCACCCGCACCCACGGCGGACAACTGCACTGCCTGGCACTGGCCTGCCTCGTCGCAGCCGCCCGCTACCGGCACATCGAGACCACCATCAACCCCGCGCTCAGCGCCGGCCACCTGCTCGTATCAGACCGGTACCTGGCATCAACGCTCGTGCTCCAGCGACTCGACGGCGTACCGCTGGACTTCCTGCTGATGCTCAACGACCACGCCCCCAAGCCCGATCTGGCCGTGATCCTGACCGCCGCCCCCGACACGATCGCCGACCGCATCACCCGGGCCGGCATCACGCACCGCTTCCGAGCCGACCCCGACGCACCCGCCCGGGAAGTCGAGCTGTACCGCGACGCCGCGAACATCATCGAAGACCTTCAATCGAAGGTGCTCGTGGTCGACAGCACCGCCATCCCACCTTCGGAGGTCGCGCGCCGAATCGCCGACGCGCTCCCCTCCGTCCCACTACCGTCAGATACTTCAGCGACCACCCCGACCCCCCAGGAATCATGAGCGGACAGCCGGCACAGCCCACCATCGACACCCACGTCCTTCTCCGCGACGGCGAGAAGATTCTCCTCTCGCAGAGAGGTGGACCGTACGGCTACGGGCGATGGCACCTGCCCTCCGGCAAGCTCGACCAGGGCGAACCCCTCACCGTGGGGGCGGCCCGCGAACTGTTCGAGGAGACCGATGTCCACGTCGACCCCGAGCACCTGGAGCTCCGGCACGTCGTACACCACCGGCAGGAAGATGGCTCCGACCGCATCGGCTTCTTCTTCGAGGCCACCCAGTGGAAGGGCACGCCCACCAACAAGGAGCCCGACAAGTGCCTCACGCTCCAGTGGTTCGCCGACCATGACCTCCCCGAGGACATCATCGAGTACCCCGGTGCAGGCCTGCTCGGCTGCCTCGGCCCGACCGGCGCCCTGACACAGCACGGCTGGTAGTAGCCGCACGGCCCACCGGCCGGCCCCCAGTCGGCCCCGCCCGTCCGCTCCCCCCCCCGTGGCGGATGAGCGGGGCTTTGCCGTGACCTGGAACATCTTTCGCCTCAGGTGTAACGCCTGGCGCTGCCGCTCCGTCCATATGGCATTGAGGCGTTGACGCAGAGGGCTACAGCATCGAGCCTCGCAGCACCTCGCGGAGTACTTCGCGGTCCTTCGGGGCCGTCGGCAGCCTCAGCGAGGAGGTGATCCAGTCCTGCGGGCCTGGTCCACGCCGCCGGCCTGGAGGGCTGCCAGTACAGTCGCAATTGCCTTTATCTGCTGATAACAAGCCCATAGGTCCAGGACAGCACTTAGGGGGCGCTTCCAACCAGCCGGAGAGCCGGCCGGTCCTCCTCAGCGCCGAGCATCCGACGGACCTGGGGCACGCTCCAGGCCAGTTCACGTGCAAGTTCTGTGATCGTCAGCCCGTGATCACAGGCAAGGGCGAACGCCTGGGAGAGCAAAGCGGGTTGCTCGCCGGGGTAGCCAGCCAGCGGGTCAGGAGCGAAGCCGGGCTGCCCCTTAAGGCCGTGCAGGCGCTGATAGGCGCGGCTTGCCGCAGAGTCCGACAGGAGACCGAGTTCTCGGCAGCGGTACAGCAGGGAGTGCACCGACACCCCCCACACGTCGCGCAGCTGCGACAGCTTGTGCAGGTCGGCTCGTGCGGGCAGTTCGGACAGGATCGACTCGCGGGGGGTGAGGAACTCCGCTGCGAAGGTGTCGGCTTCACGCTCCTGGGCGACGTCACCAGGGCTGGCGTCACCGTGCAGGACCAGATGGCCCAGCTCGTGGGCCGCGCTGAAGCGGTGCCGGTAGACGTCGTCGGTCCTATTCGGAGTCAACACGATCAGCGGCCGGGGAAGTAGCGATGTGGAGAAGGCGTCGACGGATCGCAGATCCTCGTCGCGCTGGGGGGTGATCACCACGATTCCGCGTGCTTCCAACCGTCGGATCAGGTGCGTGACCGGGCCGGCACCTAGGCCCCACTCGATACGCAGCGCTCGGGCGGCAGCAGCCGGGTCGCTGGGCAGTTCGGTACCCGAGAGGACCTCCCCACCGGCGAAGCCGGGCAGGTCGACCAGCGGGAGCCGGACACGCTTCTCCAGTGCGTAAGTCAGCTCCCAGACCTGTTCGGTGAACGCGATGGCTTTGGCGCGCTGGTAGGACCGCGTGCTGCGCAGGCTGCGGAAATGCGCGGCCGAGGGATCCAGCCGTGCGTGGGGGCGCCCTGACAAGAAGTACGCCAACGGCACCTCCAGAACTTCTGCCAGCCGCGGGAGGAGTTCAGGGCGGGGCCGGTTGGTCCCCATCTCGTACTGACTCACTGCGGCCGGGGTCACTCCCAGTTCGTCGGCCAGACGCCTCTTCGTCATCCCCAGCAGACAGCGCGCCTGGGCCAGCCGGGCGGGATCGAACACTTCGTGCACTGCGGCTGGGGAAGGTTGTTCCAAACCCGCGCGGCCTTTGCGAGCGCTGCGACTGCCGGGCGCGGTGAACAGCGATGGCTGGGTTTCTCTACTCATTGCCGTCTTCGATCTCGGGGATTGTCGGTTCCTGTTCGGCGGACGGGTCCTTGACGGGCTCGATGCGCGGCGCAACATCCAGCGAAGGCACCTCGCCCCCGGCCCATCTCTGCGTGGGGATAGCGGCGCCCGAATCGTGCAGATCGCGGCGAGAGCCACCGGAGTCCTGCGCGGTGGCGATGCTCATGTCGAGCCGCTCGGGCTCCCACAGCATGGTGCCGTCGTCTTCGAGCGAATGGGGCGTGCCCCACCAGGCGGCCAGAATCTCATCGCTGTCAGCGTTGGCCACATACGCGACGTAGATCACTGTCAGCTTCTCCGCGGTGGCCGCCGCGGCGGCTTCGGCCACCGTCGGGTCTGCCTCCGCGCCGGCAGCCTCGGGAGTGTCGAACAGAGTCGGTGCGGGATCGACGCCATTGTCACGGGACACCTGATGAGGGATCTTCGTGCTCACCTTCGCCCGGGAGATCGGCTCTGCCAGCGAGGTGGCATGCCGGAAGGGGATCAGTACCCGTCCGTTGACCACCGCCAGGCTGTACGAGGCGCCTTTGGGCTTGTGGGGCTCGTAGCCGGGCAGCGAAGCCAAGTCGAACTGCGAGACGACGAGGTGGTAGCGCGTGGCCCACATGCTGCCGTAAGGACGCTTGTCCTTGGCCCCGACGCCTTCCGCCGCCACCTGAACCAGACGTGCCGCCTTCTGACCACGATCCAAACCCGTGACCACATGCCGCATCACTTCTGCGGCATGCTCACCGAATTGCTCGGCGGCCCACCGTGACGGCGTGACCTCACCAGCCATGATTCCCCCCAAGGGGCTAGGCGCTTACCGAACGACCGCTAATGTAGCACCCTCGCTTAATTTCTGAGCGTCAAATTCCCACAGCTGTCGGGGAGAAGGACTTACGCGGCAGTCCGCCGACGCTCGGCCTCCACCGTGCGCCGCAGGGCCTCCAACTTGAGTGGCAGCAGCTGGCGCAGTCCGTCGTACCGCAGTCGGCCGACCCGGTACGAGGTGATCAGCCCGTTCTCCTCCAGCGGCATCCCGGGCGGACGGATCACCGTGCGCCCTTCCTCGTCGAGGACGCCGTCGTGGTTCATCCAGAGCGACACCCACAACTTCGAGGTCCCGTGGGCCCGCTGCACCAGGTCCTTGCGCACGTCCAGCCAGCGCTCCAGCGCGGCCTGGGTCAGCGCCGAGGTCTCGACCCACTCCCCCTCGCCAGTGCCGCCGCCCTGGGGGCGCCGCTCGACCTACACCGCGGCGTTGTCCTCGCCCAGGTCTGTGGTGCGCAGCTCGACCAGCTCACCACTGCGTGCCGCGGTGTCCAGCTCGACGGCGAGCAGGGCCGTCAACCGGGTCTGTGCCGGGGACTTCGCACCGCCCAGGTACCGGTCGAGCTGACGGGCCAGCGCGGACAGTGTGGCCGCCTCCGGTGCGGGCTGCAGCGGGATCTCCCCGCCGCAGCCCAGGCGTAGCGGCATCATCCCCAGCGCCTCGCGCAGCAGGTCGATGCACTTACGGCGGATCTCGTTGGTCGCCTCCGACGTGGGCGGGAAACCGCCATCCACCCGCCGGTGCCGTAGGGCCCCGGACTCCGCGATCCGCACGTACGGGCGGATCGCCCCTTCTTCCAGGAGCCGCTGCAGGCTGCGCCGAGCCGGGACCGGCAGAGCGCCCCGGTCCAGCGCCCGCTCCACCTCCCCGCGCAACATGTCTAGTTGACGCCGACGGGCCACGCTGGTGCCCAGGCCGTCGAGGAGCTGGTCGAGCGCGCGAACCGAGGGGAACTTCGACGTCTGCACGCCGCGATTGTCGCGCACCGGGCCCGGCCCGTTCGGGGAGACGGCTGGATTTCTGGACCCCCCTTTATGTGCGCGCGCACCGCCGGGCCGAGTCGGCCGTGGGAGAGACTGGACCGCCCGACGGTCCGCCCTTCGTCCGGTCGATACTCCGCCGCCGGGGCACCCGTCAGCGGCCGATGTGCTGCCGCAGGAAGCGCCGCTCCGTGTACCGGCGCATCACCCTCGCGGTTACCCGTCGGGCATGCGTTCTGCCGGCGGCTCGGGTCTGTCCGACTCCTTGCTACGAGTGGGGAGGCTCACCGGCTTTCGCAGGGACTTCCGCCGGATCCGCACCATCTGCTCGCGGTGCCGGAAGTAGTCGCGGTAGAAGTCGCGTCGGTGCTCGGACTCCTGCGGCAGCGCCGCTGGCACCAGCGCCACGAGTGTCCCGCCGAGGTAGACCCACCACGGAGCATGGACGAACGTCGAGAGGCCGAGGACGGCGCCACCCCCGATGAAGCCGGTGACCCGCGCTGTGAGATGGGGACGGCTCACTGCTTCCTCCACGGTGCCTGGGCAGGGCTTGCGGCACCCCGAGGGGATGTTGGGGACATGACAGTTCCTTGATTCGGGCGTGACGGAGTCACACGTGGACGGGCGGTCGAACTCTGGCCTGCAGGGCTGATAGCCGCGCAAGCCCCGATCCGCCCCGGGGGGGCGCCTCCCGGGACACGGAGAAGAGTGGACCGCTGATCGTGCCGGTGCGAGCTCTCGCGAATTTTCGGCAGCGGCCGGTGATGCGCTGCCAGACTTCACTACTCGGTGCACCCATTCACGTGGTCTGACCTGCGAGTTTGCATTGAATGAGCTGCACGAGGCTGCTAAGACCGTGTCCTATGTCGTGAGCCGGATAAGTCGCTTGTAGCAGCACAGGGCGGCGGCGAGGCCGAGAAAGGCCAGGTAGTTGCGTGGATCG
>NZ_JBWKIR010000045.1:0-39618 GCF_056432605.1 Streptomyces sp. NPDC045022
GCTACCTCGCCGGCCTCCACCTCCGTGCCTCAATGATCTGGATCAACGACCTGCTGAAGGCAACTGGCTGATCACAACGTCACACAGGCCCTAGGTCCCCGGCACGGAAGGGCGACGACGCCATGGACAGGTCTGCCTCCAAAGGTTTGGTCCGTGAGAGCCTCGTACTGGGTGCAGCCCTGGTGTCGGTCGTGCTCTGCGCTCCGGCGAGTGGGGCTGTCCCCGGGGACACGAGGGGAGACAGGACAACGGTTGCCGCTGCCCGTGCGAGCAGCGAAAGCGGCTGTCCCGTTGTGTACTTCGACCTAGGTGAAACCCTCCTGCACACCGCAGACGACGGCAGCACTTCCTATCAGCGTGGCGCAGCCTCGTATCTGCGCTCCTTGCGTGAACGCCACATCAAAGTCGGCCTGATCACCAATGTTCCGCCTTCGTGGGGCACGACCGACGCCGAGCGGGCCTCCAGGCTGAAAGAGGAAGTCGACGCGACATGGCGAGGTCCGGTCCCCTTCGCTTGGGAGGATTTCGGGGACCGGATCCTCACTCCGCGCGCCGAGACCGAGCGCAAGCCGGCTCCGATCCTTTGGCAGCGCGCGAAGGCCGACTCGGGCCGGTGCCGCGTCGTCTACCAGGCGGAAACGGCCGAAGAGGTCATGGTCGCGTCCTCGCTGGGCTTCGTGCCGTACCAGGTCGGCCGACCTCACCGTCCCGCTTTCCTGCCGGTGGGGCTGATCGAACTCCTCGGCCATCAGTCCCGCTGATACGAGCTAGCGACGAAGTACGCCGGCCACTCGCGCACTGCCGTGGCCGCGGCCGGCCCGCGTCGGGCGAGGCGCTGCTGAAGCCGAACGAGCGTACCGCCTTCAAGCTTTGGGTCGATGCCGACAGGGACGGCTGCAACACCGGCGCTGAGGTACTCAAGGCCGAGGCCATCATCGCCCCGGCGCAGGGTGCGAGCTGCCGGTTGAGCGCGGGCGAGTGGTACTCGACGACCGCTACCTCCAGGGGCCGAGCGGGCTGGACATCATCGAGTATGCGAGGAGAAGCCCTCCACGCCCCCGCCGAAGCACGGGCCGAGCAGGCGCCGCGCGCCCGGCTTCCGCCCGTCGTCTACGTGCTTGCGCTGGGCACGTTTCTGATGGGCACCACCGAGTTCGTGGTGGCCGGCCTGCTGCCCGAGATCGCGGGTGACCTGCAGGTCAGCGTCGCTCGGACCGGACTTCTGATCACCGTCTTCGCCGTCGGGATGATCGTGGGCGCCGCTGATGGCGATGCTCACGCTGCGGCTGCCCGAGCGGCTGCCCCTGATGCTCGCCCTGGGTGTCTTCGCCGCCGGGCACGTCATCGTCGCCGTAGCCTCCAGCTTCACCCTGCTCCTGGCGGCACGATCCGTGACCGCGATCGCAACCGGCGCGTTCTGGGCCGTGGCCAATGTGGCCGCCGCCAATGCCGCGGGCCCGGCCGCCAGCTCCCGCGCCAACGGCCTCGTAGGAGCGGGCGCCATGCTCGCCAACGTCGTCGGCGTGCCGCTGGGCGCGTTCGCCGGGCAGCTCATGGGTTGGCGGGGACCGTTCTGGGCCCTCGCAGTCCTCGCCGCGGCAGTCATCGCCCTGATCACCCGTACCGTCCCGCACGACGGCCTGGCCCAGCAGACAGTGTCGATCCGCTCAGAGCTGACCGCGCTGCGCTCGACCCCGCCTGTGGCTGGTGCTGGCCGCCTGCGCCACCACGACCGGCGGCGTCCTGGGCGGGCAGATCCTCCGCGAGACGGCGCGCCCGGGCGGGATGCGTTGCCGCGCGGGGTCAGCTATCGAGGCGGCGCATGCTGAGCCAGGCGACCATCTCGGGGTCGTGGTGGTCGAAGAACAGCGTCTCGCCAGTGTCCAGGGCGGCGATCCGGTCCATCTGCTCGTCGGTGAGCTGGAAGTCGAAGACGTCGAGGTTCTGGGCCATACGCTCCGGGCGCACGCTCTTGGGGATCGTGACGATGTCGCGCTGGATGAGCCAGCGCAGCACGACCTGGGCCGCGGACTTGTAGTACACCGCGCCGATCTCGGTGAGGACGGGGTTGGTGAACAGGTCGTTCTTGCCTTCGGCGAAGCCGCCCCAGGACTGGTGCTGGACACCCATAGGCGCTCCGGCAGAACAGGCCGAACCTCCCCATCAGGCCAGTTCGAGGCCGATCGCGTTGTGCACCTCCATGGGAGACGATCGGGCGGCCCCAACACGCCCCTTGGTTGACCTTCACCTTGGGGGAGGCCACAGCATCAGTGGGGCCGGGTGATGCGCTCGGCATGAGGAGGAGCGAGCATGGGGTTGCTGACCATCGGGGCGTTCGCGAAGGCGTCCCGGCTGTCGCCGAAGGCGCTGCGTCTTTACGACGAGCTCGGCCTGCTGACCCCTGCACGCGTCGACCCGGTGACCGGCTACCGCCTCTACGCACCGGACCAGTTGGACCAAGCCCGCCTGGTCGCCTGGCTCCGGCGCTTGGGCATGCCGCTGGCGCGCATTCAGCATGTCTGCGCGCTGGATGCGGGCCCGGCGGGCCAAGAGGTTCGCGCGTTCTGGGCCCAGGTCGAGGCCGACACTGCCGCGCGGCGGGACCTGGCCACCTTCCTCATCGACCACCTGTCATGGAAGGACCCCGCCATGTCCCCGACCGCCAACTCCCTGGAAATCCGCTACGCCGCTCTTTCCGAAACGGGTCTCGTCCGCGAGAGCAACCAGGACACCGCCTACGCCGGATCCCGGCTGCTCGCTGTCGCCGACGGCTGCGGAACCCAAGGAGCTCCTGCCAGCGCGGCCGCCATCGACGCGCTCAAGCACCTCGAAACCGGCAGCATCCCAGTCGGCGAGCTCCTCAACGTCCTCGAAGACGTCGTCGAACAGGCCAAGCAGGCTGTGCACGACGTCGCCGGGACGGGCTCTGCATCCGAAGAGACCGGCACGACCCTCACCGCGATGCTCTGGACCGGATCACAGTTGGCCCTCGTCCACATCGGCGACTCCCGCGTCTACCTTCTGCGCGGCGGAGAGCTGTTCCAGATCACCCACGACCACACCATGGTCCAGTCGATGGTCGACGAAGGACGCCTCAGCCCGGAAGAGGCAGCCTCCCACCCCCAACGGTCGCTGTTGGTCCGGGCTCTGGGCCTAGGAGCCAACACCACCCCCGACATGCGCCTCCACGACGCCCAGGGGGAAGACCGATATCTGCTCTGCTCCGACGGCCTGTCGACCGTCGTGCCAACCCAAGACATCCACCGAGCTCTCTCCGAGATCAGCGAACCCGAGCAGGCCGTCCGCGAACTCATCGCCCTCGCCAACGGCTTGGGTAGCCCCGACAACGTCAGCTGCGTAGTCGCCGACGTCCTGGAGTTCCAGCAGTAGGAGCGAGCGGCATGCACTTCGACTTGCAGCAGATCCGCTCTCAAGAACTCATCCGCGAAGCTGACGAGTACCGACTCGCCCGACAAGCCAGGAGAACCAAGTCAGCTCCTCAGACCAGGGCAGTCAGGACATCGCGACCGGCCCCCCGGCGCCTGCTGGCATGGCTCCGTGGGTGAACATCACACTCAATCTCAGGCAGCGCAGGCCACCTTTCTAGCCTCTTGCTATCCCTATCATGTCCACCCCCTGATGCCCTGCACCTCTTCACAGCGAGTCACAGCTGCAGCACAGAACGGAGTCGAGCAAGAACGGGCCCCGGATCGGTGCCACGACGCGAGCGCAACACCAGGGAGACGGCCGCTCGGTAGCCGTCCCACGTCGGCTCGGCCGCCCAACCGGCAGGGCAGGGCGTTCGAGGGCACGCTCAGCAAGCAAGTTCTGGTTCCGAACCCCAGGATGCAGGCGATCCACGTGAGGCACAGGAGACGGCGGCCGTGCGCGAGCAGCTGCTTCACCACACCTGCGAATGGTGCGGTGAGCCGGTGGAGTACGGCGGCAAGGGGCGTCCTCGGCGCCACTGCTCACCCGTGCACCGCCGCCGGGCATGAGAGTTGCGCACCGCCCGGAACCGCGCCGAGCGTCCGGTGAGTGAAGACGAGCACGGCGATGCCGATGGGGACGTTGATGAACGGGATCCAGCGCCAGGAGCCGACTTCGATGACCACGCCGCCGAGGAGGAGACCGAGGCCAGGTCGTCGGTTCATGGGGGGTCGGTGAGGTGGTTTGTGCGGTGGTGAAGGAGGGGGGTGGGTTGGGCGTGCCGGGGTTGGTCTTCAGGTGTCTGCGCAAATGGGGAGTGAGGTATCAGGATTCCGGCGCAGCCGAGGGTGATGACGCCGCCGATCGTCGGCCGCTTCATGATCGCGGCACTCCAGTCGGCGCGAGTACCGATGACCATGCTGATGAGGGCGAGCAGTGTGATCGCTCGGTGCAGCGGCGCCGGGTCAGCTGGTGACGGTACCCCTGACGGTTGGAGGCAGCATCGGGGACAGGGGCGGTGGCGTCGTCTCGCTCATGCAGGGAGCCCCTTGGGCGGGCGAGTCGTGATCAGATGAGGGAGCTCTTGTAGTACAGACTCGCCACTTTATCGGTATCGGTGGCCGAGTTTTCCGAGGCGAATCCCATGACCAGCCGGCAGGCGGTCATGTTGCTGGTGTCCGGGATCTGAATGGCAAGGCCCTCGGGCTCCCTGTAATACAGGCTCTGGCCAGCCTTGGTGAGCTGGCGGTCGCTGACGGTTCCTGTGTTCCAGTCGATTCTGGTGATGTAGGTGTTTCCGTCAGGGTTGGTGGGCGTCGTCGTCGTGTTGGGTGCATGTGTGGTGTCAGGAAGTGTCGCGACGCGTGAGCCAGCTGATGGACTCCTTCGAGGAGACATACGGCTACCCTGCAGGCGACAACACGGTGTCGCCTGCAGACGACGACACCCATGCTGCGACCACAGCTTTGGCCAGCCACCCGTCGGTCGTCCAGCCCTTGCTGTCGCTCTACTCCGTAATCGACAGCCTCTCGCTTCCCGATGTCGGCAACCGGAGAGTGTTGAGCGCCCCAGAGCGGGGGACCCCGGCCGGGGCCCAGGCGGCGATGGCCGACCAGCCGCGGCCGGCCTCCGGTCGCCCGGCCTCGACGAGTCCGGAGTTATGCCGGGCCCGGAAGCCAGCGGCCCTCTTGCAGGACCGCGAAGAACATAACGGGGGCGCCGTAATCACTGCTCCAACCTCTCCCTCTCTCCTTCCGGGCTCGGCGGCTGCCGCAGCGTTCGGATCGCCGCCTCATGGAAATCTCTGCGTGCCTCAACCGCCTCCCACGACAACGAATCCCACCGCGCCCAATCCGGACCCGTCGAACGATCCTGAGACTGGTCATCGATCACCTGCCACAGCTGTCGGAAAGCCTCTTTTCCGGGCGATGAACGCGGTCGTACCGGTGGGGGAGGTCAATGTGGCCCTCGCCCTGTCGTGGAGCGCCGCAGTACTGGCCGCCGCAGGGATCTATGCGGTGGGGGAACTGGTGTACCGCCGGCGGGTCGCCGCACTCGTCGCCCTGTGGGCGGCACTGCCTCAGGCTGTCGTTACGACCATGGCGTACACCGAGTCCCTGATGACCGCCTTTGCTGCGTGGGCTCTGTATGCCGCCCTCACACGCCGCTGGCTCACCGCCGGCCTGCTTGCCCTGCTGGCGGGCCTCACCCGCCCCAACGGAATTGCCGCAAGTGCACGAGGACGAGGAGCCGACGCCGAGCCGGCCAGCGCGAGCGGCTGCGGCCCGAGAGAAGGGACGGGCGGGATGGGCGGCGCGGCCGGGGATCGGAGGTGTGCGCTCAGCCGGCTGCGCGTCGGCGGGGGATTTCGCGGCAGTCGCTGACGGTGTCGCGCCGGTGATGCTCATGGTGTGCATCACGGAGTCGGGCAAGGCGACCAGGCACAGCCAGCCGCCGGCTGCGGCCAGGGCGTGCTGGGCGGCGATGAAGCTGTTGATGCCGGTGGAGTCCAGAAGGTCACCGGGTGCAGGTCGACCGCGATGCGGGAGCGGGGCGTGCCGGAGGCACACAGGGCCTCGCAGAGGGTGTCACCGGTGTGGTGGTCGTTCTCTCCGACCAGGGCCAGGCTGCGGCGGTGCTGTCTCCGGGGGCTACCAGTAGTGGCGTCGGCCTCCGACTGCGTGTCCGATAGAGCCCAGGATGAAGAGGATCGCTCCGATGACCAGCAGGATGATGCCGATGGTCCAGAGGATGGAGATCTTGAGTACGAATCCGACGATGAGAAGGATCACGCCGAGGGCTATCACGGTGTCCTCCATTGCCGAAGAGTGAGGCTATTCCTCACTTTTGCCCCTAAAAGGGTACTCGCGCAAGGCGGTGCCCTACTTTTTTTCCTCGTCGGAACCCAATCGCAATACGTCACGGGGTGCACCCCACCACTCGGCATTGGGCATCGTTCCCCAGTGCTGGATGCTGCACGGTCGGCGTCGGACCGTTCGAGCCGGATCTTTGGGATGGTGGGGACGCCGCAGCGGTGCGGCGTCCTGTTAAGGCGTCACTTCTTGGTGCAGACCTTGTGCGCCTTGACCCACGTTGTTCGGCGTCGTCCGCGCTAGAGGCCGCAATGAGCCGGACCCTGCAACGCCCGGCACTGCGCCTACGCAACGGCGTCGGAGCTCCGGCCGCCCTATTGGAGCGTCATCCCCTGCCCGGAGCCGGAGCGAGCGCCGACAAGCCGTCGCCGGCCTCATAACCGAGTACCACCGCACACCGAGGACCGCACCGGCTATGAGCGGACGAAGTCAAGCACTGGGTCGACGCCGACAGGGACGGCTGCAACACCCGGGCCGAGGCACTGAAGGCCGAGGCCGTCATCGCCCCGGATCAGGGCGCCAACTGCAGGCTGAGCGGTGGCTCATGGTTCTCGCCGTACGACGACCGCTACATCGAGGGGCCCGGTGGCCTGGACATCGGCCATCTGGTCCCGCTCGCCGAGGCCTGGGACTCCGGCGCCTCCGCATGGAGCGCCAAGGAGCGGGAGGCCTACGCCAACGACCTCGGTGACGACCGAGCGCTGATCGCGGTGACGGCCGCCTCGAACCGGTTAAAGGCCGACCAGGACCCCAGCCATGGCTGCCGCCTGCCGAGGGCTACCGCTGCCAGTACGTGACCGACTGGACCGCGGACAAGACCCGCTGGGGCCTGAGCATCGACACCGCTGAAAGGGCTGCACTGACAGAGGTACTGACCCGCTAGTGGGGGTGCAGAAGCGGGGCGGGATCGGCCCGTCCGGGGCTGGTCGCAAGGCCGCGCGCGGCCCAGGGGCAGTTGGACCTCTGCTGGACAGCGGGCTGCGCGGCGCTCGGACAACCAGGAGGAAGCCGCCGCCAGAACCGGCCATGTGGGGCTACGCCGGGCAACGCGAACCGGGGCGTGAGGCACGGCGGCCCGAGACCACAACCCGGCCGCCCGGCTCAGATCCGCCAGGACCGCAGCACCTCCGCGACGGCGTAGACGCTCAGATGGGTATCCCGGACCTTCCGGACCAGGTCAGACAGAGCACCATAGGGCGGATCGACGCCTTCGTCGGATTGATCCATATATTGAGCAGCAACAAAAGCGGCGAAAAGGCTGTTGCGGTGCGGCAGCGGCTCAAGGCGCACAATCGTGTGCAAGAGCGCAGCCGCACGCCAGGCGGCATCCGGATCGGACGCCTCAAGTGTCGGCATCTTGGTCTTGTGCCGCGCAACGGCCGCCACCAGCGCCGAGTAGTCCGTCACCGTCACGTCTTCGTGCCCGAGGGCGGCCTCCTGGACATCAAGCAGCCAGGAGACGTCGATGTGGAGGACCATCAGGCAGCCGCAGCCCCGTTGCGCTGGGAGGGCGGAATCTCCTCGGGGAACGCCTCGTCGAACTCGCTGCGCAGCCTGTCGGCCCAGGCGGCGGAGCCGGCGACGAACCGCTTGCGATGCATCTCCCGGACGCCCAGATCATGCAGGTACTGCTTCAGGCTTTTGCCCTCCGCAGCGGCGGCGGCACGGACGCCTTCCATTTCCTCGTCGGAGAAGGACACGTTCAGTGATGGCATCCCCCCATGGTACCTAGTTGGTGCCAAGCCTGCCAGGTGCGGTTTAGCGCTGTCCCAGCAAATCGCCGCGGCGATATCCGACAGACACGACAGCGGCCGACACCATCCCGGCTCCATGTGCGCCGGTAAGGAACATGTCGCCAGTCGCAAAGTAGCCCAGGGCCGGAAAGCCGTCAGGGCCGAGGCGTTCTCGGGGGTGAGGGTGGGCGTCGTTGAGTTACCCGCGGACCTGAGCGTTCACTGCGTGTTCACTGCGTGATGTGCGTCAGCACTGTCCGCGCCCAGGCCCGCGAGCTCTACACCGCCGAACCCGGTTCCGCCTCGGAAGACCGCCTGCGCCTGCTCGCCTCCTGGGCCGCCACACAAGCGGTCGAAAGCCCCTTCGACTCCAGCCACGCCTGACACCCCGCGGGCCGGTCGGATCACCACCGCTCCGGCGCGGTGGGGGCAGCGACGTGCCCCGGTGAGCCGCCCGTGCCGCGGGTTCACCCCCCAAGGTGGTGTGGGCGTTCCGTAGGGGTGACGCCAGCCTGCGCGCGGGCCGGCCGGGACCGCAGCTGGTGCAATCGATCCGGCTGAGTTCCTTTTCCGCGTTCCTCAACCGCACCACGGGCAGGCGTGTGCGGCCGGGTATCGCAGGAACGCCTACCGCCAGGAGAGTTGTATGACCGGGGTTCGGGAGGATCCATGCGCAGGTTGACGACGGTATGCACGGTGCTTGCGCTCGGAGCGAGCCTGCTCTGGGGCGGAATGGTGGCCGAGGCCACCGCTGCGGTGACGTCGGGCGGGGCCACGGCGGTCCGGGTGGTGACTCCCCAGTCGGCTGTTCCCGACCTCGATGCTCCCGGGCCGCCCAAGCCTGTCGATTTCCCGCCGGACGGGCAGTGGCATGGTCCGGGGCGGGTCACGATCCAGGCTCCGCCGTACGCCCGTATCGCTGATGTGAACTTCAGGTGCAGTGGTGTCGGCTGTGCGGTGACCATTGCTGCCGGTGGCTCGTCCGCCACCATTGACATCCAGGGCGGTTACAGCTGGATCTGGCCGTGGACGGTCTATGTTTCCGCCAGAAACGACGCGCCCATGGCCGGCGGCCGGTTCAGCGGAAGCCTCACCGCCGAAGGCGTGACGGTGCCCCTGGAGGTCGACATCACCCCGGGCACCCCAGGTGCTTTCGGCGGATACGTCAGCAGCGTTCCTGGGGGAGGGGGTGCCCGGGTGCGGTTTGTGGACCCCGACTCCCATGCCGCCGCCGCGGGGTTCATGGTCAACGACGTCGTCACCTCCGTCGACGGGCAGTCCGTCACGTCGGCGGCATCCCTCAGTGCCGCCCTCACGAACCGGCGAGCAGGGATCTACGTGCCCGTGGGCATCACGCGTAACGGCGCCCCCATGACCCTGTGGTACATGATCGACCAGTGAGCGCCACGGTCCGGCCCGCCCGCCTCCGCATCCGCCATCCGGTGTAACGGTCAGCACTGTCCTGCGCCCGCCGTGTCCCGGCCGCCCGCACAGCGGCCGGGACACGGCGATGAGGCCCTCGCGGGGCATTGCCGTAGCGGCATGCTTCCTGACAGCCGCTCGGAAGCGGGCGGAAGCGGACTCGCCGAACCTGAAGTCCTTCCGTAGCAGACCGGCAGTTGAATGGTGAAGGGATGACGATGAGCACTGCTCGAGCGGCAGCCGCAGGCGGCGAGGATTCCGGCCCTCCGATCGATACGATCGCGGGGACCGGGATCGAGGGGTTCACAGGGGACAACGAGTCCGCCGTTGCGGCTCAGTTGAACCGCCCCTACGGAATCGCGGTGGACGGCGCCGGCACCGTCTACTTCTCCGACTGCAACAACCACCGGGTCCGGAAGGTCACCGCCGACGGGAGGATCAGCACGGTCGCGGGGACCGGGCTCCCAGGGTTCAGCGGGGACGACGGTGCCGCAGCCTCGGCCCAGTTGAACGGCCCACGGGAGGTGGCGGTGGACAGCGCCGGCACCCTCTACATCGCTGATGCCGAAAACCACCGGATCAGGAAGGTCACGCCCGACGGGAAGATCAGCACGATTGCCGGCACGGGCACCGAAGGGTTCAGCGGTGACGGCGGCCTCGCCACCGCCGCCGAGTTGAGTTCCCCGTACGGAATCGCGGTGGACGGCAGCGGCACCCTCTACTTCTCCGACAACAACAACCACCGGGTCCGCAAGATCACTACCGACGGGAGGATCGGCACGGTCGCGGGAACGGGGGGCGCAGGCTTCAAGGGAGACGGTGGTCCAGCAGCTTCGGCCAAGCTGAACGGCCCACACGGAGTGGCGGTGGACCGCGCGGGCGCCCTTTACATCGCCGATGCCGAGAACCACCGGGTCCGCAAGGTCACGGCGGACGGGGCGATCAGCACGGTCGCCGGCACGGGCACCGACGGCTTCGCCGGTGACGGCGGCCCGGCGGCCACGGCTCAGCTGAACTTCCCACTGGGTGTGGTGGTGGACAGCGCCGGCACCCTCTACGTCTCCGACCACAACAACCATCGGATCCGCAAGGTCACGGCGGACGGGAAGATCAGCACGGTCGCCGGCACGGGCACCGACGGCTTCGCCGGTGACGGCGGCCCGGCCGCTTCGGCCCGGCTGAACTACCCGATCGGGCTCGCCGTGGACGGCGTCGACGCCCTCCACGTCGCCGACTACGTCAACAACCGGGTCCGGAAGATCGCCTCGGTGAGGGTGGCGGCCCTGCCCCAGCCGGGCACGGTGGTGTCCTGGGTGAACGTCCGCAGCCGGCTGCGGATGGCGGTCGCGCGTGAGTCCACCAAGGATGGCGCCGAAGTCCAGCAGATGCTCGCCGTCCCCAGGGACCACCAGCGGTGGCGGCTGGTCGCCGCCGGTCAGGACAACGGCGACGTCCTGTACCGGATCGAGAACGTGCGCAGCGGCAAGGTCCTGGAGGTCGTCGGCGCACAGGAGAGGGCCGGGGCGGTGGTCGCGCAGCGCGCCTACGAAGGCGGCGACGCACGCCACCAGCAGTGGAGGCTGATCCCGGTGGGCCCGGCGAACGGCAGCCCGCAGGTGTACGAGATCGTGAACCACAACAGCGGCCTGCTCCTGCGCGTCGACACCAACGCCCCCACGGCGATCAAGCAGGACGGGTCGGATGGCGATTACCACGGCCGGCAGTGGCAGCTGCTCCCCGTGTGACGCACGAGGGGGGGGCAGGGCGGCCTCGCCCCTGCCCCCCTTCGGAGTGCGTGCGTCAGTGGGAACCGGACGGGTCCTCGGAGGCCGACTTGATGGCCTTCGGTGTCTTCGGCGGCTCCGGTTCCTCGGCGCTCGGCTTGGCCGCCGTAGGCGGCTGCGGGGTCTTGGGGGGCTTGCTGAAATCGCTCTTCTTCGGCCTGTTCTCCAGGTCCTCGTCCTTCTGGAGGTTGCCGTGCTGCGTCACCGTCGCACTCGACTCCTGCATGCCGGCCGCGGCCGCCTGTGACACCGAGCCGGGATTCCGGGCGTGCTGGGCCTGCGCGCCGGCTGATGCCTGGGTGGTCTGGATGAAGGAGCCGAGGAAGCCCAGGACGGCCCGCGCTTCGGGCGACTGCTCCTGGACGACCTTCGCGCGGGAGGAGGCCCCGTGGATCGCGCTGTGGAAAAGGCTCGTGCTCGTGTCGTCGTACGTGTCCTCGTCGGCGTCCTCGAAGTCGACGCCCTCGCCCGGCTGCGGCTTGGCGCTGTCGGTGGTCACGGAGAAAAGCCCCGCGCTCCTGCCTGCGGAGCCGAAGATGTTGTCGAACACCATGGTCGTCATCCCTGCTCGTCGTGGTAGTGGCGCCGGCCGCCGGTCACGGCTGCTTGTACAGCGCTCGTGGGCTGTCCGTCAGGCTCTCGCCGTCGAACATCGTGTGGTCGACCTCCAGGGCGGAGACGACCTCCGCCAGTCCCTTCATCCGGAAGTCGCCGCTGCCCGTCAGGTCGATGTCGCCGATGTCCCGGGCGACCACGCGATCGTCGGCGGGGGTCCCCGGTTGCGGGGGAGCCAGCACCGCCACCGGTACGTCGTATCTCACCGCGATCAGTCCGGAGAACGTCACCGGGATCTCGTAGAGGTACTGCTTGCGGGTACGCCGCTGCGTCACCATGGTCTGCACGCGGGAGCCCGGCGGGACCTCGCCGGAGATCTGGGACTTAGAGGCCCAGCTCGTGGTCAGCGAGCCGCCGACCGAGCCCGAGATGCCCAGCAGCAACGAGGCGTTGAGTGACGCGGTACCGGTGGCGCTGCCCGTCGTCGTGAACCCCACCGAGTTGGTCACCGTGTTCGTCGCGGAGTTCCCGGCCGAGTTCGTCGTGGCCGTCTCGGTGGCGTTGGCGTTGTCGACCCCGACGCTGTCCTTGCTGTTCTTGTTGGTCACGGTGGTCGCGTTCTTGTTCGCCATGTCGTTGCGCATCTGCGTCCCGAACTGCGACTGGAGGTCCAGTCGGAGCTGGTTCTGCAGCTGCAGCTGGAGCGAGGCGCTGACGCTGCCGCCGAAGGTGAGCTTGGCCTCCCCGTGCAGCGACCACGTGACCCCGTTCGACACGGTGAAATCGACCGAGTCGGTGAAGTTCATCTTGGACGTCTGGCTGCGGTTGACGTAGCTGCGCGAGGAGAACGTGTCGGGCGGCGGCTGGCCGACGTCGCCCCGCTCCTCGATCAGCGGCTCTCCGAGGTTCATGTAGGCGAGCCAGCCCAACTCGAACGCGGAGCCGGGAAAGGTGCCGAAGCTGGACTTGTTCACGGAGAACCCGACGGGCTTGTGTTTCACACCGCTGCTGTCGACATAGACCAGCCTGGGGTGGCTCAGGATGGACTGCCAAGTCTGCTCGATGTCGAGTTCCCGCAGGTTCTTCTTCGTCAACGGACGGCGTTTGGCCCGTTCCAGGAGGTACGCGGTAGAAGGCATTCCCTGTCCTCGACTGATGTTCGTCAAACCCTGCCAGGGTGAAATGGAAAACGGTAATCCGGCGCGACCGGGAAGTGAAACTAGCACGGCCTCCATTGTCCACCGAGGGCCTCTTCCTGTATCACGCTCAATCGAGTGACAAAAACTCCCCGAGCGCTCAACTCACCGCATTCGGCAGTATGTTGCGGAGCTGTCGATCGCTCGGATGCTGAATCCCGAAAGCCCCGCGCGCAGATTTGCGGCCTCGGTCAGTTCGAGTGATAGGCGGGGCGCTGAGCGCCTGATGTGTTGTTCTCCGCATCCAGAACAGGTGAGGTTTCCGCGATGTACACCCAAGAACGCACGGCGATGACGAATCTGGTGGTCGGCGGCCCGGTAGCGGTGAACAGCTACGACAACGCCGTCGTCGCGGCGCTCGTCGAGAACCGGCCGGTCATGCTCGTCCACGCCTTCAACGGCGGCTATCTGCGGCCCGCCGAACTGGCGGAGGCGAGCCACGACAAGGGGGTCGAACTGGCCACCGCACTCGACCCGGCCACCAAGGAGGCCAAGGGCCACCTCTGGTACATCAGCCCCGCCGGCTTCTTCGGGCAGCGGCCGCTGTACTTCATCGAGAGCGCCGCCGGCCAGGTGACGCCCGCACCGCCCCCGGCGGGCCGGCCCGACACCGGCCGCGGCGACGACGGGACGCCGAAGCCGCGGCGCAGGCGCATCACCGTCCACCAGGACGCCCCCAGGAGCACCGCGGACACCGTCCAGGTCGGCCTGCCCGACAAGGTCGGCGACAACTGGCGCGGGAAGAACGGCGCGCCCGAGGACACCCAGCTCTGGGTCGTCACGGTGACGCCGTGGGGCGGGATCACGTTCGTGCCGATCACCCACCCCGACACCATCCTCGGGTTCAAGGACCACGCGGTGACGGCCGACAGCGAGGTGCGCGTCACCTACAACTGGGGCGGGGACTTCACCGGGACGGTCATCAACACGTTCTACCCGCGGCTGCCCAACGAGTGGAGCGTCCCCTACCACCACGTCTTCACGTGAACCGCGGCCACCGCCGGCAGGCCACTCCCGTCCCCAGCCAACGTCCGCACCGCCTGGAAGAGGCACCACGATGCCCGTGCCCATGGAAGAACTGAAACTGGAGATCGTCAACGCCGCCACGGGGGAGACCCTCGGTGCCGGGGCCGCGCCGGGCGCGGACGGCACGCTCGTCGTCCGCGACCACCCCGACGGCGGCCCGAGCCCCGAGCAGTGGCAGCTCACCCCGGTGCAGGCCACGCCGGACGAAAAGGCATACGTGATCCGCAGTGCGGTCAGCGGGAAGGTGCTCGACGACCCCGCCGCCGCGGACCGCGGCGTGCGCCAGTGGGACGCCACCGCCGGCAATGAGGGCCAGCAATGGCACCTCGTCGCCGTCGAGGGGGAAGCGGGCCACTATCTCATCGAGGCGGTGACCGATGGTGCCGTTCTCGACCTCGCCGGCCCCGGCCCGGACGACACCCGGGTCGTCCTGCGCGAGTACGACGAAAACGCGGAGAGCCAGCGCTGGCGGTTCGTGACGGCCGAACCGGAGCGCATCAGCGACCCCGTGCTGCGCTGGAGAGCCCTGAGCCACTGGAACGGCCGCCGCTCCTGGCGTCTGGCCCGCTCGACGGCGGTGCGGCCGGCACCCGACGCGACGCCCTCCTTCAGCGACATGCTGCTCGTCCTGGGGCGGTTCGGCAGCGACCAGGACGCCGGTGGGTGGAAGAGTGACGGGCCCAGCCCCTCTCCTGGTGGGCAACCCACCTGGTGGGCCGGACTCGGTGCGCGGTTCCTCGCCGACACCACCGGAGCGGGGCGGGCGGACATCGTGGGGCTGAAACCCGCGAAGGGGGCTGTGACGTCGGCCGGCAGAGGGGACGGGACGTTCGACGACGAGGAGCGCGTCCTGCATCCCTGCGGCCCCTCCTCTGCGCCCGCCGACTTGTGGACCCTGGTCGACATGACGGGCGATGGCAGGCCCGACGTCGTCGTGCTCACCGACGACGGTGTCCGGGTATCGGTCCAGGACGAGAGCGGGGCGTTCGCGCCTGCCGGCGGCAGGCTGGTCCTCGAGGCGTTCGGGCACAGCCCGCAGGCCGGCGGGTGGCTCGCCGACAAGCATCCCCGCTTCGTCGTCGACACCACCGGCGACGGCAGGCTGGACATCGTCGGCTGCCACGACGACGGTGTCCGGATCTCGCTCCAGGACGAGGACGGCACGTTCGCATCACTTTCCGACGAACCCGTTCTCCGGGCGTTCGGCCACGACGAGAAGGCGGGCGGGTGGCTCGCCGACAAGCATCCCCGCTTCCTCGTCGACACCACCGGCGACGGACGCGCCGACATGGCCGGCTGCCACGACGACGGCGTCTGGGTGTCCCTTCAGGACGAGGACGGCACGTTCGCCGAGCCCCTGTACGTCCTCGACGACTTCGGAGTCGACCAGGGATGGAGCTCCGTCCAGGAACACCCCCGGTTCCTGGTGGCGACCACCGGTGGCGGGGCGGCGGACCTCGTCGGGTTCGGCCCGCAGGGCGTCGTCGTCTCACGCGGGCGCGGCGACGGCACGTTCGAGCCCGCCGAGCTCATCCTGAACGACTTCGGGCTCGCGCAGGGGTGGACAGGCGGGAAGCATCTTCGCCTCCTCGCCGACGTCACCGGTGACGGCAACCCGGACATCGTCGGCTTCGGTGACGAAGGTGTCTGGGTGTCGCACAACCGCGGCGACGGCCGCTTCGAGCCGGCCCAGCTGGTGTGCCGCGGGTTCGGGTACGACGACGACGCCGGCGCCTGGCGGGTCGACCGCCACCCCCGCCTCCTCGCCGACGTCACCGGCGACGGACGCGTCGACATCGTCGGATTCGGCGGCCCGGGCGTGTACGTGGCCCGCAACCTCTTCCGCCGCTTCCGGACCCGGTGACCCGAGCTGAAGCCGTCACGCCTGGTTACTATGCCCACTTCATGCCGGAGGCCGGGAGCAGGGGGCGCGCCAGAGGTGATCGCGGGCGTTTCCGCGGATTGCCACACCTCGGAGGTAGTCATGCAATATAAGGCGAGTACCCGACGGGGCCTTCGAAATTGCCGAGAGAGGTCACTGCCACCCGCTACATCGAGCCCCTGCACTCCGGTGGCTCCGTGCCCGGGGTCGTCGAGGCCGACGACCCCGGCACGTACGTCGTGAAGTTCACCGGTTCCGCGCAGGGCCACAAGGCGCTGGTCGCCGAGGTCGTCGTCGGTGAACTCGCCCGCGCTCTCGGCCTGCGCTTCCCGGAGCTGGTGCTGGTCCACTTCGACCCGGCCGTCGCCGCCGCCGAGCCGCACCAGGAGGTGCGCGACCTGCATCGCGCCAGCGCGGGCGTCAACCTCGGCATGGACCGTCTGCCGGCCGCCGTGGACCTCACCCTGGAACTCGCCGGCAGCTTCCTGGTGGACCCCCGGGAGGCGGGCGGCCTGTGTGACGTCATCCTGGCGCAGCGTCGCGCCCTCCCGCTTCAGGTCCTCTGTCGTCTCCACATCGACGGCGCGGCATCCGAAGCCACTGGCGACGGAAGCGATGTCGAGCCCGGGCAAGTCGAGCCGCAACGGAGGCGATGTCGAGCCCGGGCATGTCGAGCCCCGGCACGCCCGGCGTCTCCTCCAGCACGGCGAACGACTTGAGGATGGAGTACTCCTGGTTGCGCATCACGACGTATACGATCGGTAGGTTGTGCTGGGCTGCCGTGTAGATGGCCTGCACGGAATACTGGAAGGAGCCGTCGCCGATCAGGCCGATCACCGGCCGTTCGACGCCCCTGTCTCGGTCTCCGAGCGCGACGCCCACCGCGGCCGGGGGTGCCCCAGCCGATGCCTCCGCTCACCACGGCCAGGGGGGGACCGCCGGTGTGCCCGGCCTCGCCTGTACGTGCCACGAGCTGACGGTAGCCCCGCCCACTGACAGACCCTGTCGCCTGGGGTTCACTCCCACTGGATGGAGGTGAGTCCCATGCCAGCCCCCCTTTGACGTGGAACAAGTGCAGGCGCAGCTTATAGCTATGCGAACGACATACCGTCGCTCGTGGCTCAACGTCTCCCCTTGGTCCGAGCTCGCTGTTCACGCCCGGGTACCGTGATCACCTGCGTCGGCCAGGGCTACGGGGGAATGGGTGATCTGCGGCATCAGACGGCGAACTTCGTCAACGCGTCCTGGTCGATGGTCGGGCTTCGGGACCTGATCTACGACATGGTGGGCTTGCTGTTCACCGAACTCAGTGCCCACGGCGGTATGGCCGGTGACGGTGCGGCCGGCGAGCCTTTGCCCAGGTGTACCGCCGTCAAGACGGTCTTCGACCAGTGCGGGTTCGCCCACCAGGTGATGGCCAGCGGCGCGGGCGCCCTGCTCAACGCCTCCGAGGAACTCCACAAACGTGACGACAAAGTCGCGGCCGAGCTCCTGCAGCAGAGTCCCTTCACGCCCGGGATCGGCGCGCAGCCGTCCGGCCCCGATTGCAGCCCCCGGGCCAGCCACAACGCCGAAAACCTGCCAGAGGTCGTCGGTGAGACCAGCGGTGTCGATCAGTACCGCGCAACAAGGAGATGCGTGGCCTCGAAACGGTCACCAACAACCAGGACTCCGTCCCGTACTGGCGCATCATGATGGCCGCCTACGGCGTCAAAGGTCACGCCCGCTACGTGCCCTGACCACCCTCACCTCCACATCCAGGAAAGCACCGTCATGGAACCGGAAGAGATCGCGCAACTGCGCACCATGTTCGTCTTCACCCCTCCCCACGGACAGAGCTGGGGCCTGATCTTCGAGGGACTTGAAGCGCGGCTGCGCGAGCGGAATCCAGACGCGTTCACCCGCGTCGAGGAGGAGGGAGACGGACCGGTCCGCGGGGCGTCGATGATTTTCGGGGTCACTCTCGACGACGAGACCCTGGAAGGCCTGGCCAGCCTGGAACCCGAGGGCGTGTCCATCCTGGGCTGCGACGCCCACCTGGCGGCGCGGTTCGCCCTGTGGCTCAGGACCGACGTGGCACCAGCGGACGTCCCGGTCATGTTCAACACGGAATGGGGAATCGAGGAAGGCCTGGAGCGCACGCTCGTCCCCGATGCCACCCGCCCCCGGATCGTCGCGGCCTTCGTCCAGCACATCGAAGATACGGGTGGCCTCGACTGAGGATGCCGATGACGCGGCGGCCGGCACTAGCTTGATCTTTAACGTCCGGCGTCGAATGGTGCGTCGAACTTGATCACTCGGTCCGGTATCCGCCGTACACGGAAGCGGCCTTCGTCTGAACATGTGCTCCGACCAAGGAACACACACGTCCAGCACGAAGGCGATGAGTCTGCTGCATCGTGACGTCCAACGGCAGCCGTTGGCGGAACTGTCATGCTTTCGGGGCGAGTTCTACTCCTGTCTCACCGCCCGTTCGGACGTGTTGTTCGAGCTGGCCGATGCCGTTCTGTGCGGCGACGGACCGGTGAGGTCACTGCCCGAGCTGTCACTTGTCGGCGAACAACGCCGCGGCCATGGCGGGCTCTATGGGGCTGTGGCCCGCGGCCGGGTGAATGCGGACCGGCTGCGGCGGGCCCTGGCCTCGGTGCCAGTGCCACGGGCCGACGACGGCCGGCTGCTCCTGGCCGTCGACATCACCTGCGGGCTGCGACCCGACGCACACACCTCACCGGACCGGGGGTCCTGTGTCACACCTACGGCCGGGGCAAGGACCAGCACATCCCGGTACCCGGCTGGCCCTACTCGATCGTCTGCGCGCTCGAGCCCGGCCGCAGTTCGTGGTCCGCACCCCTGGACGCACTCCGCCTGTCGCCTGGCGACGACACCGCCACCGTCACCGCCCGCCGGCTGCGCGATCTGCTTCAGCGACTGATCACCGCGGGGCAGTTGCAGCCGGGCGACCCGGACATCCTCATCGTCGCGGACGCCGGGTACGACGCACCCCGTCTCGCGTTCCTGCTCAAAGACCTGCCGGTGCAGGTGCTGGCCCGGATGCGCTCGGACCGCGTCCTACGCAGGGCTGCCCCGCGGCGGCAGCCGCACATCATGGGCCGCCCACCGCGACACGGAGGCCAGTTCGTCTTCGGCCAACCCGACACCTGGGGCACCCCGGACACCGAAACCGTCACCGACATCCGCCTCTACGGCACCGCCACCCCCCGCTCCTGGAACCGGCTCCATCCCAGGCTCACCCACCGCTCCTCCTGGGCCGCGGCCGACGGCACCCTGCCCATCGTGGAAGGAACCGTGATCCGCCTGGACATCGACCACCTGACCAGCGGAGCAACACCCAAACCGGCATGGCTGTGGTGGTCCGGCACCGACGCCGGCACCACGGACATCGACCGCCTCTGGCAGGCATACCTGCGGCGCTTCGACATCGAGCACACCTTCCGTCTGTTCAAACAGACCCTCGGCTGGACCACCCCGAAGATCCGCATCCCCGAAGCAGCCGACCGATGGACCTGGCTGATCCTCGCCACCTACACCCAACTCCGTCTCGCCCGCCCACTCGCAGCAGACCTACGCCGCCCCTGGGAGAAACCAAGCTCTCCGGACAGACTCACCCCCGCCCGCGTCCGCCGCGACTTCCGGCACATCCGCCCGAGACCGCCTGCCCGGCCAGAGCACCAAAACCCTCCCGCCCCGGCCCCGGACGACCACCAGGCCGCAAGAACACCCGCCCAACCCAACGCCACGACGTGCACACACCCCGCAAGACGCAGTCAGCGAAACGGCAAACGAAGAAGTCAACCACCCCAAAACCCCGCCGCACAGGTTAAAGATCAAGCTAGGTCGTTCAGGTGCGTGCCCGCAGGGTAGGCGGGTGATCGGATGAGTCGGTGAGCATCTGGCGAAGAGTCTCCAGGTGCCACCTCTACGCCGCGCAGTTCTCCGGCGGTACGGTCAACTTCGCCGGCGCGTGGTTCTGTGGCGGCACGGTCAACTTCCACCGTGCGGACGGTGTGGTGCTCACTGGCCTGGTCCCGAGCGGGTCGCCTTGCCGCCGGGACTCCGCCTGCCCTCAGCCTGGTAGGGGGCTGAATCCTGAGGCGGGCCGCTGGGTGTGCGTCCAGAGTGGATTAAGTGCCTGGACTGAGGCCCCCTGGCGGGAGCTGGTGTCACTGGCATCAGGTGACGGTCCACCGAGTCTGGCCCGACATCCGTGAGCGATGCCCTTTCTTCCAAGGCTCGCCCGATCGGACAGAACACCGCGTCATCCGAGGGCCCCGCGGCCCGTGCCGCGCGCCCGCAGCGTCGGCTGACGGATCCCGACTCGTCAAGCATCGCTGAGAATCCCTCAACCTCAGTGAGGGTGGCGTCCGGAGTCCGGTGTAAATCGGGGGCGTGGTTCCGGCTTCATGGTGAGGTTACGCGGTGCGGTGACCCTGGGGTCTGATCGGCTTTGCGGGGCTGGTGGCGTGTTGGGGTCGGAGGTGGCCGCTGAGGTCAGGGTCGTAGTGCCGTTGTGGCGGATTGGAGCAGGTGGACGAGGCTGTCTCGTTGGGTGCTGGGCCAGGAGCTGAAGCGGGTGGTCAGGGTGGTGTTGATGGCCTGCTGGAACTGGCCGGTGACCGCCTCGCCCTGGGGGGTGAGGTGGACGCGGGTCATCCGGCGGTCGTTGGGGTCGGGTTGGCGGGTGAGCAGGCCGCGCCGCTGAAGCCGGTCGACCAGGCCGGTGATGTTGGTCTTGTCGCAGTGCAGCAGGGTCGCGAGCTCACCGAAGGACGGCTGCAGATGTTGGGCGAAGCACAGCAGTTGCGCCTGCTGGGGCGTTAGTCCCAGCTGGCGGCTCGCTGTGCTGAACAGGCCGTCGATCTCCATGAAGACACCGATCAGCGTCTCGACGAGTTTGTCATCGGATGCGGCGGCCATGGCAGGCAGTCTACTACCTGGACAGTTGACACCCTCTACCAAATTAGTCGATGCTATGGACTATCCATAGGATCGACCAATTGGAGGGGTCATGCGTATCGAGGATCGGGTCGCAGTCGTCACCGGCGGATCGCGCGGAATCGGACGGGCGATCAGCGGCCGGCTCGCCGCGGCGGGGATGCGCGTCGTCATCGGCTCCCGCGACCAGGAGACGGCCGCGCAGGCGGTGGACCAGATCGAGGACGCGGGCGGGCAGGTCACCGCGGTCCGCACTGACATCACCCGCCCCGAGGCGGTCACGGAACTGTTCGATGCGGCCGAGAGCCAGTACGGCCGGGTGGATGTGTGGGTGAACAACGCGGCCACGGCGACCGCTGGGCCGCTGGCCCGCGCCACGGATGACGACTTCGACCAGTACCTGCACGCCAACGTGCGGGCCACGTTCGTCGCCCTGCGCGAGGCCGCGCAGCGTATCAGCGACCACGGCCGGATCATCTTGATCTCTTCCGCCCTGACCGTGTCGCCGCTGCCCGGCATGGCGCTGCTGGCCGCCAGCAAGGCCGCCGGTGACCAACTCGCCCGTACGCTGGCCTGGGAGGTGGGCTCGAGATCCGTCACGGTCAACAGCGTCCTGCCCGGCCTGACCCGTACCGACGTCATAGCCACCGTGCCCCCGCACGTCATTGACGATGCCAAGGCCCGCACGCCGCTGGGCCGCCTGGGCGAACCAGCCGACATCGCCGACGTCGTCGCGTTCCTGGCCTCCGACGCCGCCCGCTGGATCACCGGCCAGACCATCAACGCCGCCGGAGGCATGATCTAACGAGTTGGCGCCGGGCCAGGGCCGGATGGCACACCATCCCAAAGACCTCGGCGGCATGCGTAGGGCTACCAGTCTCAACCTCGGGTGCGCTGGGGCCTGTCAATCCTCTCGAATCGTGGAGGCCTTCCTATGCGGCCAGCCCCTCGCTGAGGCGGGCCCAGTAGTCGTGTTCGTAGTCGACCGGGCTCTTGAAGCCGCATACGCTGTGTAGCCGACGGCCGTTGTAGAAGTCAGTGATCCAGGTCGCGATCCGGATCCGGGCCTCGGTGCGGGTGGCGAAGATGTGCCGGTGGACGTACTCGACCTTCAGCACGCTGTTGAACGCGCTGACGGCATTGTCGAAGCACGAGCCGACCCGGCCCATGGACTGGAAGACGCCCGGTCGGCGGCAGGCCCGGCGGAACCTCCGTGAGCCGTACTCGCTGCCGCGGTCCGTGTGGAAAATGACACCGCGCACGTCGCCGCCGCGGGTCGCCGCGGCCATGTGCAGGGCGGCGACGACCAGTTCGGCATCGTGACGGGCACCCATTGCATACCCGAGCAGGCGGCGGGAGAACAGGTCGATGACCGTAGCCAGGTACAGCTTGCCCTCACCGGTCTCGATCTCCGTCATGTCCCCGCACCAGACCAGGTCGGGCGCCTCGGCGGTGAAGTCGCGGCGCCCGAAGTCCGGCGCGGCCGTGCGCTTCCCTGGGCGGGTCAGCCCCCGCCGTCTGCGCACCTTCCGCGCGACCAGGCCGAACTCGGCCATGATCTTCTCGATGGTGTTCACCGAGACCCGCCAGCCCTGTATCACCAGCCTGATCCAGATCTTTGGCGAGCCGTAGGTGCCGCCGGAGTCGTCGAACTCTCCCTTCACTGCTTCGATCAGATGCTGTCTGCGCAGCTCACGCCGGGTGGGCCGGCGGGTGCGGTGCTTGTAGAACCACGACTCGCTCACGCCCAGAGCGCGGCAGGAGACGCGGTGCGAAATGCCGTGCTCGGTCCTGAAGTCGCTGATCACCCCGACCACTTGTGCCGGGTCCGCCACGGCTACTTCACCCACAGGACCATGCAGCGTTTGAGGACATCACGCTCCATGACCAGTTCCTTGTTGTCCCGCTTGAGCTGGGCGTTCTCCCGCCGTAGCCGATCCAGCTCGTCACTCCCGCCAGCCGGTGTCCCTGCCCCACGGGCGCGGGAGACCCAGCTCGCCAGGGTGGTCTCGTTGATCCCCAGGTCCTCGGCGACCTCCGCGATCGTCTTGCCGGTCTCCGTGACGATCCGTACAGCCGCCTCACGGAACTCCGGATCGAACTTCCGTCGCTTCTCCGCCCTGACTCCCAACTTCCCCTGCAGTCGCGGTCTTCACGCTACGAGGGGAGGGGCAGTGCCCGGTTCCCCTCCAACGAGGTTTCGTAGGGGAGGTGCACCAGCCCAGGTGCCGGCAGGACACCGGTGAAGTCCGGGGGCTCGTAGCGAGGACCGCTTCCTGCCGCACCGTCTCTCTCGGGCATCGCCGCGAGCATCTCGCCGTACGTCCATCGCCGCCCTGAAGCGCCGATAGCGATTGACTTGATCAGCGTCGACTTGTAGCAAGCAGTTGACACAATCCTGCCTGGGTGGCATCTTGTACTCACCAACTGATACAAGCAAAGGGTGTAGGCGCCTGTGTACGGGGGTATCTCTATGGCTGATTTCGACGTGAACGCCGCACCGACCGCTTCCCGAGGCCAGATCGACCGGTACGCCCGCTGGACGGGTCTGGCTGTGGGCGCTCTGGCTGCTTGCCTGCTGTTCCCGATTCACCACGGCGGGGGCGTGCTCTACGCTATCCCGGCGTTCGGCCTGTGCGCTGTCGGCGGCGTGCTGCTGGGGGATGCGCTGACTGTGCCGGCCCGCAGCAGCGTACGCACCGCTGGCCTCACGCCCCGGCGGGTCCGCGACTATGTGCCGCCCCGCATGACCTTGCTGCTGCTCGTCCTCGCGGTCGCTCTGGTGGCCCTGCTGGCGATCGCCGGAGCGGCGGCCATGCCGGACGACCTCGGGCGGTCGGGCCGCCAACTCACCTTCAGCTGCCGCGGCATGACCGAGGAGCATGGTCCTTGGCCCGGGTTGCACTACGGCGTGCCCATACTGGCTGCCCTCGCCCTCGCCACGTCTGCATGCGGTTGGTCGCTGCGAAGGATCGCCACGCGGCCCGGCGACGAGCACTCACGACACGACCGCTCGCTGGCGATTGTGGCCTCCTGGGGCATCGTCGTCTCCACCTCGCTGCTGGGCACTGCCGCGACGGCTGCGGGCGCCCTGTCGAGCACGACGTGCCACAGCACGGCCGGCATCATGGCCGACGTCGTTCTCCTGCCCCTTGCGCTGGTCTCCCTGGTCGCCGCGCCTTGGATGGTCTTCACCGTCTGCTCGCCCCGGGCGGCACGGCGGCACCGCACGGGCGCAGGAGCTCGTCCGTGAGCGGCGCCGCCGTCAGGGTCGATACCTCCAGCCCCGTCCCGCCCTACGAGCAGATCCGCGCCCAACTCGCCGATCTGATCAGCGCGGGCCGGTTGGCAGAGGGCGAGCGCCTGCCGACTGTACGCCAACTTGCCGCCGACCTTGGCCTCGCCGCGGGCACCGTGGCCCGCGCCTACCGGGAACTGGAGGCGGCCTCCCTGATCCAGACCCGCCGCGGCGCGGGAACGCGGGTGGCTCCACCGCCACCAGGCACCCACTGGGGTGAACCACCTGAAATCACCGAGGGAACCCGAGACTTCGTCGCATGGGCTGCCGCCCTGGGCTTCGACGAGAGCACTGTACTGGAGGCCGTACGGCGTGCCTTTCGCGACCGGGAAAGCTGAGATGGCCGCACACTCGCCGGGTGCTGACCCCGTCGTAAGAGAACACGGGTCCAGGTCACCTGGACCGGCTGCTGACCGAGCGCGGCATCGCCCCTGCCCGAACCGGTGGGCGGAGACGGGACAACCGTGGTCAACCTGTCCGTCCTGGAAGAACTCGCTTCTCCACCCTCACCGCGCTCTTCCCCGAACGGAACTGCCAGTCCGGCGACCTGCTCAGCGTCCGCGCGGACTGATTCCGGTATGCCTGGCAGGTGTCCGCAGGGTGCCGCCTGCCGGGCACCGTCACTTACTTGAGGAGACACCACATGAACATGGCCTCTGGCAGGCGTCTGGTCCGGGGCGGTGTGATCGCTCTGTCTGCCACCGCTCTCGCGGTGGCGTGTGACCTTTCATCGCGCCCCTACAACGTGTCGGCAGCTCCGGGAGGTGACAGTGCGCATGCTCAAGCCTGGTGGCCGAGATCCCGCAGAGGCTGGGCGGTTATGAGCGCAACGATTCCGACCAGGAGGGGACGGCCGTATGGGGCGACGGCGACGTCATTCTCCGGTGCGGGAACATACAGGACGTTCCTGATCCGGTTTCGGCGTCGTGTGAAGCCATCAAGGGGGTCGACTGGGTCGTGAATGTCAAGAAGACTCATGACGGGACGAAGACGGTACTCACGTACGGGCGCAATCCGGCGGCCGAGGTCACGGTGTCGGAGCGGATCAAGGACAAGAACGCCGTCATCGGCGATGTCTCCGGCGTCGCGTCCAGGCTGAGTAAGCAAAAGGCGTGCAATAAGCGGGGTTGATACCCCGCCATCTCCGACGCCGGCCGTCACGTGAGCCTCTATGCGGACGAGATCGGTCGCGACATCCTGAACTGGCGCTGCAACTGGTCGACGCGCTCACGCGAGCTTGAACGCCAGCCGGTCCGGCTCCCACACCACCAGCTCCCGGCCAGCCCGGGGTCCGTCGGCAGCGCCCGTACCTGCACCGGTCATTTCGCAGCGCTTGGCCCCGCCCGCCGAGCCGAAGCACGCCGGGACCGGGAAGAGCCTGCCGCCGAATCAACCGACAGCGTCCTCCTGCGGGCTGTGCGAGGGCCGTGGGTGAGTTCCTCCGCCTTCTGAACCAGGGCCGCCTGCGCGATGTCCGGCTCGGACGAGGGCGGAGGGCCAGCGAGAGTGCCGTCGGCGATGCCGGCCGGCCTGGTGAAGTGGACGGCGTACCTCCATCCGTCCGGGGTCCGGTACAGGACGAGGCTGGTCGGCGTCCCGAGGGTGCGCCAGTACGGCCGCCGTTTGTTCGCCATGCCGGCACGGTACTGCGGACGCACCGCCCATGCGGCGCGTCCGGCGTCACCGCGGACGTACGCGCCCCCAACCGTCCGGATAAACGGATGGTCGGGGGCGAGCGTGACGCGGCAGGATGCTCCGCATGACCTTGCCCACCCCCGAGCTGCAAACCGCCCGCCTGCGACTGCGGCCGTTCACCGATGCCGACGCGGCGTCGCTCTACGCGCTGCACAGCAGCGCCCACGTGCTGCGTTACTGGGACTCCCCGCCGTGGACCGAACCGGCCCGCGCCCAGCGCTTCATCGTGGCCTGCCGGACGGTCGAGGAGGAAGGCACGGGAGCGCGGTTGGCCGTCGACCGCGTCTCCGACGGCGCGTTCATCGGCTGGTGCGGCCTGACCAGCTGGAACCCGGACTTCCGTAGCGCGTCCCTGGGCTACGTCTTTCACGCCGCCGCGTGGGGCCACGGCTACGCCACGGAGACCGCGCACGCCGTCCTGCGGTGGGCGTTCGACACCCTGGACCTGAACCGCGTCCAGGCCGAGACCGACACCCGCAACGTGGCGTCCGCCCGGGTCCTGGAGAAGCTCGGCTTCGTCCGCGAAGGCACCCTCCGCGAGGACTGCGTCGTCAACGGCGACGTCTCCGACTCCTGGGTCTTCGGCCTCCTCCGCCGCGAGTGGCACCCGACGGCCACGCCGACGGCCGGCCGCTAGGACGAATCTGCGGCCAGCTGGTGGTGACTCCGGCGCGGCGCCATTCCTTCCGGTAGACGAGGCGTTCGGCCACGTACTGCTGCAGATCGCCCCTGACCGCGTCAGCGTCCCTATCAGCGTCGATTCGGGCACAGTACGAGGGATCAGCCGGGTTCTACGTAGTGCCGTGGCGGTCGAGGAAGCGAAGCAGCACGTCGGCCTCCGCGCGGAGCTGCGCGACCCGGTCACCGTGAGCGGGTGCAGTGCGCAGTGCACTGCACCCGCTCAGCTCCCGTCGCGCTGCCTCAGTGGCACCGGCACCGACCGGGGGACTGTTCGAGAGCCAGGCCGCGCATCTCGGCTTCGTCCACGGGCACCGCCTCTGCGTTGTCCAGTGCGGCGAGGGCGTTGTCCAGTGCGGCGAGCGTTGCGCGCAGGGCGCTCCCCGTGGCTTCGTGTCCCACCCGTTATGTCCGGCTGACTTCAGCTCCGGGCATCTTGCGGGTCCCTGCCGGCTGACGCGCGGCCGTGCCGCCTGCTGGCATCCCCTTCCCCGCCGCGACCACATGAATCGCGCACTATGCGCTTATGGATCGCACCCCAGGTGGGCATCGATCGCGCCAGAGATTACCGCGGGCTCTGTGTGTAGCCCACCTACCCCTGCCGGGTGGACCTCGCAGCGTCTGGATCCCCTGCCGTGTCTCCGGCTCGGCGTTCGGCCTCCCATGACCTGGAGGAATATCCCGTTGTGGGCACCGGGAGCACGGCCATGAAGCGATGCGCGCCCGAGCGACAAAGCCTCCGTGCGCTGAAGGCGCCTGTCCCGCCGCGGAACCTCGCGCAGGCGCGTGAGATCGCCGCTGACCGTCATGAGCACGGCCTGTCATGAGCACGGTTTCTCAGCATCCGGGCATGAGGCCAGGCACTCACCGGGTGGCGGGGTAGAACAGGGCCAGCTGGTCCTTGACCCAGGGATCGAAAACCGCCGGCCGCTGGCTGGACGTGGCATGGAAAGTCGCCAGCTGGTCCTTGATCCAGGGATCCGTGGGCCGCTGGGCAGCGTGGTGGCGCTCGGAGCCGTGGCCGGTGCCAACTGCGGTGCTGCGGATCGGGATGTGCTCGGCCGTCTGAGGAGTAGCCGCCATGGCCGAGCTCCCGCCGACGAACACAGCGCCTCCGGCGATCACGGCAGAAACGCCTGCGACCGCAATCCGTCGCGTCAACTTCACGATCTCCTCCTTGCTCGATCCGCCATTCTGTGGCTGCGAACGGAACATCGCATGGCGCGAGCCCTACAGCGGCGGGCGGAAGCATCTGGTCGGCGCACCTACCCGCTCGCGTTCCTCACACACCCGCACGAGGAAATCCGATGCAGCGGGGCGACTGCGGCCGCCGTGAGACCACCCCACCGATTCCGGTGTCGCCGGCGCAGTGCCGTGCCCTGCCGGCTCGCCGACAGCAGCTCCCGTCGTGGAGGGATATCAGCGCCGCCCGCGCCCCCCTGGAAGGCCGGCCCCGCCTTCGAGCGGGCGGACCGGGGTCCCGAGCAGTAAGGCGGCAGAACCGTCCCAACACCACCGTGCACTACCACTCCACTACCACTACCACTACGACGGCAACCTCAGACAGCGCGACGACGGCACCGGCGTCACGAAGTACGAGTTCGACCCGCTGGTCGAGGGAGCAGTGCGCACGTGAGCAGGCCGAGGTGTGGCGGATGCGCAAGCTACTGTCACCGGCATGCCTCATGACTGACCTGTCATGACTACGGTGATCGGTGATCGGTGATCCGGAAGAGGTCGATGGCATGGACCTGCGGACTGTCGAGCAGATTGGGGCGCATGGCCTCCTGCCCGTCCGAGGGCCGCGCGGCAAACGGGGATGCGCTGCCTCCTGCGGGCCGGCGCCCGCGTCGGTGTCGCCGAATTCAAGCCCTCCTCACTGATTCCCCTCAGCCGCACGACCTCGTCTGGGTCGGCGTGCTGGGACGCGGGGCCGGGGGCTCGTACTGGGCGGCGTGCGGGTTGACGGTTTGGAGCTGGCGCCGCGTGAGGTTCGTCAGCCGGCACGCGGCGGCGAGCAGGATGCGGAAGCCGCTACCGTCAGCACGGCTGACGGTAGGGCACTCCGCCGAGGTAGTGACGCCACTGGTCGTGGGTGAGGGGTTTGCCGGCGAATCTGCACGCATCGGTGACCAGTTGACCGAAGTCGGTCGGCAGTGTGTGGGCGGTCCCGTCGAACACGCCGGTGACCACCTGATTTCCGTCGGGAGTGAACCTGAGTCCGAGAACCGCTGTCGTGAATCCCGCGAGCACGGCCTCCTTCTGCGGCCGCCGAGGTGAGGAGACCCGCCAGATCCGAGCTGTGCGGTCGTCACTGCCTGCGGCCAGCATGCGGCCGTCAGGGCTGAACACGACACTGCCGACCACGTCCGAGGGGCCGTCCAGCGCGGCGAGCATCACCGGGCGGTGCGCTCCTGTGACACGCCAGAGTTTCACGGGACGGTCGCCGCCGCCGGACGTGGCGAGAACACCGGTGTGCGGGTTGAAGGCGACGGAGAGGGCGGTCGCGGTATGAGCTCGCCATTCGGCACGCTCGACGGGGCGCCCCGGGGACGTCGTGTCCCAGAGGATGACGCGCTCGTCACCGCCTCCCGCGCTCGCCAGGAGCCGTCCGTCCGCGCTGAAGGCCACGGACCGGACCTCGTCCCGATGACCGCGCAAGCTGACGCCACGAACGGGTCTCGTGACGGTCCGGGTGTCCCACAGCACCACGTCCCCGTTGCTGCCGGCGCTCACCAGGGTCCGCCCCGACGGACTGAAGGCCAGAGCGCGCACCGTCTTCGTACGCGTCTGCACGGTGGAGAGCCGGTGCGGTCTGCGCGGGTCGGCGATGTCCCACAGGGTGAGCACACCGTCAGCGCCCGCGCTGGCCAGTACGGAGCCGCTGGGATGTATGGCGACCGCGTAGACAGCGTCCCTGGAGCCGGTGAGGACCGCCGTTTCGCGGGGGTGACGCGGAGCGCGCACGTCCCACAGGCGCACGGTACGGTCCCGGCCTCCCGTTGCCAGCACGGTACCGTCGGGGCTGACGTCGATGGCATACATCTCGGCCCTGTGCGCGACCCAGGTGGACATCAGCGTGCTGAGGAGCGCGTCGCGGCTGTGCCGGCCCGGTTGTAGCCGGTAGGCGGCCAGGGCGATCCGTGCAGCAAGGCCCGGTGACCTGCGCGACAGTTCGGTGGCTGCGTCACTCGCGTTGTGGGCGACGGCGTCGTCGCGCTGGGCGGTGACCTCCCGGTCGGCGTGCACGGCGAGGAGAGAGGTGATCAGGGACACCGCGAGAAGCACCGCCGACGTGGCGAGCAGCAGACGCCGTCGACGCCTGCGCCGGGCGGCTGCCGCGAATTCCGCCCCCTCCGCTGCCAGACTCGCGTCGAGGAACGCCTCCTCGCTTGCCGTGAGACTTGCGTCCTTGGCCCGCGCCAGGGGGCGAGCCGCTTCCAGGCGTACGCCTCTCAGCAGGGCCCCCGGGTCCTGCTCCAGGTGCGTCCAGGTTGCGGCCGCTTCCGTCAGCTGCCGACGGGTGCGCAGTAGCTCTCGGTCTTCCACGAGCCACCCGCTGAGTCGTGGCCACCCGCGGATGAGTGCTTCGTGCGTCAGTTCCACGTGCTGGCCGTCCACGGTGATCAACCGTTCGGCGGCGGCGCGGTCGACAATCGCCATGGTGTCCGGATCCGGTGACAACTCGGAGCGGCCGATGCGGCGCTTGGTGTCCTCGGTTCCCTCCCCTACGGCAACGAGCCGCAGGAAGAGGTGCCGGGCTGCGTCCTTCTGCCGGGCGCTGAGATCCTCGTAGAACCGTTCAGCGGTGTGGGTCAGGGCATGCTCGATGGATCCCGCGGTCCGGCAGGCCTCCATGGTCAGCAGTGTGCCCCGGCGGTGTCGCCAGGTTTCCAGGAGTGCGTGGGAGAGCAGGGGCAGCATCCCGGCGCTGCCCTGGGCCTGGGAGGTCAGGTAGGCCAGCAACCGCCCTTCGACTCGGCAGCCGACCGCGGCCGCAGGGTGGCAGATGGCTCGGTGCAGTTCCTCGGAATCCATCGGCCCGAGCGTCACCATCGCCGCGTCGAGAACCTTGGCGAGTTCGATGTGCGCGATGCAGTGGGCGTAGAAGTCCGCCCGGACTCCCAGGACGACGCGGCACGCACTGTTCTCGGCCCGGGCGGCCAGGACGAGAGCATCGATGAAGTGGTTCCGTTCCTCGTGGCGGGAGCAGAGGGTGAAGAGTTCCTCGAACTGGTCGACGACCAGGACCACCTCGCCCCGCTCGGGCCCCTCGTTGGCGATCTGACGCAGGAGGAGATGCAGGTTCCCGGGGTGTGCCCGGATTTCCTCCAGCAGCCGGCCGGGTGTGGTGGCACCGTGGGCCGCCAGACATACCGCCAGCTCCTCCAGCGGTCGGACGCCTGGTGTGAGCGTGACGACGACCCGGCCCTCGGATCGCAGGCTCGGTAACAGCCCGGCGTGCAGCACCGAGGACTTGCCGGCTCCCGAAGCACCGAAGACGCCGATGAACCGTTGTTCCGTGAGCCGCCTTCGCAACTGCTCGACCACGCGTTCGCGACCGAAGAAGAACCGGCTCTGCCGCGAGCCGAAGGAGGCGAGTCCCGGGTAGGGCGAGTCGTCCTGATCCGGTGACGGAGCACAGGGATCCGCCGTGTTCTCCGCGAAAGCGATGTCGGCGGCCGTCGCGTGCCAGAGGGCCTCCCATCGCTCCACGTCGCCGCCGCAGGCACTGACGTAGCCCCGGGTCACTTCCAGGGACGGTAGTTTCCGCCCCGCGGCAGCGCTTGACAAAGTCGCCACCGAATAATGCGCGCGTCCCGAGAGATCTCGGTAGGAGGGCCCACCCGCTGTCCGGCGAAGTTCCCTCAGCTCGGCGGCGAACCTCACCACCGGGTCGTCGCCCTCCGGAAGCGGTGACTCTTTGCGCGGCATCTTTTCCCCGATCCGACTGTTCTGCAGCAAGTGTCGTTGTCCGCGGCGGTAACCGGTGCCGGGGCGATGATTTTCGGCCCGCTCGTCACCGGCCGGTGTGGCGGGGTCCGGCTCTTCCGTCCCACGGACGCCTCGCGTCCGGAGTCACCACTGACCGGACCGGCTAGCGTCGGCAGCTGGCAGCTGGCAGCCGACGTTGCAATGTTCCGCGATTGATTGTTCATCGCCGCCGTCCGGACACCGAACAAAGAACTCCGGCTATCCCTGAGTCGAGGCCCGGGGACGACCCCTCGGCCTGTAACACCCTCACACCGTCACACACAGGAGGCTCCATGCGTTCGGTACTGGTCGCGGCAGCGGTGTTCGGCATGGTCATGGGAAGCGGCGCGGCCGCCGGAGCCGCGGAAACGGCTCAGGCGTCCAGCGCGAGCTGGACATGCGCGAAGGACGTGTGTCTTCGGGTGGGCAGCGAGGCTCAGATCAAGGATGCGCGCGGATGCAACCACAAGGTCTGCATCAGTGTGACCGGCAACGCGTCCGGCTACACGACCCGCGGCAGCTACAGCGGCACGAATCGGTTCTACGGCCACATCAACGTGTGGGGTCCCAACATGAGGGTCAACGGCCAGGACAGTGCCTATCCCGGCGTCGTGGGGTCCGGCAGGGGAACCGGCCAGACCTGTGCGGAAGGGTGGGAGCTCTCCGGTGGCACGTACACCTCCGTCGGACTGCCCTGCAAGGACGTCAGCTGACACCGAGGCACGAGGCACGAGGTGAGCTGTAGCCGGTCTCGCCGGAGATCGGCTACAGGACACCGGGAAGCGTTCGACCTCGGCCGGAAACTGATCGCCGAGGTCGACGGCCGGACGCCGCCGGGGGCTGCTGGACAGCAACCGCACCTACCGCACCTTGGATCCGCAGCGTGGCCGGCCTGGCTCAACCTGCTGTCGGCCCGGCTCGACGCTGCAGGACGCGCGGCAGCCGTCGGACTCCTGACCCGCCCGGTACTGCCCCGGCCGCCGCCGTGACAGCCCGGACGCAAACCGAGCCCGGGCCCGGCTCGCCGGAACCCCACGCGCCGCTGTGCTCCCTTCCCCAAGGGGACGGGGCCGTGCAGGCACTGCACGCCCCGGGAACCACGACGGGTCTGGCGTCCCTGCCGACAGGCCGACAGGCCAGCTGGTCGACGCTGGCGCTGAACATCGCCCCCCGGAACGCCCGTGAGGCGCCGGCACGCTGTTCACCTCGGGAGAGAGCTCCCATCGCACCGTGCAGCAGAGGGTTCTCGCCGCCCGGTACGGCGTCGACGTACGGCGGCAGGCACCCCCCGGCGGCTGGGCGGCGTTCAAGGCCACCATGCTGCCGAGATGGAAGCTACGCCCCTACTGCTCGACGGCGCGCGTGGGCAGCAGCACACGCGACAGCCTCCGGCCCGGCCTGCTGGCCGCAGCAGGAAGCTCCGGGCTGCGGGTCTGCACTGTCGGTACCACGGTCTACGGTGCGGCCATGTCGTTTGCCCTGCCCGAAGGTCTGCCTCCCGGCCGGTTCCTGTCTTCTGGTCTCCCACGCGTGTGGGTCTCTGACGAATTCCCTCAAGATGTCGAGCGTCTGTGGCCTCGCCTGCTGAGCGAGCAAAGAGCACGCGGCCTGGTTCCGCTCCTGTGCTGGCCCGACGCCATGGGAAGACCGCTCGGCCTGGACCACGTCGACGCCGTTCGCCTGGGGGAGGTGCTGGCCATGGACTTCGCCGAGTACCGCCGCAGGCGGCTGCCCTTCTGGACGGACCCGACACCAGCCCCAGTACCTGAAGGAATCGAGCCGTGGCCACACGACCCCGGGCCGCCCTTCGAAGAATGGCCCGGCCTGACACCGCAGGTGCCGGCTACGTCCGCAGGCCCGATGCCCGAGGAGGCTGCGTCAAACCTGCTGGCCTGGCTCATCGAGACGGGCCAGTTCGGGCTGCACGAGTGCCGCCTCGTGCTCGCCCCTGCCCATCGCGGCAGCGATGCTCTGGCGTTGATCGGCTGGTCAGCAGACGCACCATTGCCTCTGCTGTGTGCACTCCTGCGGAGTTGGGAAGACCGCTTCGGCGCCCAAGTCGTGGCGGTGTTCGGCAGCGAGCTGCATGTATCGGTCGCGAGGCCTCCCGTTGAAGCAGAGCACGCGAACCTGCTCGCTTTGGAGCACGTGCTGTCGACCGCAGACAACATCGTCGATGACCCGCCCACACCGTTCCCCGAGTACGCGATGGACCTCGTGGGACGGACTTCCTGGTCGTTCTGGTGGGACTGGGCCTCTCGTTCATGCCGGGCTCGCGGGGCCTGGCACCGCACCCCGCCGCGTTGTTGCCGGTTGCCATGGCTCCGCCATGACGCCCTCCTCCGCCTTGCGATGCACATCGCCAGGCCCCGCTCCCTGATCCGGCATGATCCGAACGAAAGGCCCTAGACGATCAAGGCCGATGTGTTCGATCGCCTGCGACGTCCAACTGAAAGGCGGGCGGGCAGGGGGCTCGAACTAGAGCGCGGGAACTTCCGGCACAGGCGCCGCGGTTCTCCCGCATGCTGGCTATGTGGGGCGCCGCGCTTCCGGCGCTGGCCTTTCTCCTGTTCGTCCGCGGCGCGGCCGAGTTGATGATGCGGCGATTCAAGCGGCGCAGCGTCCTCCACCGGAGCCGCGGCCCTGAGCACCGCCCCTTCTTGACAGGATCCGCGTTCAACGAACTGGACCTGGTATTCAACGGCAACAAATCGATCGAGATCGAGCAGCAGCAACATGAGGCGAACCGCCGCGACGACCAGGACGACGGCGCCCCGCCGCGCTTTGGGAAGTCATGGGGGAGGGTCCTCGGGCAGTGGATAGGCGTTCGGCGGCGGACTACTTCATGCCTGCCCACGGTGCGGCGGAACACCCCGGCCAGGCGCAGTACTTGACGTGAAGCGGGTACACGCGGCGTCCGTTCGGGCGGCACCGGGCTGCTGGCCTGGTCAGGCGGCGAGGGCCTCTTGGAGGCTTCGGTAGCAGGGGATGTCGTCGACGCCGACGATCTCCACGGTGCGCATGACGGACTGCTGTACGTCGGCCAGGCGCAGCCAGCCGCCGTCGGCGGGTGCGATGTCGCGGTTGGCGGCGAGCAGGACGTTGATACCGACGGAGTCCATGAAGGTCGCCTGCCGCAGGTCGACGACCACACGCGGCGGGTCGCCGAGTTCACCGAGCCCCAGAGCCTCGATGAGGGGCCCGGCGCTGGCGTGGTCGATCTCGCCGGCCACGCTCACCACGGTGATTCCACCGGTGACCGTCGAGCTGACCTCCAGCGGCTGGGCCTGGTATGCGTTCTCGGTCTCCACCACGGTTTTCCTGGGCTCCCTCGGCAACGTTTGCGACCTGGCATTTTGCCTTGAGCGATGCCTGACATCGTACGGGGGGAAGTCACTGGGTGGGGATAGCCAACAGTGGTGCTCGACGGGGATTGGCCAAGGCGACCAGGGCCCCCTGCGTCGCTTCCGAAGCCGATGTGCGCCAGTTCCTCGCAGCCACCTGACGTTTGGGCACCGACCTCACTGCTGCCCGGGCGCGGCGCTTGCTCGAGCCGGCCTGTGACGCGCCGCGCCCAGATCGAACTGCCCGCGGAACGCTTCAGGCCAACCTCCGACGAGGACCGCGCCGCCGCCCAGGCGGAACTACGCCGACAGCCCCGTGACGCCAGCGCCGTCCGCCTACGCAACCGCGACTCCGTGGACGGGCGCCCCGCGGCTACCTGCGCGCCTTCGGTCTGTCCCGCATCCGCGTACGCGAGATGGCCCACGGGGGCGAGCTCCCTGGCGTGACCAACAGCAGTTGGTGACCCGGCACGCTTCTCAGGAATCAGCCGGGTTCCACGGATATCACCGGGCGCGATGACACTCGCCCCGGGCGGGCTGTCGTGATCTGCCCACCAGCGGCGGCCCACAGCCGGGCGTCGTGCCGTGGTTGTCAGTGTGGTCAGCTGAACGTGTTGCAGCTGGCGACGCGGCCGGAGCGGTAGCCGGTGGAGAACCATTGCTGGCGCTGGCTCGCGGAGCCGTGGGTCCAGGTGTCGGGTGTGACCTTGCCCTGGTAGCGCTGCTGGATACGGTCGTCTCCGACGGCGGCGGCCGCGTCCAGCCCGCGGTTGATGTCGTCCTTCGTCAAGTCGGTGATCAGTGGCTTACCGCTCTTGGGGTCGGGGGTGGTGGTGGCGTGGTGGGCCCACACTCCGGCGTAGCAGTCCGCCTGCAACTCGAGTTTCACCGAGCCGCTGTTCTGGCCGTTTCCGCTGCCGCGGGAGATCGTTCCGCTGAGGTCCTGGAAGTGGTGGCCGTATTCGTGCGCGATGACGTAGGCCTCGGCGAACGGGCCGCCCTTGGCGCCGAACTTGCTGCTCAGGTCGTTGAAGAAGCCGAGGTCGAGATAGACCTTGTCATCGGCTGAGCAGTAGAAGGGGCCGACGTCGGAAGTCGCGTTCCCGCAACTGGTGTTCACACTGCCGGTGAACAGGAACGTTGGGGCCTGCTGGTAGGGCTTGCCGGCGGCTGTCTCCGTCTGCTTCCAGAATGCCTGCACGCTGTCGACCACGGCGACGATCCGGCACTCCTCCTTGCGGTTGGCGTCGGCACCGGTCCGGCAGTCCGCCGCGAGGTCCGCGGCTGGCTTGCCGGACGAGGACGTGTCGCTGCCCGAGCCGAACATGCCGGGGTCGACACCCAAGAGCACGGACGCGACCAGCACCACGAGCCCGACCAGTCCCCCGCCGATGGTCTTCCCGCGGCCCGGGATCCCGCCCAGCGCACCTCCCCGACCGTCCTCGACCTCGGACGTGTCCAGAGCAGCATCGTCGTCGAATTGCATACGTTGACCCTCCCTCAAGCAGCGCGCCGGGCCGCCCCGCGTCGTCCCGCTCGCCTACCCCGTACGAGGACATCCCCATCCCGTCCTCTTCCTGCTCCGCCTCTTGGAGGAGCCGGCGGGCGACGCCGCGACGCCGCTCTGTGGGTGAACGGCGGACCGCCCGTGCGCGGTAACGGCCCCTCCGTGCCGTCGACCGCGCAGCCGGGCCCCGCCTGTCGCCGGTGCCGGGACCGTGCCCGCGAGGTTCAGACGACGGACGGCCGCCGCGGGTCGGTCGGGACGATCGCGTACTCGTCGAAGAGCCGTTCAAGGGCTTCGTGACCGTGCGTGCGGCGGTACTCCATCTCGGCCGCCGTCACCGGCAGCACCCAGAGAATGCGGGCGTGTCCGTCGGCCAGCGGGCATTTCTCCAGACCGGGCAGATGCAGGGCCATCTCCTCGCCGGTGCAGCGCGGGCGGACGGCGCCTGTCTCGGCCGAGTTCGGCGGCCAGGTCGTCGAAGCAGCGGGCCATCTGCCGCCGCCACTGCTGGTCCTGGTGAAAGGTGATGGGCGGCAGCGAGCCCAGGACACGGCCCGGGCCGCGCCCACGCGGCGTATCGCCCACGTCGGCGACGTCCTGCCAGACGTGCTCGGACAGCTCCTCGAGGGCCACCCGCAGCACCGCAGCCGTCCGCGCGCTGAGCTCCTGGTCCTCCTCGCCGTCCTCGTACCAACCGTCGTCCTCGTCGTCGTCTTCGTCCCGCGCCGCTGGCCCGCCGCTCGCTGGTGAGCCAGCGCCGGGGCAAGGACGGCTTGGAAGCCTCTATTACGACGCCGACACCCGTGGTCACGTTGATGAACGGTTTAGAGGTGACCGGGCAGCGCCCGATGGACTTTGTCACCGAAGCCGAGGTCGTGCTGGCCGGTGACGTTCGCCAAGACACTGGCCTGCAGCTCCAGGTCGGCCATCCGCCTTCCGTCACCCCCACCCTCGACATCTCGACGCCAGCGCCACCTCGGCCGACCGGTCCGGTCACGGGCTGGTCAAGTCCTGGTGGACGCTGTGGATCGTCTCGCTCCTGGTCGACCGGGCGGCGGAATGGCGGTACGACACGGCCCGAGGGGTGGTGAGCTGGCGGCATGCCCTCCGGCAGATGCTGGTCGCCGACGCCCTCGACGCCGCGGCCGCCGTGCTTGCCGTACTGGTCGTACTCAAGGTGACCCGCATGCAGCATGAGAGGGTCCTTGCCGGTCCCGTCTTCGTCCCGGCTCTTGGCTGACACCTTCGGTCCGATGAGCAGTTGTCGCGGGGCCGGGTTGGCACGGCTGCCTGCGCTCTGCCGGTGGCGGCAGCGGCGACCGGGCCGCCACCAGTGCTTGGACAGGAGACACCTCCCATTCCACCCTCACTCACAACCGGCCTATTTCGCTATTCTGGCGCGCGAAAACCGCCATGCAGCGTACGGATGCCGTGAAGGTCCAGCGGGCAGCCGGCCCGGGACAAGAGGGTGCCCCCGGGCGGGGTGTCCCGCGCGCTGGACGGGTATCCGTCGGCTGTTCGGGCACACGAGACGTCATGCACGGACTACATGCGCGTCCCACCAGCAGCCGTCTCATCGGCCAGGCCTCGACAGCCGAGACATCGCCGCCCGGTCACGACGGCGCCAAGCACTCACGCCGAGGCCGGCGCACCGGCCGCCTGCGCCGCCGCGTCCTCGCCTACCGGGCAATCGATTTCCTGTCCACGCACATCCCGGACGACCCCGGCCCGGGCGACGAATGCCTGCTCCTCGTGCACACCCGCCAGGTCGTCGGCCAGGTCTGGTACCGGATCTGCACTGACTGCGCCCAGGGTGTCATCACCGCCGTCGTCATCGACGAGCGCTTCCACAGCACCGGCCTGGGCACCCGTGCGCTGTCACACCTACGGTCCCGCCACCCGGGACTGACCTGGCGCAGCACGCTGCGCAACCGCACCACCCGTGATCTCCTGCGCCGGATGCGCATTCCCACAACCGCTTCTGCCACGCCCTGCCCCCGCGCTCACCAGACACTCTCTGCCCCGGCCGGCCCGATACTCGCCAGCGGCTGACCCCAACGCTCAGCGGTCACAGCGCACCTGCCAGCGCAGCAGGTCATGGATGGTCTGCCGTCGTCGCGCCACTTGGTGAACTGGTACATCACCGCGCCGGGCGGCGGAGCCGGCATGGGTGACGGGTGGCAGGGCATCCGAGGTGAAGGTGTGGGCCGACCGAGCTTTCGGGGCCGCCCGTCGACGTTAAGAGCCTCTTAGGGGTGAGAAGGTGAAGGGCTTCCGCAGCTTCATCCTGCGCGGCAACGTGGTCGACCTGGCCGTCGGCATCGTCATCGGGGCAGCGTTCACCGCCGTGGTGAACGGCTTCGTCAGCGCCTTCCTGACACCACTCGTCGGGCTGGCCACCGGCGCCACCGGCGACATGAGCCGCAAGACCTTCACCGTAGGCGCCACCAAGTTCCCCTACGGCGCCTTCGTCAACGCGGCGATCAGCTTCCTCCTCCTCGCCAGCGCCCTGTACTTCCTGGTCGTGCTCCCGATCAACAAGCTCCACGAACGCCTCGCCCCGCACCAAGACGTCCAGGCCCCCAAACGGGACTGCCCCGAATGTCTCAGCCCCGTACCCGCCCAGGCCCGACGCTGCGCCTCCTGCGCCGTCTCCCTGCCCGCCGTACCCGCTCAGGCCGGGGAGACAACCCAGCGCGCCGGGTGACCCGACCTCCATGGTCCGGCCTCGGTTGCCGGGCCCGTCGCGGGCACGTTAGGCCGCCGTTGGCCTGGCGTCCGCCGTGGTTGGAGCAGTAGATGCCATCCACGCCGCCGTCCTTGGCATGGCGGACGTCCTCGGGGTGGCAGATGCCCTTCAGGATCAGCGGGAGGTCGGTGATCGAGCGCAGCCAGGGCAGGTCTTCCCAGGTGAGCGGGTTGCCGAAGATCCGCACCCACTCGGCGACCGCAGCCGCCGGGTCATCCTCCGGACTGCGGGCGAGGCCCGCCGGTTTCCCAGGGCTCCGAAAGCGGCCGCCGTACCACAGCAACTGAAGGCCACCGAGCCAATGACACCGGTGGGCCCCCCGTACCCCAATCCGAAGAAGCGAGCTGGATCGCTGCCGGACTACCAATGCAGGTGCAAGACGGTCGTCACCGGGCTCCCACAGGCCGACGTCACTCGCGGGAATACTAAGACCGTGTCCTATGTCGTGAGCCGGATAAGTCGCTTGTAGCAGCACAGGGCGGCGGCGAGGCCGAGAAAGGCCAGGTAGTTGCGTGGATCG
>NZ_JBWKIR010000046.1:0-38910 GCF_056432605.1 Streptomyces sp. NPDC045022
GCTACCTCGCCGGCCTCCACCTCCGTGCCTCAATGATCTGGATCAACGACCTGCTGAAGGCAACTGGCTGATCACAACGTCACACAGGCCCTAGTAGCTGTCGTAGCTGGGCTTACCGTTCGGCCGGTAGACGCCGACGATGGTGCCGCCCTTCGTCGTCGAGACGCTGACCGGCTCCAGCGCAGTGGGGATCGCTCCGTCGGCGAACAACCGCTTGCCGGTACCGATGATCACCGGATGGATGGTCAGCCGGTACTCGTCGACGAGGCCGTGCTGCATGAGGGTCTGGGCGAGGTCGCCGCTGCCGACCACGTTGATGTTGCCACCGTCGGACGCCTTCAGCTTGCGCACGGCATCGACGATGTCGCCCTCCAGCAGCGTGGAGTTCTGCCACTCGACGGACGTCAGGGTCCGAGACGCCACGTACTTGTGCATGCTGTTCATCCGATTGGTGAACGGGTTGTCGGGATCGGCGGTCGGCCAGTACGACGCGAAGATCTCGTACGTCTTGCGGCCGAGCAGCATCGTGTCGGAGTGCTCGTACCAACCGGCGATGGCCGCGCCGACCTCGTCGTCGGCCACCGGTTTCTGCCAGCCGCCGTGCTCGAAGCCGCTCTCAGCATCCTCGTCCGGACCGCCCGGCGCCTGCATGACGCCGTCCAGCGTCAGGAACGTGCAAACGATGATCTCGCGCATGGTGCGCTCCCTTCGTCGACGGATAGACCGCAAAACCGCCGGGAACTCATCGGCGGAGCTTCCGCAGCGCCGGGCTGCAGTGACTGGCTGCCGGGCGACTGCTCCCTGCTAGCGATCAGGACGGCGCCGAACGACGGCGCGGTGTCCACCAGTTCCAGGCCGATGGTCGCCGCGCCCTCGCAGGTCTCGATGTCCAGGCTGTCTTCGACCATGATGCCGTCGTACCGCGCGACGCCAGCCGCCCGGTCGCGCGCCATCTCCTGGTCGCCGTCCACCAGTTCCAGCCTGGCGTCCAGTGCGCGGATGCGATCAGGCTTGGCCGCAGTCGCGAAGCGGGATGCCACGACGGTGACGTCGAGCCCCCGGCCGCGACCGGACCAGGCGAGGGCTTGGTCAAGGTTGCCCGCGCTGGCGCACACCACGGCTCGGGAGCCATTGTCGGCGAGCACCAGTGAAGTTTGAGCCTGCTCATCGAAGGGGGGTCAGAAGCCGGCAGTTGGCGACCGCGTCGTGGGCTCGCCCGATAGTTGGCGCTGGGACTGCGCTACACAGGGGTGGCGGGGAGACTGTGCTGGCCTTTCGGGGGTATTGCGGCGTTGACCGTGGGTTACTCAGGCCAAGGGTGGTGGTGGCGATCAGTCGTGCGCGAAGACGAATACCAGCCGCTGGTCAGCCGCCCGGCATCAGCCGTCGCCTTCGACGGCAGCGAGCCGATCGCTGAGGCCCGGCACGCCGCCCGCCGTTTCATGACCGCCGTGCAGGCCGGCACGGCATCCCGGTTTCGGAGCGTGCACTGCCGCCATGCTTCGGCATATCCAAGTCGACAGCTCACCGCCGGTTCTTGATCTGGTCGAGAGCCGGTGTCTGGGGCCGCCTGCACGAAGCGGTGTGCACCGGCTCGACGACGCCGGCCTCATCGACATCACCCGCGTCGTCCTCGACACCGCCCACGTCAGGGCTAAAAAAGAGGCGAACACACAGGTCCGAGCCCCGTGGACCGGGGCAGGCCGGGTTCCAAAATGCACATCCTGTCGGACGCGAACGGACTGCCCCTTCTCGTCGGCGTCTCCGCCGCGAACGTCCACGACAGCGAGGGCCTGAAGCCGATGGTGGCCGGTCACCAAACGAGACACGACCCCCACCGCGGCCGCTACTTCAAGCCCCAACGCCTCCATGTATTGAACGCGTGCGGGGGATGTCATCGGCGGCATGCTCCAGATCGGCGTCTCGCCATGGCTGGCCGCTCAGTTCTATCCCGCCAGCCAGGGCATGGAAGTCCGGCGCCTTGGCCAGTGCGGCGGGCGTGACGCGCTGCCGCTGCCGCTGCCGCGTGCCCTGGTACCCGGACGGCTGCAAGGCCCAGGCCGGACGACGGCCCGTCTGGGGGTCCGGCGGGCCACGCAGTCATGTGCCGATGAGTGGAGCGTTTCGGGGCTTGCGGAGCCGGGTGCGGACGTGATCGCGAGGTGGCGTCGATGTCTGCGCCGTTCGGCCGCACACCTCGTGGGGGACCCCTCATACGGGGGGCTTCAGCGTCAAGCTTCCAGGGGTTGCGTGGATCCGTCGGAAGAGGGTCTTGGCATGCGACGGCACCACCCTTTATCGTCATGCTGACATTTACTGGGCAAGGAGTTCTGCATGGCTGTCAGCGACGTCTTGGGCGATATCGTCGCGCCCCTGAACACCGTGCTGTTCGGCTTCGGCCGCGATGCGGTGACCTGGGCGGAGCTGCTCGGCTTCGCCACGGGTGCGGCCTGCGTCTGGCTGACCGTCAGGGCGAGGATCGCCAACTTTCCCGTCGGCATCGCCAATAACCTGTTCTTCCTGGTTCTGTTCTGGAGCGCCCAGTTGTACGCCGACGCGATGCTGCAGGTCGTGTACCTGGTGCTGGCGGCCGTCGGCTGGTGGACCTGGCTGCGCGGCGGCGAGCGCCGCTCCGCCCGCCTGATGGGTCATGCCGGCGCGCGCACGGTCGTCGTCCTGCTGTTGCTCGCCGTACCGGCGACCTGGGGCCTGACCGTGGTGTTGACCCGCGCCCAGGACATCGCACCGTTCTGGGACGCCCTGACCACCGCGCTGTCGCTGGCCGCCCAGTGGCTGCTCAACACCAAGTCCTATGAGAACTGGTACTTCTGGATCGCTGCGGACGTGGTCTACATCCCGCTGTACTTCGCCAAGGTGCTCTACCTGACGGGCATCGTCTACGTGCTCTTCTTGACGATGTGCCTGTGCGGACTGCGCAGCTGGCACCGGGAGCTGGCCGCTGGCCGGTCGATGGCCGCAGGGGACCTGGTGCGCGCATGACGGCCCCCTTCGACCACGGACTGGTCATCGGCAAGTTCTACCCCCCTCACGCCGGTCACCACTTCCTGGTGCGCACGGCGGCGGACAGCTGTCGTCGGGTCACGGTCGTGGTGATGGCAGCCGACGTGGAGTCGATACCGCTGGCCGTCCGGGTCGGCTGGCTGCGCGAGGCGTACGCGGACCGACCCCAGGTGGCCATCGCCGGCATCGTCGACAACCTCCCGGTGGACTACAACAGCGACAGCGTCTGGGCAGGACACGTCGCCCTGATGCGGAAGGCGGTGGCCGCCGAAGCGCATACCGCCTTCCCGGTGGACGCGGTGTTCACCTCAGAGCCGTACGGCGCCGAACTGGCGCGCCGGTTCAGCGCGGCGGACGTCCGCCTGGACGCTGCCCGAGAGACTTTCGCCATCTCCGCCACCGCGGTCCGCAGCGACCCGGTGGGCCGCTGGAACGCGCTGGAGCCACCGGTGCGAGCCTGGTTCGCCCGGCGGGTGGTGGTGCTCGGCGCCGAGTCCACCGGCACCACCACGCTCTCCCGCGACCTGGCGCAGGCGCTGCGTACCCGTGGCGGTCCGCATGCGCTCACCCGGTGGGTTCCCGAGTACGGGCGCGAATTGACCGTCGCCAAGCTCGCGGTGGCCCGCGCGCTGGCCGCCCGCCGTGGCCTTCCTGAGCCCACTGTTTTCGACCTCGAGTGGAGTGACGCCGACTTCGAGGCCGTCGCCGCCCGCCAATCGGCCGAGGAGGAACGTGCGGCCCGAACCGGCGGGCCCGTGCTGGTGTGCGACACCGACGCGCTGGCCACCACCGTCTGGCAGGAGCGCTACGTCGCTCGGACCACCGAGGCGGTGCACATCCTCGCCAACGCCATGCCACCCAGGGCGCTGTATCTGCTCACCGACCATGAGGATGTGCCCTTCCACGACGACGGCCTGCGCGACGGCGAGGGGTTGCGGCCCTGGATGACCGAGCGGTTCCGCAAGGTGCTGTCCGGGCGCGGCGTGCCCTGGCAGAAGGTGCGCGGCGACCGCTCGATGCGGCTGCGACTCGCCCTGGAGGCAGTCGACCGGATGCTTGAAGAGGGCTGGCGGCTGGCCGCCCCGCTCGGCTGAGGGCGGCGGCACAGCGCGATTGAGCATGTCGACAGAGCGGTTCCCCTCCTGCCGCTGGCCGATCAACGCCGAGTGTCCGGCTGTTCAGGGGCACCGGCCCACCCCATGGTTGGCCAGATCCAGTGCATCGCCCAGACCCGGCGCCGTCACCGCTGCACCGGCACCCTGCTCTCCTCCGGCGCCCCGGCCGGCACCTGGACGCTGGTCCCGGCCACCGCTACGAGCGGTCAGCTGGCCCTGCCCTCCGCGGTCATGGCGGTTTATGACCTCAGCGGCATCCCGTACGCCGAACAGCTGCGCTGGCGCGCCCAGCGCTGCCTGCGGCACGCCGTCATTCCCACGGCCGCCGACCTGGCAGTGGCCGACTGGGAGCCCTTCGACCCCCTCCGCCACCAGGAGCACATCCACAACCGCCTGCCCGCCCGCAGCCGACGCCCTGGCCCCACAGGCAACACACACGGAGCAGCCCACCCATGACGTCCTTCCAAACACCACCTACTCGACGACCAGGGCCGCCCCGTCCCAGAAGCCGTCAACGGCGCCGACGCCAGCCTCCCTGCGTCGCCGTCACCCGCGCCCAAACGGGGTCGTGCGCTTCGCCGGCTGGCAAGCGGGGTATGGCCGATCCAGACTAGGCCGCCGAGGTCGAGGTGCTGGCGCGAAGAACCGATCCCCGCCTGACGTACCGCTGCCGACCGGCGGCGACCGGCCGGTGAGGATTCCGCGGGGACGGGACTGCCCTCACCCGGCCGGTTTTCCTCGTGCCCTGGAACGGTCCCGGCTATGAATGTCCCGAACCGGTCATCCTGAGGCGGAACTCCGGGCACACGTCCGGGTCGTCGTCCTCGTAGAGGTACGTCCGTTCGGAATCCATGGCGATCGACAGCTTGTCGAGGGTGTCGCCGTTCAGGAAGGTGCGCGGCTCGGTGAAGGAGAGCCGCACGCGCGCGTGCGCCTCGGAGCCGGTACCGGACTGCACGGACCAGGTGCCCGACCCGTCGAAGGTGGCGCCGAGTTCGCTCTTGTACCAGTCGCCGGTCGGCCAGTGGTGGACGGTGACCGTGCCGCCCGGTTTGCCGTCCGACGCCCTGAGGGTGATCTTCGCGCCCTTGGCGTCGCCTTCTCCCCCGTAGGTGCCGGCCAGTTCCCCGGGGGTGGCGGAGTCCGCCTGCTTCGCCATGCAGGCCTCGACGGCGGTGGACGCGGAGGAGCAGCCGGCCAGGGGGGACAGCAGCGCCGGCACGGCGACGGCCGTCGTCCAGCGCAGCAGCCGGCCCGCCGGGAGGACTCGGGACACGGGACTACTTCTCCTTCGCCAAAATACGCTCGGTCCAGACGATCTTCTGGTCCTCGGCCGAGAAGACGCCATGGTCGCGGGCCAGCCGCAGCTTCTTCATCCTCCCGCTGGACCGGATCAGTTCGGTCATCTCGTCCCCGCTGTAGTACTCGCGGTGCCGGGGGCCGTCACCGGTCACCCAGTTCCAGCCGAGCGAGTACGGGACGTCCCGGGTTCCGGAAGCTTGTCGTCCGCCTGTGCTGCTTTGCCTTCGCTCACAGTGATCCCCCGTAGGCCGCCCCGGCCGTGAACGTCCGTTCTGGTCATGCCAGGAAATCACAGAGCCGCCGCATGCTCACAGTCGAGCCCCGAAGGCGGGTGAAAACTCCGTGAGTGCGGCGGGAGAGACGCCGTAGCGTGCCGTTCCATGACGGCCACCACCCCTGACGCCGGGGAGTCAGGAGCCCACCCCCGGTCTGCCCCTCCTGGTCGGTCAGCCGACGCACCCGCACAGGCTCGGCCATCACACCTCCAGCGGTCGGAACGGACGTCGCCGCCGCTGCAAGTTCCACTGTCCCGGAACGGCGTCTGCGGGCCCAGGTGATCATGGCGACCGGATCGGGCAAGACCCTCGTCGCCACCCGGAGCGCTGATGAGCTCGTGCGGGCCGCGTGCTCGTGCTCGTCCCCTCCCTGGATCTGCTCGCCCAGACCGAGGCCGCGTGGCGCGAGGGCGGCCGCACAGGACCGATGATCGCGCTCTCGTCCCTGCGAGGTGAGGAGGCGTCCTTCCCGAACACCACGGACGTGGGCGAGCTGGTCGCCTCGATGGAGGACGATCCCAACGGGCCGTTCGGCCGCCGCTGCTGCAGCCTCACCTTGTCCGAGGCGACCGACCGTGTGCGGATGTCCTTCTTGGTCTCCCCACGTCCGGAGGCATCCGGATGGCGAGCCGATGGATCACCGCGGACGATGGTGCTCGAACCCGTGGCGCGGCGGCGGACTTTCTGTGTCCGCGCCTCACACATGCGGGGCGCGACTATCGCCGACGGCCGGCGGCTCCAGAAGGTGGTCATGTGAGGACTCCCCCCAGGTCTCACTCCGGCGCGCACCCGAGCGTGCGACAGCCCTCGCTGGGAACCTGGCGGTCACGGGTGGGCATAGCGGTGATCCTGCTGACCCTCCTCATGACGACGCTGTGGCTGGGGCGGTTGGGCCTCGAGGACTTCGTCCATGCTCTGACCTTCCCCGGGCGCATCACGGGTACCGTCCTTCTCGTGGTCTCGTTCACCACGTTGGTCAGCGCCGCCGCGGTCGTGGACCACTGGGTCAAGCACAGCTTTCCCCACTCCGGCCTGGTCGCGCTGATCGGCGCGTTCGCGGCACTGCTGACCAACGCCATGCTCCTGGCCGAGACGGTGAAGGACGGTGATTCCGCGGCCTACCCAGCGCTGTTCGGCGCGCTCACGGCGGGTTCCCTATGGGCTGTCTTCGCGGTGTGGCGAACGTCGGTCACGGTCCCCGCTCCCAAGCGGGTGGCCGCTGCGCTGATCGTTTCCTCGGCTGTCGCGATCGCGAATTTCGGCTACCAGAATCTCTATCAACCGTACCAGCGGGAGACCAGGCCTCTCATCACGTTGTCTCTGGGGAAGGCCGTGCTGAGCAAGGACCACAAGGCGTTCGCCGTACCGGTCGACCTCGTGCTCCAGAACCACGGTGACGTGGGTTTCTATGTGCTCGGCACCGAATTCCACGCCATGGGGGAACGGGTGCCGCTCAGCCCGAAGGACCGGCTGCGCCAGCAGTGGCGCACCGACGCCGAGCAGTGGACCAAGTCCGATGAAGTGAACCCGCTCTCCCGCAGGGAGGTTCACGAGCCCGGCGAGTTGGTGGAGGCGCAACCGTGGATGCCCTATGGACAGTGGATCGAGTCGAGCGACACCTTCGCCACGCGAGTGGTGGTGCAGCTGCCCATCGACACGCCGTACGACCAGGTGGCGTTCTATGCCACCGCGAGCCTCGCGCGCAAGGATCGGCTGGTGCTGCAGCCACCGATCCAGTTCATGGCGTACTCCTGGGGTGGGTCCAAGGTTCCTGTATGGGTGAAGGAGCAACAGAAAAAGGGGCTCGACTCCCTCATCTACCGTGCCAGGGTGCACGAGAACAACGCGATCGACGAACGCACCAGGGATCCGCGTTATGTGACCATCTACTGGAGGTTCGGCACGCACGGCGCGAACGTGGCGACGTCCGTCGCGCGGCAGGGCGAGGAAGACCACGTTCCCACCGCGGCGGAAGCACGCGAGGTGGTGAGCCGGTACGGTCTCGCCGATGTGCGCACGGGGCCTGTCGAACGGACGCTGTGGGACATCAAGAGCCAGCGGTGACGGGCATCGCCGCGCCGGGCGGGCTGGAGCGCTCGTCCAGTCGCTCCAGCCAGGCGACCAAGGCGAGCGAGCTGTTCACACGGTCCCAGGAGTATGCGTCTCCCATGCCGAGCTGCGCCTCGCGCACTGCCCGGCACAGCGTCTCGACGTCGAACATCTCAGCGATCAGCGGATGCCGGGCGGTACGGCACAGGGCGATGAGTTCGTCGCCGTGTGTCCGCAAGCCGCGGGCATAGAGGGCGTCGAAGGGGACCTTGACCGTCCTGTCGTGGATCGGGGCCGGAAGCAGGTCCGCCATGGCCTCGCGCAGTACCGCCTTCGGACGACCCGGCTGGAACGTGGTCTCGGCAGGGAGGCGGCTCATCGTGGCGATGACCTCCGGGTCGAGGAAGGGGTGTGAGAGGAAGAACCCGTCCTGCCGTGCGCGGTTCCAGGACAGCGGGTCGGGCGCGGTGAGGTAGTTGGCAGCGTCGTACAGCGACTGTTCGGGCCGGCGCGCGAGCACGAAGCGGCTTTCCGCGATGCGGGCCTCCCGGTAACCGTGAGCCCTCGCGAATCCGGAGCGCAGCCATCGGGGGCGGTTGAACGTGCCGAGGCCGCCGAGCACCGTTGCGCCGCGGACGAGTGTTGTGATCCGTTCGGATGCCAGCGGAAGAGCCGGCTTGACCACGTAGGCGTTGACGATGTCCCGCACGCCCCGTTCACTGCCCGCGGCCCAGGCGCGTGCCTGCTCGGTCATCTTCCGGAGTTGTCCTGTGCGGGCGAGCCGGTGCAGGTGGAAGGGGTTGGCGTCGACGATCGGGTCGGCCCCGCATCCGGTCAGCAGGGCGTCACAGCCCCGTTCCGCGGCCGCCGCGTGAAGTCTGGTCCACAAGGGGGCGCGGAAGGCGTGCGCACAGGGCTCGTCCGTGTCTCCCGCGTGGTGCTGGAAGTCGTCGAAGTCGGCCACGTCGTCGGCGTCGACGATCACCGGGCGGGCCGCGGGACTGTGCCGGCGGATCTCCTCCATCGCGATGTCGAGGTAGGGCTGCTCCGCGGCCAGCTCTCCACGGGAGAATCGCCCGGCGAGCAGGACGAGACCCCCGGGGCCGCCCCGTCCCTCGGCCAGCAGACGTGCGGTGAGCAGCGCCACGCTGGTGGAGTCGGTGCCGCCCGAGACGTGGCATGCCGTCGTCGTGCCCATACGGCGTCCGACAGCGTTCTCCAGTGCGCGGCGCAGCTCCTGCGCGGCCTCACCGAGGGGGGGTCCGTCCGCTGTCGGCAGCGGGTCCTGGGCCTGGCGGACACCTCGTGACACACGATTGCGCAGCTGCCCGCTGATCGAAAGCTCCACCACCTCACCGCCGAGGACGCGGTGCACCCCGGCGAAGGGGGTGAGGTCCCAGTGCGGTTGGGCCATGTTCCCGGTGAGGTACCGGCAGAAGTAGCGGGGTTCCAGCTCGGTGGTGTTCCCCAGGCAGCGGGCCGAGGTGCTCACGGCGTTCACGCGGCCACCGGACTCCCTGAAGAACAAAGGGATGCGTGCCTGTTCGTCGCGCGTCAGAAGGATGCGGTCGCGGCACACCAGAACGGCCGCGTAGTCGCCGGCCGGCAGCGTCGGGGCGGCTCCCCGTCGGTCGAAGTCGGCCAGGAGGCGGTGCGCGCCCGCCACTCGGTCACGGGCCGAGCCGACCCAGCCGACGACGACCGCGGTGCCGGCCTGCGAGGAGGCCGTCGACACGAGCCCCTGACGCGCCATGGCCTCGGTGGCCCAGAGCGTCGGTGCGCCGTCGGTCCACTCGAGGCGGAGCGCCTCCACGTCAGTGCCCTCCGCCGTCGATCGAGAGCACCGGTGTGAAGGAGTGCCCTCGCGGATCGGCGTCAGGGACGCACAGGCCGGCCGACGCCGTCCAGGCGTGCAGGGCGAAGGGGCGTTCGCGCACACCGACGTGGAGGACGGCTTCCAGGCCGCTTCGCCGTAGCAGGATGAACGCCGTCACGGCCTCGGACTTGCAGTCGCCGTTCACGAACCAGCTTCTGCGGCTGTGTGACTGCACCGCCCGCTTCAACCGTCCGACCTGCTCCGCGGAGGGAGGCTCGGCACGGGCGTAACCCGGGGCGGCCAAGGACAGCAGCCGAAGCACTCGCCCGAATCCCATGGTTCGGATCAGCAGGTGCACTCCACGCAACCAGAGCCCGATGCCGACGTCGGAATGCTCGTTCCGGCTCTGCGTCGCGCACCGGGCGCGAAGGAGACCGGTGACGAGTTCGGCGCGTTCGTTGGGGCTTCCGCCGGCGAACTTCTCGACGTCCGTCGTGGTCATTGCGAGAAAACGCGTCCGCTTCCAGTCCGCGATCAGCGCCCCGTCGGACAAGCGGGTGACACGGCAATGCGGTGACAGGATCTTTGCCATGGCCACCAGGGCTTCGCTGTCCTCTGCCACCGCACATCCTCCAGGATTCCACCGTGAACGGTGTCAGGGCAGGTAACCGTGACCGTCGTACATGCCCCCGCTGAAGCCCCGGATCAGACGGCCTTTGCCGAGAAGGACGAGCCGATGCGGCTTACGGCGCCGCAGGAATCGGATGAACATCGCCTACCTCCAGAATTAGGCAGGATCGATCAACTTCAGGCTACTCCGTCCTGGATGACCGGCAACCGGACCGCCGACTGAGATCGCTTCGCGCCCAGGTGTTCCAGACACCGACCTGGTGCCGCTGCCGGCCGAACGGGGCGTCAACCTCTCGTGCGGGAGAGGTACGCAAGAGCGCCGACGGCGAGGCACCCGGCCCGCTTCCGGCCGTGCGCCCGACCTCGATGCGGCGACCGGAGGATGTGTGACCGCGCGTTATCCGACCACTCCGTCGGTCGCCGCCCGTCTTGCCGCGAGGCGGCAAGGATGGAAGCTGCCACGGCAGCCGCCGTTGGCCAGGTCACCATGGCTCTGCCGTGGACCACCGACGCGTACGCGGTGCTGGAGGCTGCGGCGCCGATCCCTGTCCGTGGCGCCGCTCGGTTCCTGGAGGAGCCGGCCGATCGCAAGCGGGCTCCGGACGTCACCGACACCGGCCCGCTGAGGTTGCTGACGGGCCACCAGACCCCAACAAGCTCATCGAGGGCCGGTTTCGCGAGCAAGAACTCGCTGACACCCTCCGGAGCGTCCCCGGCATCGGCGCGGCCCTCTGCGCCGAGTTCTTGGCCCCGGTCGGCGGCAGTCTGACAGCAGGTGCCCGCCAGCAGGGCGAGGATCACGCAGGCCTGGGCGGCGAGGAACACCTGTGCGGCACCACCCACCTCGGCCGCCCCGGCGACCTCACCGGGGGCCGGGGCCCCGCTCAGTGCCCCGAGCAGCGCCGTACCCGACCGAATCCACCGGCCGACCCGGGTCCGACGGGCCAGTGCCCGCGGTTTTGCACCGCCTCGGATCCGCCGGCCTGATCAGGCGCGAACTACTGGCCTCGGAAGCGGTCCTCGAGCATGTCGACGAGTCCATGGATCACCCCGTCGGGTGATGGGCTGTAGTGCGGCACGGCCCATCGGGTGATCTTGGCGTCGATGAGCGTGGGCCGGCCGGAGGCCAGTGCCGCACGGAACGCCTCCTCGAACTCGTCGAGCGTCTCCACCCGACAGCCGTCGGCGCCGCAGGCACGCGCGTAGGACGCGAAGTCCGGATTCCGGAACTCGACGAGAGCGGACTCCCCGTAGGCGGTGAACTGGAACATTTTGATCAACTTGAATTCCTCGTCGTCGAAGATGACCCAGATGACGGGAATGTTGTGTTCCACGGCGGTCATCAGCTCGAAGCCGGACAGCGAGTAACAGCCGTCGCCGCAGCCGACGACGACCGTCCGCTCCGGGTGCGCGACCTTGAGGCCGATGGCTCCGTTGACGTGACCGGCCATCGGCCCGAAGGCGCCGGCCTTGCGGAAGTTCTGCCCCTCTTCGAGCTCCGCGTAATATCCGAGCCACGCCAGATGCGCCCCGGCGTCCGCGAGCAGCACGCCCTGCGGCGGCAGCAGCCGGCCGATCGCCTGGGCGAGCTGTGCGGGGTGGATCTCCCGGGTCTCGTGCATGACATGGCGGGCCTCGTAGTCCTGGCTGTCGACCTTCACTGCCGGCACTTCACCGACCCTCTGTTCCAGCGCGTCGACGAGGGCCGCCACCGCCGCACGCGCGTCGGACAACAACGCGTGGTCGGGCCGATAGGCCTTGCGGAATTCCGTTTCGTCGATGTTCACATGGATGAGCAGCTTGTTCTCGAACAGGTCCTCGCGGTAGTTGAACGTGGCGTGCTGGCCGAGGGAGTTCCCTATGCACAACACGATGTCGGCCTCGCGGAATGCCTTCCACGCGCTCGAGTGACCGCTGTCGGCGAAGACGCCCACCGCGAGCGGATGTCCCTCCGATACGATGCCCTTGCCGTCCAGGGTGGTGAGAAGCGGAATCTGGAACCGCTCGATCAGGCGCTTTATCTCCGGTCCGGCTCCGGAGCGGACCGCGCCGAATCCGACCAGCGCCACGATGCGTCTTTGCCGCACGATGGCGTCGGCCAGTACGGACGCGATTTCCTCGACCCTGGCCGGGTCGGGCCGCACCGGCGGCACGTCGAGCCGGACGGGCCGGAAGTCCGTCACCTCGACGCCGTGCTCGGTCAGGTCTTCGGGCACATGGATGTGCACCGGGCCCGGCCTTCCCTCGAACGCGAGGTTGACCGCCTCCTCCAGGACGTCACAGGTGTCGGCCACGTCGGTGAGCAGGAAGGACTTCTTGGTCGTGGCCGCGAACATCGCCTGGGAGTCGGGAGTGCGGTTCAGCCCGGAGGTCTCGTTGAGCGAGCCCCATCCGCGCCATTTCATCCGTGAATAGCCGGAGACGGCGAGGACGGGGTACGAGTCGGACATCGCCACGGCCAGTCCGGAGAACAGGTTGAACGCACCGGGCCCCGCCGTGGCGAAGCAGAACCCCAGTTGGTTGGTGTACATGGCGTAGCCGCAGGCCATGAACGAGGCGGCCTGTTCGTGTCGCGTGATGACCGGCCGGATCTGCCGCGAGTGTTTCAACGCCACCATCAGGCCGGCGGCGTTCTCCCCGGCACCGCCGAAAGCGGCCCGTACGCCGATGCCTTCCAGCCCTTTGACAATGGCCTCATACACTCTCATGGCTCATCTCCTGCGTGCTGCACCGGTTGACGGCGGAGTTCTCGCGTGCCGCTCGGCTGTGGCCACGTTCCGTCAGCCATGGCGGAATCGTTCCTCGAGCGTCTCCCATACGCCTGGGACGACGCCCTCGGGAGAGCTGCTGTAGTGCGGGAGGGCCCACCGGGTGATCCTGGCGTCTATCACCGTGGGCCTGCCCGATGTGAGCGCGGTCTTGAAAGCGGCTTCGAACTCCTCCAGCGTCTCCACGCGGTATCCCGCGGCACCGCAGGTCCTCGCGTACGCGGCGAAGTCGGGGTTCTGGAATTCCACCAGACCTGATTCGCCGTACGTGGCCGCCTGGTAGAGCTTGATGAGCTTGTACTCGTCGTCGTCGAAGATGACCCAGATGACGGGGATGTCGTTCTGTACTGCGGTCATCAGCTCGAAGCCGGCCATCGCATAGCAGCCGTCGCCGCAGCCGACCACGACCGTCCGGTCGGGTTGGGCCAGCTTGACCCCGATCGCACCGTTGACATGCCCGGCCATCGGCCCGAAAGTCCCGGTCTTGCGGAAGTTCTGGCCCTTGTCGAGGTCCACGTAATAGCCGAGCCATGCCAGATGCGCGCCCGCGTCGGCGAGCAGTACGGCACGTTCGGGCAGCATGCGGCCGATCTGCTGCGCCAGCTGGCCCGGATGGATTGCGCCGGGAGCGGGCAGGAGGTGTCGTCTCTCGTGGTCCCGGTTCACGGGCTCGAGCGGCCCGGCCGGAGCGGCCCTCTTCACCAGGGCGTCCGTGATCGCCTCGACGGCCAAGCGGGCGTCGGACACGAGCCTGTGGTCGGGGACATAGGTCTTGCCGATCTCACTGTCCGCAATGTTGACCTGGATGAGCACCTTGCCGTCGAACAGGTCCTTGCGCAGCCCGAACGTCGCATGCTGGTTGAGCGAGTTGCCGATGGCCAGCACCACGTCCGCTTCCCGGAACATCCTCGAGGCACTGGCGTGGCCGCTCTCCGAGAACACTCCGGCCGCCAGCGGATGGGTCTCGGCGACAACTCCCTTGCCGTCCAGGGTCGTGATGAGTGGTATGCGGAAACGCTCGACGAAATCCTGCACCGCGGCCTCGGCATGGCTGCGGATCGCTCCGAAGCCGGTGAGCAGGACGATCCGGCGTCCGTCCCGCAGTGCGCCCGCCAGCACCTCGGCGATCTCCTCCACCCGCTCCGGGTCGGGCCGCACCGGCGCCGCGTCGAGGCTGAGGTCGCGGTAGTTGTCCACGGTCACCTGGCGATGGGTGAGGTTCTGCGGCACGTGGATGTGCACCGGCCCGGGCCGCTCCGCGAAGGCCACGTTCACCGCTTCCTCGAGCACCTCGCAGGTGTCGGCGGCATCGGTGAGCAGGTAGGACTTCTTGGTCGTCGCCGCGAACATCGCCTGCGAATCGGGGGTGCGGTTCCGCCCGGAGGTGTCGTTCACCGCCCCGCGCCCGCGCCAGTCGAGATCGACGTATCCGGTGATGGCCAGTACCGGATAGGAATCCGACAGCGCCACCGCCAGGCCGGAGAACAGGTTGAACGCGCCGGGACCCACGGTCGCGAAGCACACCCCCAACCGGTTGGTGTACATGGCGTACCCGCACGCCATGAAGGACGCCGCCTGCTCGTGCCGGGTCATGACGGGTCTGATCTTCGGCGAATGCTTGAGTGCCAGCGTCAGGCTCGCGATGTTCTCGCCGTTCCCGCCGAACGCCGTGTCGACCCCCACACTCTCGATCCCTTTGACGACAGCTTCGTAGACCTGCATGGCGCGGCTACCCATTTCGTCATGAATCCTGATTGAGGCACAGCGCATCCGTCCGGCCGGCGACAACGAGGGCCCGTCGTAGCGCTGTGGAATACCGGAACCCGTCCTGGGCCGGCGGAATCTGCACACAGTCGGTACCGCTGTGCAGATGATCACTTGACGGTCGTACCCGCTCCTCAGCGAGTCACCGCTGCGTGCGGCCGCCCGGGGGATACGGACGAACAGCACCGTTTTGCCAGCGTAGAACAGGCTTGGCGCGAAGGCATCCGGCCTCGCGGCGACAGCCGCCTTCGGCCTGGCACTTCCTGCCACAGGCGGGGTACGGCCGCCGTCGCGACATGCGGGCGGCGACCGGTTGCGCGAACATGGTCGAGTGGGCTCGGGGTGAGTAGGCCCCGCCCCACTGCACCCTCCTCTCGGAGGCTCCGTGCCGCTCCACCACCATCGGAGGACGGAGGATGCCGTATGCCGGAGACCGGCGTCCCATACAGCGCCGACGAGCACCGAACGAGCCGCGAACCGCGGGGCGGAGCAAAGCCCGGCGAGCGTGCGTGCGGTGATGTCATCGGGGTCGTACCGGCCGGCGCCCCGGGCGCCTGCGAGGCGGCCCTGCTGTCGGCCATCGACGCCTGCGGGCAACGTCCGACGGTCTTCGTCCGCACCGGCGCGGGCGCCGTCAACGCGGTGCTGTACGACTCGCCGGCGCATCTGCCGGCGCGGCGGACCGCCGAAACCGCGGTCGGGTTGTGGCGAGGAGTGGGCAAGGGCGCGGTGTTCAGGCCGTTCGAGCCCGGGACGCTGTCGGTGGGCCTGGCACGGTGTCCGTCCGGGGTGCTCCAGCGGCCCGGTCCCGCGCTGACCGGTCCGCTGGACACGGCCCCGCTGCCGTCCACCCTGCACGACAGGCCGGACCGGCGGCAGCGCCGCGGGAACGCCCTCCTGACGGGGAAGGTGCGGGCAAGTGCGGTGGCCGCCACGGTGTGCCGGACCACCCGCACCGGTAAGTACCGGTTGCCGAAGGCGGGCAGGCGCACCGAACCCGCGCCGTCGATACAGGACACCGTGGCCCGGGTGTTCCACGCGGCGCTGACCGGCAGGATGATCGAGGACCTGCGTGCCCTGAGCAGGCCCGATGCGCCGGTGGAGTGCGATGCCACCGTGAAGAGCACCACCGGGCGCCATCGGTGTGCGGTGCCTGGGGCATGCGGACCTCGCGCTTGCCACCGGGCTTCCGGCACCGGGGCACAGCCGAGCTGCGTCTTCTTCGAACCCGGCTTCATCGAACCCGGCTTCATCGACGCGGCCGTCGAACTCGGCCGACGCGACGCCCACCACATCAGCAGCGACGCGGGCAGCGGCGGTCTCCCGCACGTCACGGCATTCGCGGCGTGAGGCGGGGGCAGAAGCGCGAGCCTCGTAGGAAGGGCATGGCAACCATGAGCAGGACAGAGCAGTACGAGCGGTACGAGGGCGGCAGCGCGGAGGCCGAGCGGCTGGTCTTCGAGGAACTGGCCAGGGAACTGATGCGTGTCCAGGCCAAGACCAAGAAGTCCGGCGGGGCGGCGGCCTTCGCCCGGACCTTCCATGCGAAGCCGGTGCTCGGCGTGGAGAACGCCCGTCTGAGAATCCACGACCAGGTGCCGCCCGGGCTGCGGACCGGTTTCGCCCGGCCCGGGGCCGAATATCCGGTCACCGTCCGGCTGTCCAACGCCAGTGGCACCCCGCAGGCCGACTCCCTGCCCGACATGCGGGGCGCAGCGCTCCGCGTGGAGGCCTCCGACGGCACGCACGACCTTCTCATGACGAACTTTCCGGTGTCCCACGCGCGCAACGCCCGCGAGTTCGTGGCGTTCGCCAGGACGATGGCGGGCGCACGCACCCGCGCCCAGAAGGCGTTCGCTCTGTTCGTCAAGTTGCCCTTCGCCGTCGGCTGGTCCACCGCCGCCCGGATGCGCCACAACGTGCGGGCCGGTGCGCGCGGTGATGTGCGCAGCCTGGCCCTGGAGACGTACTGGAGCCGCGGCGCCATCCTGTGGGGCGAGGCCGGGCCGGTGCGCTACCAGTTGCGCCCCGTGCGGGGCGCGCCCGACGCGCCCGCGCCGTCGCGCGCCGACCCGGACCATCTGAGCCGTGAACTCGCGCAGCGTCTGGCCCGCGGCGACGTCGCCTTCGAGTTGCTCGTGCAGCGGTACGTCAGCGAGGAGAGCACGCCCGTCGAGGACGGTTCGGTGGAATGGCGGGAGGACGTGGCACCCGCGGTGCCCCTGGCCACCCTGACCATCCCCCGCCAGAACGTCGACACCGCCGAGGCCCGCGCGGCCATGCGCCGGATCGAGGAGCTGGCGTTCAACCCCTGGCACACCACGGAGGAGTTCCGTCCGCTGGGCAATCTCAACCGTGCCCGCAAGGCCGCCTATCAGGCGAGCAGCGCGCAGCGGCTGGGGTACCGCTTCACCACCGACGAGCCTCGGCGCAACAGGGTGCTGAGCGCCCCGGTGGGGGCCGCTTTCCGTGTCCTGAACCGGTGGGTGCCCTGGTACCGGCTGCCGTTGCCGGCCGGCCTGCTCAACCTCGTCTTCCTGCGCAAGACGCTGCGGCGGAAGAACCTCATCGACACCGATCGCCACGAGGCACCGCCGCGGCCCGTCCCCGTGCCGCCGCCGGTCGACGAGTCGCTGCGGGTCGCCCGCAGTTACGACGGCACGTTCAACGACCTGTCCGCCCCCTCGATGGGGGCCGTGGGCACGGCCTTCGGCCGCAACATGCCGCCCGTGCTGCGCCCGGAGCTGTTCGACGAGCCCAGCCCGTACGAGGTCAGCAGGCTGCTGCTGCACCGCGACAGTTTCCTGCCCGCCCGGTCCCTCAACGTGCTCGCCGCCGCGTGGATCCAGTTCCAGGTGCACGACTGGGTCAACCACACTCGCTACCCCACGGGTACCTCCAGCGTGGAGGTGCCGCTCCCGCCGGGCGTCGAGTGGCACAACACCCCGGGCGGTCGAGCGGAGCACGTGATGCGCTTCGCCGAGAACGTGGCGATGGCCGGTGACGGCGCGCCGGTCCACTTCGCCGACTCGGCCTCCCACTGGTGGGACGGCTCGGAGCTCTACGGCGGCGACGAGAAGGCCGCCCGCTGCCTGCGTGACGCCGACGGCGGCGCCGATCTGCGCCTGGAGGACGGTCATCTGCCGCTCGGCCCGAACGGCGTCCCGCTCACCGGTGTCCGCGAGAACTGGTGGCTGGGCCTGAGCGTGATGCACACCCTCTTCGCCAGGGAGCACAACGCGGTGTGCGCGGCGCTGCGGCGCGCGTATCCCCGTATGGAGGAGGAGCGCGTCTACCACACGGCGCGGCTCATCGTGTCCGCGCTCATCGCCAAGATCCACACGGTGGAGTGGACGCCGGCGATCCTCGCCACCGAGGCGATCGACATCGGGCTGAAGTCCAACTGGCAGGGGCCGCCCGCGAAGTGGCTGGAGCGGTTGGGGCTGTGGCTGTTCGAGGCGCACTCGCTGACCGGCATCCCCGAGACGGTGCCCGACCACCAGGGCGCGCCCTACTCCCTGACCGAGGACTTCGTCACCGTCTACCGGATGCATCCGCTGATCCCGGACGACTTCGAGATATGCGACCACCGCTTCGGGCGGCGGCTGGACGTCCTCGGCTTCGACGACGTGCAGGGCGCCGCGGCCGAGCCCCTCATGCGCAAGACCGGGCTGCCCGACTCGCTGTACTCGTTCGGCATCGCCCATCCCGGCGCGATCACCCTGCACAACTTCCCTCGCGCGCTGCAGCACTTCGAGCGGGACGGCGAGATCATCGACCTGTCCGTCGTCGACCTGGTGCGTACCCGGCGCCGGGGGGTCCCCCGCTACAACGACTTCCGGGCCGGCCTGCACAAGGAGCGCATCCGCCGCTTCGAGGACCTGACGGCCGAACCCCGCACGCTGGCGCGGCTGAAGGAGGTCTACCGGTCCGTCGACGACATCGACACCATGGTCGGGTTGTTCGCCGAGAACCCGCCGACCGGATTCGGGTTCAGTGACACGGCCTTCCGCGTCTTCATCCTGATGGCGTCCCGGAGGCTGCAGAGCGACCGCTTCCTCACCGTGGACTACCGCCCCGAGCTCTACACGCCGCTCGGCATGGACTGGATCGAGCGCAGTGGCATGAGCGAGGTCATCCTGCGGCACTGCCCCGAGCTGGCGAGCTTCCTGCCGCGCGACGCGAGTGCGTTCGTACCGTGGCGGCCGGTGTCGGCACCGCCGAACGGCCCGCGCACCACGGAGTCCTGAGTCAGCGGATCTTCCTGGGACAAGGAGAGGACCATGACGGTGTCCACCCTGCATCGGGGTCTCGAAGCGCTGCTGGCGCGGCCGCTCCTGGAGACCATCTGGCGGCGGCGCACCCACCGGGTCGGCCGGGGTGCGGCCGTCCCCGCCGGCTCGATGAGCTATCGCTCGTCCGATGTTCCGCTACCGCTCGGCGAGCTGGAGGAGGCGGTGCTGATCGCCCTCACCGGCTGCACCGGCCTCACCATGCCGGACCGACCGTTCGAGGATCCGCGCGACGGCAAGCCGATCATGGCCAAGCCGAACCTCAACATGGCCGGCCGGACGGCAGGCAGCCCCGACAACGCGCAGGGCACCCACTTCTTCATGATCAACGACAGTGGCACCTACTATCTGCGCAAGTTGCCGCCGTCCCCGGACGCCTCCTTCGAGCCCGGCGCCCTGCTGGAACGGGCTCGGCAGGCCAAGGTGCGGGTCCTGGACCACCGCCTGGACGTCGCCGAGGGCATGCGCGACTTCCCGGCCTACCTCGACTCCAACCGCGTGCTGTCCAACCTGCCGGGCAGCACCGTCTTCCTGCCGGTCGTCGACCTCTCGCACCAGTACATCAACGGTCTGATGTACCTGCTCACCCAACCGGAGGGGGCCCGGCCCACGCTCGTCGACGACCGCAACTTCTACCGCCCCGCCGGGGTGCGCAAGTGGGTGCGGAGCGGCTTCCTGAACAAGGACCTCAAGCTTCCGCTGGGTGTGCTGGGCCCGCTGCGGACCCAGATCGAGGCCGAGTTGCTGTTGCAGAACCTCATGCTGACCGCGGACGCCATGGGGCTCGGCGCGTGGATCCATGCCTCGATCAACCCCCAGATCATGCTGGGCGACCCGAAGTTCTCGCCCCGGTACGGGCGGATGCTCGGCTTCGACTTCGTCACCCCCCGCTGGCACCCGCTGGACCTGCCGCGCTGGCAGCTGCCTCTGCCCAGGTTCGCCAACGCGCGGTCCCATCCGGTCGGGCTCAGCGTCGACGGCGACCCGCTGATCAAAGCGGCCTGCCCCCCGTACCACCCCTCGATGTCGGAGGCCGTCGACGCGGTCGTCCAGGCGAAGTTCGGCCCGAAGGGCATCTACCACGACAAGGACCTCTTCACGGGCATCTACCGCAACGACTACGGGCAGCGCTACCTCGCCGAGGCACGCGAGTACGACCAGCGGGTCGTCGAGTGTGCCCGCGACGTGTGCGAGTACATCCACGCCACACACGGCCGGTTCCCCGCACACGTCGACGCCATCCAGGTGCCCGGCATCTGGCTCCAGGTGCACCATCCCGAACTCGATTACTACGAACGGTTCTTCCGGGACGGTCTGACCGAGGCGCACCGGGAGCACGCGAGGCTGTGGGACCCCTGACGGCTGGCTGACAGCGATCGGGCACGGGCGAGAACTCAACTCGTCGTCGATCTGGGCTGTGAACCGGTGTGGGAGCCGACGATCCGGACCAGGCCGGCACTCTCGATGCCGGCCGGTCGGGAGGCGAGGTGGCGGGCGAGCCGGCCGGCGTCGCACAGGCTGCGGGGGGGGCGTCACCCAGCGGTGACGGGTGGGCGGATCGGGGTCGAGGAGCCGGCCCGTGCGCCGGATCGCAGCCAGGGACGTGGTCTGCCGTGACGTGGGCACCACGACTGCGCGGCCCAGGTGGCCGGCGGGCCCGCGGTCACCCGTCTGGCCGCCGTCCTGTCGCCGGGTCCGGTGGCGCGTGTGCACCGACCGCGGGACATGAGCGACCGCCCCTCGCCCGCCGCCACGGCCGGCCGCAGACAGTCCCACGTGCTTGTGTTCGGATTGACACCGGGCTACCGGGACCTCGTACTGAACATGAGGGACGCTTGGTCGAAAGTGTCCCTGTGGGGGGATGCCAGCATCCGCAAATTCTCCACCCTCACGGAGGCGCCATGACGGTGCAGCAACAATCCATGGTTTCGGTGTACGAGGACGACCCCGGAGATCCTCGGAAGATCAACCCCCCGATACCGCATCCTGTTCCGCAGCTCGACACCCAACCGTTCCCGACGGCCATCGCGGAAGCCACGCCGCAGCCGGACGGTGCCGGGCCGGGCACCGAGGCATTCCGCTACTGGGTGGCGGCCGACGCGCTCAGCAGGGCCGGCCAGACCTGGGCTCCGCTGGTCCCGGCCGGAACGCAGTGGCATTCGACGGTCGGCCGCGCCCTCACCGCGAACCTCAACGCAGGAAACGACCTCAACGCCTTTTACGACCGTAAAGGCCTGTGGTTCTTCCGTCGCACGGTGGCAGGCGTCACCGTCGCCGCGTGCGAGAGCCCTGAGGTCGTCGAGCACGAGACGGGTCACGCGGTCCTCGACGCTCTGCGCCCTCAGCTGTTCAACACGGCTAGCGCGGAGACGGCCGCCCTGCACGAAGCGTTCGGTGACATCAGTGCTTTGCTCAGCTCACTTCGGCTGGAATCGCTGCGGGTCGAAGTCCTGGCCGAGACGCAGGGCGACCTCGAACTGTCCTCGCGGATGTCGCGGATGGCCGAGCAGTTGGGCTGGGCGATCCGCCAGGGCCACCCGGACGCCGTCGACCCGGACTGCCTGCGGAACCTCTCCAACAGCTTCTTCTACCACGACCCGGTGCAGCTGCCACCGAACGGACCTGCGAACACGCTCTCCAGTGAGCCGCACTCGTTCTCCAGGGTCTTCAGCGGCGCCTTCCTGAAGATCGTCGCCGGGATCTTCCGGCAGCAGGACCTGCAGGACCAGGCCGGCCTGGCCAGGGCGGCCGAGATTGCGGGGCAGCTGCTGGTGGATGCCGCCGTCGCCGCTCCCGTGGTGTCCGCCTACTACGCCCAGGTCGCGGGTCACATGATCGCCGCTGACCAGCACCGCAACGGCGGCAAGTACGGCCAGTGCCTGCGCTCGGCGTTCATCCGGCACGGCATCCTCTCCCTGGAGGCCGCCACGTCCATCACCCAGTCGGAGGTGGCACGCCGGGGCGCCGGAATCGCCGAGGCGACGCCTGGCGGTGGCGACGATCAGGGTCTCACGGCCATCACGATCCACGGGGCGACGTATGACGTCACTCAGCCGCTCACCCTCTCCGCCCCGGCGCAGGAACGACGGTTCGGCATCGCGGGCTCCGACCCCGCCGGCGGCACCTTGCGGCCCGCCGACCCCGAGCGGGTTGCCACGTCGTACCTCGAAGACCTCTTCCGCCGCGGCCGCGTCCACGTACCCGAGGAGCACCGCACCGACACGGCGTTTGTCGACGACAACCCCTCCCGGCTCAAGACGCACGAGATCGTGCGGAGCGCGACCGGCGAGGGCCTCGCCCTGATCCGGCGGTGCTTCGACTGAGCGGTCACCGAAATCAGCTGAAAAAGCGCAGACGACGGACCGTGAGCCGGCCGTCGTCCGCGCGCTTGATGACATGCGTCGTACTGGGCGTCGGCTCCTCCCCCTCGAAGACCGCCTCGCCCCGCGCCAGCAGGTCGCTGATGAATTTCTCGGTCGCTCGGCGCTCGGCGTCATCGTCCGGTCCGCCTTCGCCCGCGCGCTTCTCACCTTCGTCACGGTTCGCACTCATAAAGTGCACCCTATTCTGCTGACGCCCGGATGCCGTGCGAGGGCTGACCACGCTGCCGTCGGGTGCGGCGTCGGCCTCGGGAAGGTCGCCAGGACGATCACCGGCGCAAGACCGAAGGCGGCACTGGAATCGGACTTGGTCCCGTTCCTGAAGAGCAGACAGCCGCTCAAGTCGCGGCCGGCCGGTCCGCGGAGCACCCTTGAAGCAAGGGAATTCCGCCCCGCGAGCCGGTGGTCGGCCCGTGAGGCCGAGCCGAGGAGGGCAGTCATGGGTCACCCTGAACCCCGGCCAGGCGGCATCGAGTCGGAGAACCATCCATGGCACATCCGCCTTGTCGAACACCCGAAGCGCTTTGAATCGTCGCACTTCCGCGCCGCCAAGGAGACAGCCCAAAGGATCCTGCACGCCATGGACGACCCCGACCTGCCCTACGGGCCCAGGCCCGTCGATCCGCACGAGGGGGCGAAGAGTTCCGAGCACTGGGAGATGCACCACGGGGGCAGCCTGTGGGTCAAGGGCTCTGGCAGCTGGCGGATGTACCGGGCACGAGTCGGCATCGAGTGGAGCATGCAGTTCTGCGCGGACCCCGAGAAGGTGGACCGGCTGCGGCAGGAGGCCGCCGAACTGGTCGACGCCTTCCCGCTCACGCTGCCCGCACTGGCGGAACTGGGTTATGAACGCGCCGAGGAGCTGCTGCGCACGCCGATCGAGGACGCCGACGGCGTCGAGGCCTGGACCGACTCCCTGTTCAACGCCTGCGTACCGCTGAGCCGCGGGAACCACCAGGGCATCCTCCCCAACGTGCCGGGCGAACACCACTATCCCTGGCCGGTGAAGAGCGCGGACTTCGTCCGGTACGACGACTTCCAGCTGTGGGTGACCCTGCCCGACGGCACCCACGGCGCGGTCACGCCGGTGGACCGCCGCGGCTCCGGCGACGGGCACGTCCGCCTCGCCTTCGTCCCCGAAGGAAGCGCCGCCGCCCCGACGATCGCGGAGGCGCAGGACCGCGGACTGATGGCCGTACTCCCGGCGGACAGCGATGTGGCCAAGCAGGCTTTCGCCGAGCAGGTCGCTCCCGACGGGCAGATCGCCCCCGCTGCGCTCTCGGGCCACGCGACACGGCGCGCCCGCCCCACCTCCGGCTAGAAGGGTGACAGGCATGCCTCGCGCGATCGTCATCTGCCTCGACGGCACGGGCAATCAGGTGGGAGCGAGCCACCCCACCAACGTGGTCAGGCTGACGGAGATGCTGGACGCGGACGATCCGGCACGGCAACTCGTCTACTACGACCCCGGCGTCGGAACCATGTCGTCGGCCACCGCCCACGGTCCGGCGGGCCGGTGGCTGTCCCGTGCGTGGGGCCTCGCCTTCGGCAGCGGGCTGAGAAACAATCTCGCCGAGGCGTACACCTACCTCGTGCGGCACTGGCAGCCGGGCGACCTGGTGTATGTGTTCGGCTTCAGCCGCGGCGCCTACACCGCCCGGGCGCTCGTCGGGATGCTCAACAAACCCGGTCTCATGCGTCCGGGCTCGGAGAACCTCGTCCCGTACGCCGTGGCGAAGTACGCCTTCAACCATGACATCGACCGGAACGAAAAGGAGATCGCCCGGTTCTCGCACGCGTTCTGCCGGCGCACCGAGACCGAGCCGCTGTGGGCGCAGGTGAAGCAGAACAATCCCCGGCAGGTCTCGCACCACGCCCTGCCGGTGGCCTACCTCGGTGTGTGGGACACCGTGAAGGCGGCCGGCCTGCTGCGCCTGGGCAATCTGCAATGGCCGTACACCCACCAGGTGCCGAACGCGGCACGCATCCGGCACGCCGTGTCACTCGACGAAACCCGCCGCCCCTACCACGAGTTCCTCGTGACGCCCCGCCCGGCGCCGCGTCAAGGCACCGCTGAGGAGGTGTGGTTCACGGGGGTGCACTCCGATGTCGGAGGCACATTCGAGCATGCCGAAGGTGATCCGCTGCTCTCCACGATCTCACTGAAGTGGGTCACCGACGGTGTCACCCAGGACCTCGTGTTCCGACCCCGGTCCTACAGCACGACCTGCGCTCTCACCGAGGACTTCGCCTCGGCTCCGGTCCATGACAACGGCCCGCTGTGGATCCTCGCGGGCCGGCGCTCCCGTCCCCTGCCCGACAGCGCCATGCTGCACGCCAGCGTCAGGCTGCGGCGCGAGCGGGACCCCCGGTACCGTCCGGACCTCCCAGACCCACAGACGCCCGAGCGCTGGGCCGACCCCGACTGGACCAAGCCGGTTCCGCCACCTGGTGGTTAGGACCATGTCCCCTGTGGCGTCAGCTCCTTGTGGTCCGCCGTTCGCCCCAGCTGGGTGGTGCTCGCCCCCTATGGCTGACCGCCCTAGCACAGGTCCGGTGGCACGTCTTCCTGGGCAGGGCTAACGTAGAAACTGATTCCCGGTTCACCACATTTCCCTGAGGAACGGTGAACTCCCCGACTGCGGCCGTAAGTTCGCTACTGCCACACGCCATGGACTTGCGAGAGGAAGCGAGCCACCATGGTCGCTCTGTCCAACGTCCGGTTCGGCAAGACCAACGAGGACGTACGCATCGTACAGAAAGCCCTGATGCAACGGGGCCACCAAATCCCTGGCGGAGCCACCGGCACCTTTGACGAACACACCAAAGCGGCCTACCGCGCCGAACAGCTCGCACAGGGCTTCAAAGGAGCGGACGCCGACGGCATACCCGGCTGCACCTCCCTCACCGCTCTCGGCCGCCACGCCGGATTCCACGTCGACTGCGCCGGCTCGGCACCGCACACCGGCGGCAGGCTCACCCTCGGCCAGGTCACGTACCACGACCCCGATGACGACTTCGGTGAGGCCGCGATGCGGCGATACGCCGGCAAAGCATGTCAACTCACCGGCATGGAACCGAGATTCGGCGTACCCGCGCTGGTGACGATCGCCAAGCGCGAGTCCGCCTACAACAACCGGAAGTTCCGGGTGAACGACACAGACAGCAACGCGCACGGCCCCGTCGTCGCCGACGGGCACCGGCAGAACTGCTCCCGGGGTGCCACCCAGTGCATTCCCTCCACGTTCGCCGCCTACCACCAGGCGGGCACGGCCACTACGCCCTACGACGTGGTCGCGGACATGTGCGCGACGGTCAACTATGTACGCGCCCGGTATCACGTCAACCAGTCGGGCTCGAACTTCGCCGCCCGCGTACAGCAGGCAGACCCGCACCGGCCTCCGAGGGGCTACTGAGGGTTCCAGCGGTCTTGCAAGTACGAGGTGCAGTCGGCTGCGGCACTGACTAGCGTGGAGAGGAATGACCCTCCACGCGGACGAGGGAGGGAAAAAGGTGTCCGCGACATCATCGAAGCCTCGAGAATCCATCCATCCCATGTGGGTGGTGATTACGGGACTTCTTGTCCTGGGCCTGCTGTCCTCGCTGGCGTTGGCTCTGTTATGGCAGAATCCGGACCAGCTGCCGGGCATCATCGGCGCCATCGCGAGCCCGATCGTCGCCATCGTCTCCGCCTACCTGGGAATAAAGGTGGGGAACGAGCAGGGGCTGGCCGGCACGGCTGCGGCTATTCAATCCCGGGATCGGGCGGAGAAGAACGTCACCGCCATCCTTGCCGACCTCCCGCCTGAGCAGGCCGCGAAATACTCTCGAATCGTCGGCGTTCCGGTGGCGCCCCAACCACCACCGCCCGACCGACCCGATCCGGGTCAGTGAGCGACCCGATCCGGGTCAGTGAGCATCGGCCCTGCGGGGATACGCGGCTTACGCACACTGCTGAGCTGGTCGAACCGGCGCAGACACCACCACACGACGTCGCACCGGAGTACTAGTTCCTTCTGCCATTGATGCCACCCGCGAAGGCGATCAGCTCGGCCTTGGAGGCGAAGTTGCCCACGTTGGTGTCCAGCGGCTTGTCGGTGTGCTGGTGGAACCTCCACTCGGTCTGGATGTTGGGCTTGCCCGCGGTCACGCCGTACTCGGCGATCCAGAGGAAGTCACCCGCATTGCCAGTGGTGTCCCGGTGACGCCAGAAGTCCCGGTTGCAGTACAGCCCGATCTTGTGGGTGGAGCCGCGCAGCCGTTTGACCTCGGCGATGAAGGAATCCTTCTCCGCGCAGGTCGCCGCGGTGCCGTCGGGGTTGGTCTCCCAGTCGGCGACCAGAAGGTCGTACTCGATGCTCGCGGAACTCTCCACGAAGTGGGCCGCCTGCTCCTTGATGTGACCCGGGTGCAGGAAGTGGTAGAAGCCGACGACCAGGCCCGCGGCACGGGCGTGCGCGGTCTGCTCCTTCTGCTTGGGGCTGACGTAGGAACGGCCCTCGGTGCCCTTGATGAATGCGAAGCTGGTGCCGGCGGTGGGGAAGTTCGCGTGCTGGAATGCGGATACGTCGTAACCCTTGATCATTACGTGGTCCTCCGATGCGTCGGTCCGGAGGGAGCACCATGGGGCAGCCGTACGGATGACGTCGCGCCCTGCCCGATGGGGGGGCGACGACCTCGGCGTCCACGGCACAGCCGTCCCCGAACTCAGCGGATACTCGGCCGTGAACGGGCTGTGCTCCAAGCGCTCGGTGAGCGCGACGAGGTCCACGGGCGGGCCCGCTCAGGCCGGTGGTCTTTACGGGCGCGGTCCTGCACGGGTCTCTTCCACGATCTGTCCGGTGGCTTCATCACGCAACTTGCGGGGGGGGTGACGTTGGCGCCGTCCATGAGGCGGCGGATGTTCGCCATCGCTCGCGCGGCCGCGGTGGCGCGCGGTCCCGCTCCTGTCGGCGGTGAGCTGGTTCGGCCCGCAGCGACGCAGTTGGGGGGAGCCACCTTCCTGCTCTCGGGCGCCGACCGCCTGCCGCCGCGCCCGATGGGCACCGCCAACAGCCTGTCCGCGCCGAAGCCGATCCGGTCCGCCCGCCCCGACGGCGCCGCTCTCTGCATCATCTTGGGCAACCTCTGCGCCCACACCGGCCGGGACATTCACCGCTGGGCGAAGAAGAACAAGGTCGAGCTGTGTCTCACACCGGCCGACGCCTCCTGGGCCAACCCGATCGAGGCGCACTTCGGACCACTGCGGCAGTTCACCCTGGCCACCTCACACCACCGCAGCCACCCCTTGATGGCGCGGTTGATCCGGTTGAAGAAGTTGGTCAGCGCGATCTCCAGGTTGATCGCGCCGATGTACTCCTCGGTGAAATGGGCGTTGATTTCTTCCCAGATCTCGTCGGTGACGCCCTGCGCACCATCTCGCAACCGGGTGGCGGCCTCGGCCAGCGCCAGTGCCGCGCACTCCGCATCGGTGTAGAACGGCGCCTCACGCCACGCCGCTACGTTGTGCAGCCGCTCGTCGGTGTCACCGGCCTTCTTCCCCCCAGCGACACCGAACGGCTGGCGTTCGTGCGGCACGACGTGTTCGCGGTGCCCTTCGGCGAGATCAGCACCGTTCTCGGCAGATCCGCCGGCGCAACCAAAATGCTCGCCACCCGCGCCCGCAGGAAAGTACAGGCCGCCCAGCAGCCGGCAAGCCCCGGACGCGAACAACGCGAGGTGGTTCAGGCCTTCCTGGCCGCGGCCCGCGAGGGTCGGTTCGAGCAGCTGCTGCAGGTTCTCCACCCCGAAGTGACCGCGTAGACGTTGAACAGCGCCCCAGCCGCGGCCTCGGGGCGCGGTAGGGCAGCCGCGCTCCGTCTTCGCCGTGCCGCCCTTTTCTTGCGTCGGGCGGCAGCCGTCCCTTGCCGGCAACCGGCCCCTCCTGCCTTTGGCCGCCCGTTAGCGCCCAAGGCTGCTCATCCCCTCCCGGGCAGGCGCTGCTACGTCGGCCTCGTCCCGGCGGTCCACCGGTGGCCTACAGCTCGTCGACGCGAACGTCCGCCGCCGCCCCGCCGCTGGTCGGCGCCCGGCCCTCTGCTCGCGGTACGCCGTAACACAGTCGCCTGCTCACCATCGTCGGCAGCCGGCTGGAAAGCGGGAGCCCCCCCGCCCCGCGCAATCGCCCACCTGGGGGATGCCGGGATGCAGCACGTGCACGTTTCCGTACGGTCGGTGACAGAGCCGGGATGTGCCTGGCCCGTACGTCGGGAGTACGTCATGCGTCGCATCAGCTCGACACTCGCCACACTCGCCGCCGCCGGAGTGCTCACGTTCGCTGTTCCGGGCGCGACCTTCGCCGCGAACGGGTACCTCCTGATCGACGGAGTCCGCGTCTCCAACCCGAAAGGGTGCTTCGAGGTCTCTCATCTGTCAACGGTCTACAACCTGACGGACGTACCCGCCCTGGTCCACAACGTCCCGGGCTGCGCGGACGGGTTCATCCAGATCATCCCGCCTGGACTGGCAGTGCAGGTGCCCGGAACACACAGCATCTTCATAGGTTGATCAGTGCGGGGCTTCCACTGGCTCCCGGCCCGGCGGAGCGAAGGGCTGCGTCGTCCTGCCCGGCGCTGTCATCACCTCGCGCCACCACCCTGCCCGCAGCATCTACGGCTCCGACGGCTTCGGTTCGTTTCCCGGCAGCCGGCTGGCAGGAGGCCGCTTCCAACGGTCGGGCGAGGGCGTCGCGGAGGGAGGCGGGCAGCATCCGGCAGACCGCAGGATTCGCCGTCCAGCCGTGCGCGGGGAGTTCGTCCGCCGAGACGGTCGGACGACCGCCGCTGCCGGTACGGACCACGGCCCTGAACGTTTCCCCACCACGGACTGCGGCTCGCCAGCGGCGACTTGATGGCGATCGAGACGACCCATCTGTCCGTGCGCCGCTTTCCCGGGCTGCGCCGCTCCCTGGCCACCTGTCCGCCGCAAAACCACGGCGCTCGCCGAGGTGTACGGCGGCCATCTCGCGGAGGCCGACGAAAGCATCGAGACCTCGCTGGCGACCCCGCGCGAGGCACAACTGCTCGGCACCGACGTGGGGCTGCCGATGCTGCTGCTGTCCCGGCACTCACCAGACGCGGAGGGCACCCCGGTGCAACGGGTGCGCTCGGTGTACCGCGGCCCCCGCTACAAGTTCGTGGCCGCGCTGCGCCGGCCGGACCTGCGCCTGTCCCCCACGGCGGTCCGGCGCAGGGACGCCCCGCCGGACCGGAACGGTCCCGGCCGCGCCTGAACCGGGCGGGGCTGTCACTCCTTGGTGAGTGTGATGTCCTGGTCGGTGACCGCGTGGAAGGCCGGCAGTGGCACGATGCCCGAGGCGCGCAGCTCCAGGAGCGTGGCCTGCACATGCGCCGCCCCCGCCTTGAGCGCCTGCGGGGAGACCTTGCCGGAGTTCCGCCAGTGGTGTTCGGCGCCGTCGCACTGGGCGACGCTGCCGCCGATGCTGTGCTGGACGCGGGGGTCGCTCTGGCTGACCGAGGAGCTGACGAACACCGGTCCGGTCCCGGCGGTGCACCGGTAGCTGCCGGAGAGGGTGAGCATGCCGTCGGACGCGATCCGGCCGGTGGGATCGACGGTAGCGGTCTCGGAGGAACCGGCGCCGGCCGGGCCGGCGGCGGCGCACAGCAGGGCGGCAGCGCCGAGGGCCGCGGTGAGGGCGGAGCGTACGGGCATGGGGGGTACCTCCCGTTTTGCGGGATGGAGGGTTCCACTGGTACCGGGCGGCCGGGCGGGGGGCCGTGACCGTCACTCCATCGGTGGCGCGTGATGGACCCGTCCGGAAGCCGTGCGGGTGCGGTGGCGGATGCGCCGCCCCGTCCCGACCCGCCGGGTATCGGCGCAGCGGCTCGCGGTGGCGGTGGCGGGGTGCCCACGGTGAGCTGGGCGCCGTAGGTGTGCACCGCGATCTGGTGCAGCTGGCGTCGGGCGGCGGCACCGCAGGTCCGCGGCGACTGCGGCCGGCCGGACCGCTTGCGGCCAGCCAGGGCAGGCAGACCTTTCTTCTCAGGCAGTGCACGCCTTTTGGGCGCCTATTGGCTGGACTCCTTCTGGCACCGGGCGAAGCCCTGCTGCTGCTTCGCCCACCTCCCGGAACGGCGGCGGGCCCATGGCGGGCGCCTCATGCGGAACGCTCTCGTCGTGGCCGCCTACCTCCTCATCTTTGCCGGCTCGCCCTCACGGCGGCTGACAACTGACTCCTCATACCTGAGCGGCCTGCTCGCTCGACCTCGCTCGTCCGCTGATCGCGAAGTGTCGTCGGCGGGCGAAGTTCCAGCGCCGTGATGGAACCGGACCGGTCTGCGACTCAAAGGAAGGCTTCCCGTGCCTCGTGCGCCGCGAGATCCGCGTTGGGCGCGCTGTTCAGGTTTCATGATGTACGTACTGTCGGGTCGTTCCGATGCTTTTGCGTGGCCCCCATCACCTCGTCATACGCCCACCACGGCGACCAGAAGACGAAGCACCATAACTCTGTTGCGCCTCTGGCGTTTATGAGGTGCGGGTGAGTACCCGCGGTGATGTCAGGAAGGCAATGACCCTATGAGACGGGCTACCCGAAATCATGTGATCGCCATCGCCGCCGCCTCCGGCGCGATGGCCGTAGCACTTCCCGCGTCCGCCGCTTTCGCGGCGGACGGGAGCAACGCCGATGCCACGACGGCCAGCTCGCCCGGGCTGGCCTCCGGTAACAGCCTCCAAGTGCCGGTTTCCGTGCCGGTGAACGTCTGCGGCAACACAGCGAACATTGTGGGGCTCCTCAATCCGGCCGCGGGCAACGCGTGCGCGAACCGGGACGTTGCGCAGGCCGACGGCGCTGGGAGCGGTGGCAGGTCGGCCGCGTCGGACGCGCCGAAGGCAGCTTCGGCTCACGGCCGTGTGACCGACTCTCCTGGGGTGGTCTCAGGCAACGGTCTGCAGCTTCCGATTGACCTGCCCGTGAACGTGTCCGGGAACAGTGTCAATGCGGTCGGCGTCGGCAACCCTGTGTTCGGCAATGAATCGGTCAACGGCCATGGCCGCACTTCTGTGCCACGGCACGTTCCGGCCCCGAAGCCCCGCGCGCCGAGGCCCCCGGCTCTCACGCGGTCCCAGCCCGTTCCGCATCCGTATCCGCATAGGGCGTCGTCCACCCTGGCCCACACAGGAACGGATTTCACTGCCCCTGTCATCGCCGGCAGCGCCCTGTTCCTCCTTACCGGCTCGATCCTGTACCGGCGCTGTCGCCCGGGCCGCTCGTTCTGACTCGGACGCCCTCGGCCCCATCGGGCGTGCCCGGTGGGGCCGAGGCGGGCTGGCGGTGCCCTGGCGCATTTCGCGTCGTCGCGCGACCGTGAGTGCCGAATCCCCGAATCCCCGAAGCAGCGACGTGCTTGACCGCAGCAGCCTCGGTCGGGGTGCCGTTCTTGGATGCGATCCTGGAACCCGGTGGCCGGCCATCGCCGCCTCGGTTCCCAGCGCGATGCGCATGTGCGACTTGCCGGTCCCGGAGTCACCGATCAGGTAAAGCGGCTGACTCTTCTTGAACCACTCGTAGCTGGCGAGACTGATCCAGGGCAGTCGGCCGTGGCGGCAGCTGCTTTCGCGGCTCCGGCCAGACAGTGTCCACGGCCTTCCTGACCGTTTGCCATGAGACGTTGTGCTTGCGCTCGATCTCCCGGATCTTCATGCCGCCGCGCCGGATCGCCGCGTATAGCTCGAACTTCGACATCTGCGGCATGACCAGGCCGTTTCATCAAGAGCACCCCAATGCCGCCCTGGCAAGCACCCAGTGACTTCAAAACTGGGGTTCTGGCTAACCTTCTCCTTGGCAAGTACTCGGTCGAGAGCCTTGACAGCAAGCGGCCGAAGATCGTCGGCGAAGGCCGGAAGGGCTTCCTCGGGCCCGTAACTTGTACTGATCGGTTCACCCCCCGGGCACTGTGCCGCTATGAGAGCGGCGGCTGCGACAGCCTCCGCGCCTTCCGGACTTTCGAGGTAGTCCAGGGCCAGGATGGTGCGGATCTGACCACTGACAGCGGCCGTCCCGAGAAAAGCAGACCCGAACAGGGGAACGCCAGCAGCTCCTCCCGGACGCCGGATGGGGTACCAGAGGGCGTCCACCCCCAGGATGAGAAGCCGTCGACGCGGTCGTGCGCGCCCTGACCTCCGCGGACCTCTCACCGAGCCGCATGTCGCAGGGCTGTACCGGTAGTTGGTGGCGCTCACAGCAACGCGGGGACGCCTGTGATCACCGGCTTATCCAGCATAGGCAGCCCTCTCCGGATGTACCGCCGTCCGGCGTCGCCGTCATCGAAACGCCGTCGCGGAACGGCGACTCCTGCCCCACGGGCAACACAATCGGCCCTGACCTGAGGCTTCGAGGTTGAAAACGCCCACGCCCCGGGGTGCGCTCGCGTATCCGCGGGGGCGGAGCCCTTCTCATCCATGTGTCCGTGCCGCCGAGGGCGGCAGTCGTGGTGGTGGTCTCGCAGGCCGGGGCCGTGCTGCTGGTCGAGACGGACCGCCGGGGTAATTCGGCAGAGATTTCGTGAAAAGTAGGGCACCGACCCCGCGACAGGCAGAGCATTCCGAGTACAGCCCGTCATGCACCGAATTGGCGACATGTCACCAAAGGAGTTGCGAATGAAGCGTTTACGGAGAACACAGCTGCTGGGCCTCGGCGTCATGGCGCTGCTGCTCGGTCTGGTCGCCGCCCCGACCGCGCAGGCGGCACCGGCGGGGGCAACTGCCGCCGCTCCCAAGGCCGTCGAGTGCAGCGGCAGCTGGGACGGCAAAACGTACTGGGCCAAGAGTCCTTCAGGGCGCAACGGGGGCGGTTACGCGCGCACCTACTGGGACGCCTCGACCAAGCGGAACTGCGCGAAGTTCTGGTCCAGCCCCTACGACGGCCTGGCGTCGCACATCACGCTCTACCTCCACGACGAGAGTGGCGACTACGTCGCCGACCCACCGCAGGAGCACCCGGTCAACTACCACTACTACGCCGGGCCGCTCTACACCTGGTTCAACGCGGCCAACGAGTGCATCCACCTGAGCGGCTCGCTGGTCCGGGGCGGGGTGACCTACACCCTCGGCACCCCGGACATCCGGTGCGGCTGATCCGCCGTCGCTGAACCCGGGCAGGAGCGGATGGCACCACCGTCCGGCATCGCCGTTACCGGAACGCGTCGCGGAACGGCGACTCCTGCCCCCCCCACGGGCAACACGCGTGTCCGGCGCCTGCGAGCGGGAGAGGGGCCGGCCCGCAGGAGCAGACCATCGTCCAGAATCGGGGCATGGACGTCCCCGGGCCGCTGAATGCAGCTTCCCTCCTGGTCCCGGAAGAGATCGCCACCGAGAACGACATCATGGTGAACGACGTCTGGGAGTACCTCACCCACGACGAGCGGGAAGTGGCTGCCGGTCTGCTGGAGGAACTCGGTGACGTCCGCCCAGGTCGGTGCCGGCGGCGACGTCCGGCGCTCCGTGGCGGTGCTCAACAGCGCCGGACACCAGCCCGTGCCGCACTCGCAGTCCACCGGCGTCGACGTCATCAGCGGTCAGGGGCTGGAACAGGCGGTCGCCGGAGCCGACGTCGTCGTCAACCTGACCAACTCGCCGACCTTCGACGAAGCGTCGCGGGCCTTCTTCCTGAGTCCGTCGCACCGCGGAGGGTGGCATCGCAAGCGAGTTGAGCGCTCAAGGCGCCAGGGCTGGCGCATCGGCCCGGCAGAGATGGGAGGCGCAGGTTCCACTGCTGATTCTGCGGGGCCGGTGCATGGCACACGTACCCTCTGGTGCGTCCGATACGCCCGATCTCTTCCGGCCCGCTCGATCCGCCCGTCTGCGTACATAGGTGGGGCCCGGCCGTCTCCGACCGGGCCCCACGGCGCTCAGACGCCTGTGCCTACCAGCGGTACCAGCGGCCCTTGCGGCCGCCACTGCCGGTGGAACGGACGACGAAGCCCAGCAGCCACACGATGAGCACGATCACCGCGATCCACCACAGCGCCTTCAGCGCGAAGCCCGCACCGAAGAGGATCAGAGCCAGCAGAAGAACCAGAAGCAGGGGAACCATTGTTATCAACCTCCTGGCCACCTCATGCCCTTACTTCCCCCCCACAAGCCCACAAAATATGAGTTACTTCCAGGTGATCACGGGCACGCGCGCGCCGTGCGAAGTACCCCCTCTCCCTCACCTCACGCGCGCCCCAGCTTGGAAGGTGAGCAACATGGCCGCCGGTGAGAAGGCCCGGGCCAGGCAAGGCGAACAGGCAGTCGGCGAGCGCGGCTGAAGCAGTCGGACGCGCCATGGGCGACGGGAAGTCCGCCAAGGGCCACGCGGCCGAAGCCACAGCGGCGCCCGCGAGGCCAAGTAGTCACTCAAGGACGTCGGCCGGCACTGACGGCTGAAAGCCGCTTGTATGGGGCGGTCCCGTGACCGGGCCTCCCCCACCGCGTGCGCGTCTGCACCCTTTCGCCTGTATACGCAGGGCGTCTGAACAGGTACGAGCCCGGACCAGGCGGGAACGGGCCGCCCTCTTGGATGCGCCGGAGTCGGCCCGCGGGGTCTACTGGTTCGACTTGGCCGCGCTGATATCGCCGAGTGCCGACTCCGAGTCCCGTTCGATCGCCAGGTCGCCGAGGGAGACGATGCCCACCGGGTGTCCCTCCTCCACGACCGGAAGGCGGCGGACGGAGTGCTCGCGCATGAGCTCCACCGCATGGTCGAGATCCTCATCAGGGGTTACCGTGACCACATCATGGCTGCAGGCGGAAGCAACGGTCTTCTGCTCCGGGTCGCCGCCCTCCGCCAGCGCGCGCACCACAAGGTCGCGGTCGCTGACCAGCCCGCGCAGCTCATCGCCCTCGATGACCAGGACGGCCCCGACGTTCTCATCGCGCATCTTCTGAGCCACCGTCGTCACCGATGTCTGCGGTTCCACCGTCACCAGCTGGCTGGTCATGATGTCACGCACATGCTGAGTCATGACGCCTCCCTTTCACGCTCTGGGCCTGGCGCACACTGCGCTACGCCGGCCGGGTACCCAACGCCCGACGGATGGCACCCCGGCGTACACCCCGGACCCTCGCGGCGAAGTGGTGGTGCTGCCCAGCGGCTCGAGCGACGCGTAGGAGCAGAGGACCCGCAGCCAATGGGGAGAGTGCGAGGGCTTCTCCGACGGCTGGGGCTCCTGGGCCGAGTCCTGCCGACACATCGCAGCACACGCTCGCCGCGAAAGCTGACGCCTTGAGCGGGAGCGGTCGCCGGCATGCGGCCGGCCGGGCTCGGGGGCGACGCGATGGCATATCTTCCGGCGCGGCCACTCCTCCCCGGCCGCCCACCGAGCCACGGGGCCACCGGGCCAGCCGTCCCAGCACCCCGTCGAGATCGGCAAGGCCGGCGCCGGCTCGCCTGCGTGCAGTGGGTGGTGGCCGCCCTCACCGGAGTGCCTGGTGGTCCTCAACGCTGGGCGCCGATGATTCGCGCACAGGCGTGAGGTTTGCCACGGGACCGGCGGGCCTGCCAGCTGGCTTTGTTCACGGGTACCGACAGCAGTTGTTCACGGGTTTGGGAGGCACCCCGATCCACGGTCGGGTGATGTTCACGCTGTCCAAACCGGCAGACAAACGCTGTCCCCTGAAGTGAACGAAGCCAACCAGCGGAAGATCACTCAGGGCTGCTGCCGCGTTTGGTCGGCTACCTGCTGCCCCGACTGTCGCGCTTGGGCGGTCAGATCCTCCGCGTGTCCGCGTGCCTCTTCCTGCGTGGTGCGTGCGGCGTCGACGGCGGTGTCCTTGACTTCTTGCGCCGCCTCCTGCGTGACCTCCTTGGCTCCTTCCTTCAGGTGCTGGGCGGTTTCCTGCGCGGCCTGCTTCACCGGTTCCAGGGCCTCACCGCTGTGTTCCATGAGGCCGGAGGCCGCCTGTTCCTCAGTCTGTGAGGCAGGAAGCAGCGAGGAGGCGAGAACACCGACACCGAAAGCGATCAGGCCCGCGGCCAGTGGGCTTCCTTGCGTCTGGCGGATGGCCTGATCCGGTGCACGCCGTACCGCGTCGCCGACCTGCTGCGCTGTTTCCCGGGCGGAGTCGGCTGTCCGTCCGGCGCCTTCCTGCAGTGAGCCGGCTGTGGACTGGACCGTGTCCGTCATCCCACGGGCGGTGTGCGAGGCCGATCCCATGACACGTTCACGCACGCTCATGACCGCGCCCTTCGCTCGTCGGGTGCGCCGCTGCACCATGCGGCGGGGGCTTGTGCGGTCGGTGAGCCGATCCACATCCGCTGACAGCCGGTCCCGGGTGGCGTCGATGTCCGCCCTTATTTGGTCGGGTGACGTGCCCATTCTGCATTCTCCTTCATCGATTCGACTGTCCGTTCGGGCTTGGGCGACACGTCGCGCATCTGCGTACGGCCACGCTGGTAGAGCACGGCTGCGACGACAGCCCACACGGCGGCGACGATGAGAGCGGCCCAGCCGCCGTCGATGACGTTGGCCAGGCCGAGCACGGCGGCCAGCGACAGGAACAGCAGCACCATGTATCCGGCGAACCCGGCACCGCCGTACATGCCGGCCGCTTTGCCCGCCTTGGTCGCCTCCTGCCGCACCTCCGCTTTCGCCAGCTCGATCTCCTGGCGGAACAGGGTCTGGACGTCGGAGGTGACCACCGACAGCAGCTCGCCGACCGATCTGTCCTGCTCGTGCCCCGCCGGGCTCGGAGGGGTGGAGGTCACCTCACACCTCCGGGTTCGGTCGGGCGGGGCCGCCGGGCGGCGGCGAATCGAGCGGTACGGGCGGGACCTGCGGCGTTGCGGGGGGCTCCGGCGACTGCGGGACAGTCGGTGGTACGGGCGGCACCGGCGGGGCCTCCTGCACCGGGCTGGGCGCTAGCGTGGGCGTGGCCGGCACAGGTCCCGCGTCGATCCGCGCAGTGTCATCGCCGGAGGCTTGCTGCCCGGACGAGGAGGCCTGCCGTGCCTTGCTCGCCGCCTTGGTCAAGCGCCCGACCGCGAGACCGGCCAGCAGCGCGCCTCCCAGGAAGGCACCGGGGCGCCTGCGGGCAAAGCCGCGGAGATCGTCCAGGGCGCCGTCCATCCCCTGTTTGTCCAAGTAGTCGGCAGCCCGATGCCCACTCTGGGCCACTTGGGCGGCGAGGCTTCGAGCAGGCGAGTCACCAGTGGCGTTCTCGGACAGACCGGCTATGTCGTCCGACCACTGGCGCATGGTCCCGGCGGCACGCCGAGCCTGTTCCTCGACCTCGTTCACCGCGCGGCTCCGCAGCTCGTCGAGGACCGTGGCGGCCTGCTGCCGCGCTTCTCCGACCACGGCCTGGGCCTGCTCGGCGGCGGTGCCTGTCACCTGGGTCGCCGCCTGTCTGGCCTGGTCGGCCGTGGCCGATGCCTCTTGCCTGGCTGTCCCAGCGGTCTGCCTGAGCCTTTCGGTGCCTTGTTGCATGGACTCACTCATCAGCCACCCTCCTCGGCACGGCTTATCCGTTCACAGCACCCGGGGGCGACCTCACCGACAGATCGGGGCGGGAGCCCTTTGTAGGCCAAACCGGTGTACGGCGCCGCCAGGTCCTTCTTCCGGACGAGTGACTTTTCATCCGGCTTTGACACCTGAATCAGCCGACGAAATAGGGGATGGCCAACACGGTGAACCCCGCTTCCCGGGCCAGGTCGAACCGATCGGTCGCCTGGATCAGGCCGATCATGCCGATCATGCCGACCTGGACGATGTTCCCCGTCTCCTCCGGCAGCGGCAGCGGAACCCTCAGCACTCGCGGGTGTGGGCGGGCGATAGGTGGTGACACCGGCTTTCGCCCAGTGGAGCCGGGACCGGATCTGGGCCCGGCTCCGCACGGGCTGTTCCCGATAGAAGTAGGGCAGATCTATGCCGACCCCCGCTACCTGCGCAAGGGCGGTGACCACGACTACACAGGCGAGCTGAGCTTCTAACCGAGGGCAACAAGTCCGGCATCGGGACGGAACCCCAGCTAGTCCCGCCGTAAGCGGCATGCCATGAGCAGAGTCGCCTAGGCCGTGTTTTAGAAGTCGGTGACCTGCCGGGTTGGCCGTCCGGGGAAGTCCCGGGCGGCCAACCAGATGGTGAGGTTGCGGGCGATGTCATCGATGCTCGTCGCGGTGGTGACCTCGTGCTCGTTGCGGGAGGTGTCACGGCGGAACGGCAGATTCCTCTATGGAGCACCAGTCCGCACCCGCCACCGGATCCCGTCTATCAGCTTCCGCCGACCCAGCGACGGCCGGCCCAACACCGCAACCGGCAACAACGGCTCCAGCACCGCCCACTGTTCGTCGGAAAGATCCCCTCACCCCACACCGGGATCATCACGGCACGGGACGAGGAACAGAGCCGACTTTCAAAACACGGCCTACCTGATCTTTTCGTAAGTTCAGTGGGTGTGGTGGGTGGATGGTGAGTCCGGTGTGGGCGAGGAAGGACCATGGCAGTTGTGGGTTGTGGTT
>NZ_JBWKIR010000047.1:0-37561 GCF_056432605.1 Streptomyces sp. NPDC045022
ACCTCGCCGGCCTCCACCTCCGTGCCTCAATGATCTGGATCAACGACCTGCTGAAGGCAACTGGCTGATCACAACGTCACACAGGCCCTAGGGCCGCCTGGGAGAGAGAAGCGGCACGGAACGCGTGCTCTTCCACTCCGGACGGGGCTGTCCTGAGGCTGGGGAACCCTGGCTGTGCGCGCAGTTACCGGCGCAACCACCGGCCGTTGCACCAGGGGTGGCGCAGCATGCCTGACTGCGCCTGGGCCCCGGAACGCCGACGGGGCTGTTGGCGACCGGCCTGGCACACGAGGTTGGCCCTCGACGCCGCGAGTGCGGGGCCGAGGGCCCTTCGTGGGCGGTTACGCCTCCATCCCTCCGAGGCCGTCGCCGCGCTCGTCACGGTCGGCGGAATCGGGGTCAGGGTTCCGCTGCTCGGACTGCTGGCAGGGGATGGCGTGGATGAGGGCGTCGCGGAAATCGCGCAGGGCTCGGACGGCCGCGCCTTCGGCGCCTGCGGGCCAGTTCGGATCGTGGTAGCGGGCGGTGTCGAAGTCCTCGTTCTCGTCCAGGCGCGCGAGGACTTCCGCAACGGTGACGATGGCGGCCGGGTAGTCGGTGGCGGGGCAGGTGAGCGTGCTGAGGTCGGGAGCTGGCAGGACTGGGGATCGGTAGGCGGGGTCCTCGGTCACCAGGACGCCCAAGGTGGCCACCGCCAGGGTCCAGGCCGATTCGCAGTGATCGCGGTCGGCTGGGATCAGCGCGAGGGCTGCATCGGCGACATCACCCTGGTGGTGTGAGCTGCCGATGCAAGTCTCGGCGGTGACGCTCGCCCCCAGGCGGAGCGTGCCCTCGAGGGTGCCGGGCTTGTGGTTGGTGGCGGGCTGCCACGACCACTCGGTCGCCGGGGCGAGGCGTTCGAGTGCCGAATGCCAGCGGGGACCGCTGTAGCCGTCGGCGGCCAGGATGATGGCGCCGGAGTCGGGGGCGAAGGTGATGGTGCCCCTGATCGGGCTGTTGCGGAAGCGAGGGTTTTGCTCGAAGAACACGAGGCCCGTGCTCCGGTCGGAGTGCGTGCGGACAGCCAGAGGTGGTTGGGAGGCCATGAGCGCGGTGTAGAGGCCGTTGAAGGTGCCGGTGGTGGTGAGCTCCTGGTGGAGGGTGTCGCGGGTGGTGAACACGCGGGGTCCTTCCCGAGGTGAGATCCCGTTGGCCGGTGTGCCGGGCAGGGCTGCTCCGCGGAGGGGCGGGGCGGCGGGGTGGACCGTGCGCGAGGTATGGCTTAGCCCCGCAACCTGTGCGGCGCTGACCGGGATGCAGCGGGTCGGGCGCGGCAACGCGCTCGGCCCCGCCCCTAAATACCTCGGATGATGCTGCCGGATGCTACCCACCCGTACACCGCGATAGTTGCTGTCCAGCACAATTGCCACCCGAGCGGGATCGCGCAGGGTCCCCATAGGCGCGCGGGTTGAGCATCTCGGCACTGTGCCGCCTGTGACTCCATCTCCCACAATCACCCCCGTCCACGACCGAGTGCTCCCCTAGTACGGCCTTCAGCCCCCGTTGCACACCGTGGCACAGCAACTGCCGTCGGCTTGAGAGGCGTCCGCCTGCCCGAACGCGCGGATCGGATCACCTGGACCGCGAGGTGATCGACGTCTCGGTGCGCTTTGCCGCGCGGATCCCCGTCCGGCCGGTGCGACTGATCGCTGAAGGCTGCGGTCTTTCGCGGGCCGAGGACGAAGGACTGATCACGGAGGGGAATCTCGTTTCGGCAGTCAGGCTGAGCGGCAGGCTCTCCGGCGACTTCACCTTCACGCTCAAGCGCTGAGCCCTCCTGGACCAGCGGCCTGTCCGGCAAGCTCCGCCGGACAGGCCCTGGCCTGGTTCTCAGCGCTCTTGCACGAAGGCGTGGCCCCGGTGGCGGTTGGCCACGCAGGAACGCTTCTCCGTGGCGGTCATCCTGCGGGATTTGACGACGACGACGCTGTTCTTGCCGCCGGTGCCGTTCTCGGCGGGGCCCGTGACGGTGTCCTCGAAGAACCAGTAGTAGTGGCCCCACTCAGGGCTGTCGTAGTGGGTCTGCCACGTACCGGTGACCCGCTGCATGACCTGGGCCCGGGAGATCCAGCCGACTTCACCCGGCTTCACGGTCACGTTGAGCGAGCTGGACTCGGCATGAGTGCTTGACCAGCTGTGGTTGTAGCTCGCCGTCACGCTCAGGTCGATGATGCCTGCGATCTTGCCGCCGGCGGTGACCGAGAGACCGAGCGAGTCGGTGGTGCCGACCGTGTCGCTCCAGGTCATGGTCTGGGCGGCGTCCGACGTGCTGCAGTTGAACAGATAGTCGGAGACCTGACGGAAGCTTCCGAGGTAGGCCTCACCCAACCGCGGTGAGTTGAAGGTGCACTTGCCTATGCCCGACTCGCAGTCCGCCCGCAGTTCCTGACGGGTCGGTTGGTCCTGTGCGGCAGCGGGGACGGCCGCTGTCGCGGCCATTCCGCAGGTCGCCACCGCAGTGGCCAGCATCCGGCCGCCGTACCGCTTGAGGCGGTTCATCCTCATGTTGGTGCTTGCCTTTCAAACCGATGGGGGGATCGGTGAACTCCGGTGGCACGCAAGGGACTTCCTGCATGCCGCGTTGGTCCACCGCCTGTGCGTGAGACTGTCTCACAGCGGGCGCCGCAACACCAAGGGCAGGCAAAATTCCGTTGGGGAGGACACCACCCGGTGGCGGGAAAGGACGCGGACCACGGCCGCGAGAGGCGCAGCCGGGTACAACACGGCGACACCGGCCCTCCGCGGATCGGAGGTGCAGGGTTCCACTGCTGCTCCACCGAGGGCCGGTGCTTTCTCCAGCTACCCCCGGATGCGTCCGATACGCCCGATCCCTCCCCGGCCCGCCTGGGCGGCACCTCCTGCGCCAGGCGTCGGGATGAGTGGCGTCAGGCGTCGCACGAGTGGGGCCCGGCCGTCCCTGGCCGGGCCCCACCGCACACCATCACGTCTGGTGTGTGTCGTGCTGGATGAGGTGCGCTGCTACCAGCGGTACCAACGGCCCTTGCGGCCGCCGCTGCCCGCGGGCCGGACCACGAAGCCCAGCAGCCACACGACGAGAACAATCACCGCGATCCACCACAGCGCCTTCAGCGCGAAGCCCGCACCGAAGAGGATCAGAGCCAGAAGAAGAACCAGAAGCAGGGGAACCATCGTTATCAACCTCCTGGCCACCGGATGCCCTTACTTCGGCCTTACAAGCGTACAGACGGTGTGTTTCTTTCGCGCGTCGAAGGGCATGCTCGCGCCTTGCGACGTTCCCCCTCCCCCTCATTCCACACAGCCCGGCGGGAAGAGAACGAACAACTGCCCGCGAAGGGCGGCGTCGCGGCTGCGAACGACGACACCACCCTCCCCCCAAGTGGTCAGCGCCCGAGCCTGACCGTCACGCCGGCATGGTCTGCCCGCCGCCTTCGGCGTCTTCCGCGCAGGCGCCGGCGAGGTCGTCCAGGGACAGGCGCAGCGCGTGGGCCAGGGCTGCCACCGTGAAGAAGGCCGGGGTCGGGGCCCGGCCGGTTTCGATCTTGCCTCTCAGGAATCTCGAAGTCGGCCGCCGGCACCCGCGCCGGCGTGCCGAAGTGAATCCGACGGTGATGTCGAGAACCCGTGACCGGCTCCGTCCCCGAGGTGAAGGCGGCCACAATGGGTCGCACAGCACCGAGGAGAAACGTCATGGCCAAGTACTTGCTGCTGAAGCACTACCGCGGCGCCCCGGCTGCGGTCAACGACGTCCCCATGGACCAGTGGACGCCGGAGGAGATCTCGGCCCACATGCAGTACATGCACGACTTCGCGGTCCGGCTGGAGGGGACCGGCGAGTTCGTCGACGGTCAGGCACTGGCCCCCGAGGGGACGTTCGTCCGGTACGACGGCGAGGGTCGCCCGCCGGTCACCGACGGTCCGTTCGCCGAGACCAAGGACCTCATCGCCGGCTGGATGGTGATCGACGTCGACAGCTACGAGCGCGCCATCGAGCTGGCCGGGGAGTTGTCGGCCGCTCCCGGGGCGGGCGGGAAGCCGATCCACGAGTGGCTCGAGGTGCGCCCGTTCCTGGCCGCGCCGCCCACCGTCACGGAGTGACCCCTGAGGTGGACGAGATCCTGCTCCGGAGCCTCACGCCGAGCGTGCTCGCAATTCTCGTCCGCCGCGGAGCCGACTTCGCGGCGGCCGAGGACGCCGTACAGGACGCGCTGGTCGAGGCGGTCCGCGTCTGGCCCGCCGACCCACCACGGGACCCCAAGGGCTGGCTGGTCACCGTGGCCTGGCGCCGGTTCCTCGACGCGACCCGGGCGGAGGCCGCCCGCCGCCGGCGTGAGGACCTCGTCGACGACGAGCCGGCGCCCGGGCCCGTGCCCGCGGTGGACGACACGCTCCGGCTGTATTTCTTGTGCGCCCACCCGTCGCTGACGACGTCGTCCGCGGTCGCGCTCACGCTGCGTGCCGTCGGTGGGCTGACCACCCGCCAGATCGCCCAGGCGTACCTGGTGCCCGAGGCGACCATGGCGCAGCGCATCAGCCGGGCCAAGCGCACCGTCTCCGGCGTGCGGTTCGACCAGCCCGGCGACGTCGCCACCGTGCTGCGCGTTCTCTACCTGGTCTTCAACGAAGGCTACTCCGGCGACGTCGACCTCGCCGCCGAGGCCATCCGGCTCACCCGGCAGCTCGCGGCCGCGATCGACCACCCCGAGGTGGCGGGGCTGCTCGCCCTCATGCTGCTCCACCACGCCCGGCGCGCCGCCCGCACCGCGCCCGACGGCAGCCTGGTGCCGCTCGCCGAGCAGGACCGCGGCCGGTGGGACACCGAGATGATCGCCGAGGGGGTGGAGATCCTGCAGGCGGCGCTCGCCCGCGACCGGCTGGGCGAGTTCCAGGCCCAGGCCGCCATCGCGGCACTCCACGCTGACGCGCCCAGTGCGGAGGAGACCGACTGGGTGCAGATCGTCGAGTGGTACGACGAGCTCGCGCGGCTGACCGACAGCCCGGTCGTCCGGCTCAACCGCGCGGTGGCCGTCGGGGAGGCCGACGGACCGCGCGCGGGCCTGGCGGCGCTCGCGGCGCTGGACGACTCACTGCCCCGCCACGCCGCGGTGGCAGCGTACCTCCACGAGCGTGACGGTGACCTGGCGACGGCGGCACGGCTGTACGCGGAGGCGGCCCACAAGGCGCCCAACCTCGCCGAGCGCGACCACCTGACGGGCCGCGCGGCTCAACGCCCGCCGGTGTCTCTGACGGGTCGCACGCCCGGATGTGCCCGCCCGCACCCTCGAGGCCGGGGGCCGACGACCGGCACGGTGCGCGGGGGCGACACGGTCAACCGCCCTTCTCCGCGGACTCGTCCACGGCCCGGTCCTCGCCAAGGCCAGGACAGAACCGGCCGCCCGCACAACCGTACCGGCGCCCCTGTGAGCTGCCTCACCGGCACTCTGCGACCGAACCCTCGAAGTGCCTGGCCAGCACCCCTGTCCCCCGCCCACGGACCGCTCGTTGGCCGGATACGTCAATAAACTGTCATTGCAGCCAGTGCGACGGACGATACAGGCTGTGACCGTGTTGGAGCGACGTGTTGTTGTGGTGGTGTACGCGGGCTCGATGGCCCTGGACATCACCGGACCGATTGAAGTGTTCGATACCGCCAACCGGCTCCTCGGCCCCTCGGGCGCCCCCTACCGCGTGGACTTCGTCTCCGCCGACGCGCCACTGGTGCGCATGAGTTCGGGAATGCTCGTGGAGGCCTCACCCCTGGAGGCGGGGCAGGGGCCGATCGACACGCTCCTCGTGCCCGGAGGCTGGAGTCTCCACTACGCGCTTCGGGACCGGGGGCTGGTCTCCTGGATCGGCGGGGCAGCCGCACGGTCGCGCAGAATCGCTTCCGTATGCGGCGGAGCCTTCCTGCTGGCCGAGGCCGGCCTTCTCGACGGCAGACGCGCCACCACCCACTGGGCGTACAGCGAGGCGATGGCCGACCGCTATCCGGACGTGACGGTGGATGCAGAGCCGATCTTCGTCTGGGACGGGCCCTTCGTGACATCCGCGGGCGTGTCGACGGGCATCGACATGGCGCTGGCTCTGGTGGAGGCCGATCACGGTGCGGCGCTCGCGCTGGAGACGGCACGGTTTCTGGTGCTGTTCTTCAAGCGGCACGGAGGACAGTCCCAGTACAGCGCCGTCCTCGACGCCCAGCTGGCCGATCATCCGCCGATCAGGGCGGCACAGGAGTGGATTCTGCGTAACCTGCACCGCCCGCTGCCCGTGGCCGAGATCGCCCGGCAAGCCAACATGAGTCAGCGCAACTTCGCCCGGGTCTTCCGGCGTGAGGTCGGCACGACACCCGGCCAGTACGTGGAGCGGACGCGTATCGCTCGCGCACGCGAACTACTGGAAACCACCGATCTGACGATCAGCGAGATAGCCGGCCGCTGCGGATTCGCCGCCCCGGAGACCTTCTTCCGCTCCTTCGGACGAATCCTGGGACTCACCCCCAAGGAATACCGGCACCGCTTTCAGGCCATCTCGCCATCCGGTCTCATCGACCGGCACCATGAGAGGGACAGGAGCCCCGTATGACCAGCACGACCTCGCACTTATGCGAGACGCAGACGGTCCGCCTGGTCGACCATCTGGCCGCGGAACTCGCCGCGGCCGGCGTCACCCACCTGTTCGGCGTCGGCGGCGCGAACATCGAGGACCTGTATGACGCCGTGCACCGCTGCGGCACCGTCCGCGGCGTCGTAGCCAAACACGAGTTCTCCGCCGTCACCATGGCGGACGGATACGCACGCACCACCGGGCGCATCGGCGTCGTCGCCGCCACCTCGGGCGGTGGGGCGATGAATCTCGTACCGGGCCTTGCGGAGGCCCATGCCTCACGGGTGCCCTTGCTGGCCCTGGTGGGCCAGCCGCCGACCGGCCAGGAAGGCCACGGTGCGTTCCAGGACTCCAGCGGCAAGGCGGGTTCCTTCGACGCCCGGGAGGTTTTCGCACCCGTCTCCCGGTTCTGCGCCCGGGTCGATGAGGCGGACGCGCTCAGGGATCTGCTGCCCCGGGCGATGGCGGCGGCCCAGGCTTATCCACGCGGGCCGGCCGTCCTGCTGCTGCCCAAAGACGTGCAGCAGGCACGGATCCGGATGCCCGGCCGCGACGCGGCCCGGGCACCGTGCGTGCCGGGGCCGGCGTCATCAGCGGCGCGGCTCGACCCGGCCGCACTCACCGCCGTGTCGGACACCCTCCGGGGTGCCGGCCGCGTCCTGGTCATCGCCGGTGAAGATCTCGCCGCCGCAGACGCGCGTACGGAGCTGGACGAACTGGCCCGTCGGCTCGGGGCTTGGGTGGCGGTCACCCCGGACGCCAAGGACGTCTTCGACAACCGTGATCCGCAATTCGCGGGCGTGGCCGGGGTGATGGGCCACGCCAACGTCGAGGAATGTCTGCGGCGGGCCGACGTATGCCTGCTGGTCGGTACCCGGCTGCCGCTCCTGGCACGCGGCGGCCTCGACCAAGCCCTGGCCACCACCCACGTCGTCTGCCTCGGCCCCGAACCGCCGTTCGTGGCAGCCACCACGCTGGGCGGGAACCTGCGGGACGCGCTGCGCGCGGTGACCGCCCGCCTGCCGCCCCGGCCACGCCCGTGTCCTGCGCACTCCGGTCCCCTTCCCACCCCCGTGCCGAGCCGGCCCTCCCAGGGGCGTGAGCGAACTATCCCCCATGTCCAGGCGCTCGCCGCGGTGGAGGCGGCACTCCCCCAGGACGCACACGTCTTCGTGGACGCGGGCAACGCAGGGGCCAGCGCCATCCATCTGCTCCCGGCACCACGCCGCGGCCGGTTCGTGGTGGCGGTCGGCATGGGCGGCATGGGCTATACCTTCGGCGCCGGCATCGGCGCCGCGCTCGCCACCGGCCGACGCACCTACGTCCTCGCCGGAGACGGGTCCTTCTTCATGCACGGCATGGAAGTGCACACCGCGGTGGAGTACGCGGCACCCGTCACGTTCGTGATCTTCAACAACAACGCCCACGCCATGTGCGCGCTGCGGGAGGAGTTCTTCCAGGGCGGCGTCCGCGACGACGACGTGTTCGCCCGGACCGACCTCGCCGCCGCGGTGGCCGCAGCCTTCCCGTCCCTGAAGGCGACAAGGGCCGGTGACGCGGCGCACCTGCGCACGGCGCTGCTGCGCGGCAACGCGGGCGGCGGCCCGGCCTTCGTCGCGGTGGACTGCGACCCGCGGGAGATCCCGCCGTTCCTTCCCTTCCAGTCCTTCACCGAAATCACCGAGAGCACCAACAGCACCGAAACCAAGGAGAGTTCAGATGAGCGAGGCATCGTCCACGTTGGCTGACATCCCCGGTCTGATACGGATCGAGAACTCCGGCAAGGAGGAGCTGACTGCCCACTGCATGGAGCTCACCCACGCCGTTTACCCGCACCACCAGGTCTACGGGCAGTACTGCACCATTCACGAGTACGTCGACTGCCCCCCGGAGTCGGCCTACGACTACCTGCGCCAGGGTCACCACCTGGAGGAGTGGACCTGCAGCCTGCGGGACTTCGCGCCCTCCGGCACACCCGGGCTGTGGGTCGGCCACGACCGGCTCGAGGACGACACCAAGATCTACTGCGAGGTGGTCGCCCATCCCGAGGCAATGACCGTCGACTACCACTGCTCGTGGGACCAGGGCGAGAAGCTGTGGATGATCTACCTGATGCGCGTGATCCCGGCCCGACTGGTACTCGACAAGCCGGGCTCGGTGATCACCTGGACCAACTGCCGGCACCCCTACTACGACGCCAACCCGCACCCTGAGCAGGCGCCCCGCCCGGACCGGCCCTGGGTCGGCGACTACTGGGACCTCTTCTACGCAGGGCACACCGTGGAGATGAACAACCTCAAGGCGATCCTGGAACACCGCCACCGCAACGGCCTGCCGGTCAGCGTGGCTCCTTCGAGGGCGGTGGCGCGGTGACGACGGTAAGCCTCACCGACGTCGCGAGCTACCTTCCCGGCGAGCCGGTCCCCGCCGAGTTCTACACCGAGTACCCGGGAGCCGAGGACAAGCTCCGCAACCACCCCATGTTCAAGGTCCCGCCGTTACGGCACCACGTGGCCGCCGGCGAGACCAACGCGGACATGGTCGAACGCGCCGTACAGCCCCTGATCGAACGGCACGGCAGCAAAGAGATCCGCGGCGTCGACGTACTGCTGGTGCACAGCCAGCTGCCGGACTTGCCGTTCGTCGGCGCCGGCACCGAGGTGGCCCGCCGGCTGGGCCTGAACCCGGAGTGGCTCGTCGACGTGGCCAACGCCGGCTGCGCCTCCTTCGTGTACATGCTGAAGCTGGCCCGGCAGATCCTCACCACCACCGATGCGAAGACCGCCCTGATCTGCAATGCCCAAAGCGCCGCGGGACAGTGGTTCACCCAGTCCGAGGTGCGCAGGCTGGCCCAGGCCGCGATCCCGGGCGACGGCTGCGGCGTGGGGTACGTGACGACGTCGGCCGACGCCCCGGTCCTCGACGTGGAGACCCGGCACATCGGCGAGTACGCCGGTGACATGACCGTAGCGGTCGACGATGGCCGCAAGTACTGGGAGCCGGGCAAGTCCCAGCTGCGGATCGGGTTCACCGACGCCAGCGTCGCCAGGGTTCTCGCACGCGGGAACCGCCTCGTCCCCGAGGTGGTCACGGACCTGTGCCGACGGCTCGGCGTGGCGACCACCGAGATCGACGTCCTCATCACCAACCAGCCCAACCGGACCTTTCTGCGGAACTGGCGGGAGGCACTGCAACTGCCGCCCGAACGGCACCTGCACACGTTCGACGAGTGCGGGAACCTGTTCGGCGCGGCCATCCCGATCACCTTCGACCGCGCGATCGACTCCCGGCAGGTCGAGGACGGCGACCTGGTGGTGCTCGGAGGATTCGCCCACGCGGGCGACTTCGCCGGTGCCGTCGCCGTCCGCTGGCACGGTGGACGGAACTGAGCGATGGACATCCCCGTACTCCACCGACTCGCCCTCAACGAGAGCCCGTATCCTCCGCTGCCCTCGGTCCGCGAGGCGATGCAACGGGCCGTCGCGCAGGCCCACCGCTACCCGTCGTTCCATCCCGACGAGCTCACCGAGCGGATCGCCGCATGGTGCCGGGTGACCTCCGACCGGGTCGCGGTCGGCAGCGGATCGGTGGGTGTGGCCCTGCAGTTGCTCCAGGCCGTGGTCCGCCCCGGCGACACGGTCGTCTACAGCTGGCGGACGTTCGACGCCTATCCCCTGCTGGCCACGATGGCCGGCGCGCGCACCGTCCCGGTACCCCTGTCCGCGGACGGTCACCAGGACCTGGGCGCCCTGCTCGCGGCGCTCGACCACCGCACGCGTGTCGTGGTGCTGTGCAATCCCCACAACCCCACCGGAAGCCTCATCACCGCGGACGCGCTGTCGGTGTTCCTGCGGCAGGTGCCCCGGCACGTCACCGTGCTGCTCGACGAGGCGTACGTGGAGTTCGCTCGCCACACCGCCCTGCCGGACACACCCGCGCTCGTGGACTCACACCCCAACCTGCTCGTCCTGCGCACCTTCTCCAAGGCCTACGGCCTTGCCGCCCTGCGGGTCGGTTACGGACTCGGCGTCTCCGACCTGGTGGCGCGAATCCGCCGGCAGCAACTGCCCTTCGGGATCAATGCGGTGGCCACGGCGGCGGTCAAGGCCTCGCTGGAGGCCGGCGGTGAACTGCGCCGACGCGTGGACGCCGTGGTCGCCGAACGCGAACGGCTCTGGCACCAACTCGTCGACCTCGGTTGGCGGGTACGCCCGAGCCACGCCAACTCCCTCTGGCTCACGGCGCCCGATCCCGTCGACGAAGGTGCCATGGCTCTTGCCGCGGCTGGAGTCGAGGTGCGCCACTACCCCGGGGAGGGAGTCCGGGTCACCATCGGCAGCCGGGAGGCCAACGACGCCGTGGTCGCCGCGCTGGCGGAAGCGGCACGTGCCGAGGCGTCAGGCAGACGTGCGCCGAACACGACGGCGGACGAGGCGGCCGCCGTGTATCGCCGTCTGCCGGTGAGCGGGCAGAGACCACGCTCGCCCCAGTTCTGACGGCAGGGGGTGCGGCAAGGACGTGACCGCCTTGCCGCGCCCCCTGCTGCACACGGCGGCGGGTAAGCGGGCGTGATCGGGCCGGCCGGCAGTGGTGGTGTGGGGGTGACGGTGCCTCGACGCGACGGACGCGCCGCCCCAGAAGTGCCAGGTGCCATGGCGCGGCGTGCGAAGATGCCCGGTCTCGCGCGTCCGGTCACGCTCGTCCCGGCGCGTACGCCAATGGAGGCGTTGGTGGCGAAGGCGACCGGCAGCAGCCTGGCCTGCTCCAGGGTGACGGCGGTGACCCGGTGGCCGAGTTGCTCCCGCAGCAGCGCCATGGTCACGCCGGCAAGCACCGGGGCCTGGGGCCAGAGGACCGTGCCAGCAGGTCACGTTCGTAGGGGACGCTCATAGCACGCAGCGGTGGCGGGGGCAGGGCGCCGACGGCCCGTACGGTCACGAGGAAGCCCGGCTGGCCGGCGTCGGCGGGGTGGCCCATGGCCACCGTGGGGTCGTAGACGGTGACACGGACGACACATGGGGTCTCCCGGCCGCCCAGGGCGCGCCGGACCTGGTCACGGACCGGGCCGGTGTCAGGACGGGGCTCCCAGGGTCTGGGCGATGAAGCGGGCCTCGTTCTTCTTGAGATTGACGGCGACCTGGAGGCTGGAACCGGGGATTTTCTCGACTATGGCGGGGCTGGCAAGGAGGCGGTCCGACTCCCGGATGACGAAGGCCAGCTCATTCTGGGGCCCGGGCTGCCCCGCCGCCTTGTCGGTGAGGCGGGAGAAGGCGGCCCGGTCTCTGTCGTTCAGGGTGACTTCCACAGTCCACCCGTGCAGGCCGTTGTCCGACTGGTAGTAGGCCCTGACGCTCTTGAACTGCCGCACCGTGAGCCCTGTCTCGTCGGCCGTGACCACGCAGGTCTGGCGGTCGTCCGATGTCCAGGAGCGTCCGGCGGGCGAGTCCGTGGGGCAGACCCCGGGCGACTGGCTCAGCACCGGCAGGATGCCGACGGGGCCGTCCGGTTTCCCCGCGCCGCTGGAGCCGGCCTCCGCGGTCCAGGGACGCAGAACCAGGAGCGCGCCGACGGCGAGAGCGGCAGCGGCCCCTCCGGCCGCCAGCAGTAGGGTTCTCGGCCGCCGGGTTGCCTGGCCAGCGCCCGGCGCCATGGCCATGTCCGCGGTCCTCCCAGGCGGGGGGACCGGCTGGGTCCGAGCGTCCGGCTCCACCAGGCGTCGGGCCTCCCGCACCGCGCGCGTGCGCTGGGTGCGGTGGCGCTCGATGGCCTCGATCCAGTTCGCCGGCAGCCAGTCCTCGCCTCCCCGTGCGCCGGGTCGTTCTTCCAGCCGCTTCTGGGAGCGCGCCACGATCTGCGCGGGCTCCGGCCGGGCGGCGGGGTCGGATCGCAGGCACGGCAGGATGAGTTCCTCCAGGTCGCCGGGTAGTCCCGTGACGTCGAGTTCACCCGCCGCGGTCCGCACGAGCTGCTCCAGCGCCGACCCGGCCCCGCCGTCACGGTAGGGGACACGGCCCACGGCGAGGTGGAAGAGCGTCGCACCCAGAGAGAACACGTCGGACGCCGCGGTCGTCGGCTCACCGCGCGCCTGTTCGGGCGACGCGTACGCCACCGTGCCCAGCGCCGCCTGTGTCCGGGTGACGTCGTGAGCCTGTGAGATACCGAAGTCGATGACCCGCGGGCCCTCCACCGGCAGCAACACGTTGGACGGCTTGATGTCCCGGTGCACCAGTCCGGCCGCATGGATGCTGAGCAGCGCCTCGGCCATGCCGGCGGCCACCCAGTGCAGCGCGCCCGCCCCGAGCACCCCGCAGCTTTCGACCAGGTCACGCAGCGACGGGGCGGGCACGTACTCCGTCGCCATCCACGGCACCGCGGCCTCGGCGTCCGCCTCGACCACGCTCGCCGTGTAGATGCCGCGCACCCGTTGAGCGATCCGTACCTCGCGCGCGAACCTCCGCCGGTCGTCGGCCGAGTCGGCCAGGAGCGTCTTCACCGCGACGATACGGCCCCCCGGGGAACGGGCGAGCAGGACGCGGCCCATGCCCCCACTGGCCAGCTCTTCCATGACGGCATACGGGCCGAACCGCTCCACCACCGGCATCCCCCATCCCCCTGTCTGCAAGACGCCCAGTATCACCCGATGTTCACCCGGGGCACACCTCGTCCCCCAGACTCGACTCCTACCAGCAGCGACACGCCGGTCCCGGTGAGGCCGGTCGTGAACGTCCGGTGACGGCCGCATCACGATGGACCGCGTGGACGTAGCCGACCGTTGGGCGGGTCGTTGAACTCGTCATGACGACGTGCGACGAGGACGGGCCCCCGGTGGTCTTCGCCGGGAGGACGGGTGCCTCCCGGCAGGACAAGGAAGGGAGTGACTGCGGTTGGTGCCGCATCCTTCTCGGTCCCGTCTCCACCGGCGAACACCTCACGGCCGGGACACCATCCGAGGGCCGCGGCGGACGCTCGGCAACCAGGTGCGGGAGCGTGCAAGCGAGGATGGAGCGGGCACGGATGGTCATGGTTCCCGTAGCGGTGATCACCGTAGTGGCCGCGCTGACGCTGATGGCGGTGGTCTGAACCAGCGCCACCGGCCTGGCCCAGAGCGGGCTGCGGCAGCATCCGGAGGTGCGCCGGGCGGTCGCCTTCGCCATCGGGACGCCTGGAACCGGAGAGGACTTCCGGGCGGCTGCCCGGTCTGGTGGAACGCACCTGCCGGGCACGGGCGGAGCAGCGTCCCCAGGGAAGCGGCGAAGTCATCTGGTGAACGCCGGGCGCCCTGTGCGGCACCGCCAGCGGCGACAGGTGAGTCGGCGCAGCCGGTGCGCGGACCATCATGGGCGAACGGCAGGACCGGAGGCCGCGGCCGTGCCCGGAACTCGCCGGACGGTCGACACCCCGGTGCGAGCGCGCGCCCGCCGGGCTCTCAGCGTCGAGACGACGATCCTGCGGCCCCCGGCGAGAGCGCTCTGGGCCCGCCCCCGGCCGCGGTGCGGACCGTCAGCCCGGCCGGATGAGGAACCGCTGGTCGGCCGCGCCCGTACAACGTTCTTCGGTCGCTTCGGCTCCCTGGGTGGTGTCGTTGTCGGCGATGCCGATGCACCTGCTGCTGTTGGCCGGGCGAAGCCGATAACCCTCGGGGCTGTCCGCGGGGGTGGCTTCCACACGTAACGCGTACATGGCTGCCGGAACCCCGTACTCGAGCGCGATCCCTTGTTCACCCTGGTGATCAGGAGGGGCGGGACGTTGTCGGTGGCGGCCGATACGTTGCGATCATGGGTGTCTATCTAGTGAGTGTCGCCGCGCAGGACTGGTCGCGGCCGGGGGAGGACGGGTACGGGGACGTCGCCGCCGCGCTGAACACCGAGCTGGAGCGGCGCGGGCTGCCCTCTTACTCTTACGAGCTGCGGCCAGCCGCACGGGAGGCGCCGGGCTGGTTCGAGGAGAAGGCCAGCCCGTCCATGGACGGCTTCGTGGCGCTGTGCAGGACGCGGCTGACCGACGCGGAGCTGTCAACCCTGCTCGACTGGAGCGTGCTGGTGCCGTTCGCGCTGGAGGAGGAGATCGTGCTCCCCGTCGGCACCACGTACTCCGGCGAGGAGACAGCGGTCGCCGGGGCCCCGCAGGTGCTCGCCCTGGCCGAGCGGCTGGCCGGCGCCGTCGGACTGCCCGTTGACGCGATACCGGCAGGCGAGAACCTCGCACTGAGCCTGTGGTTCCTGGAAGGCGGGGCGGAGCGAACTGCCCGGGTGCGGCCGGGACCGTGGACCGAGGACCGGAACGCGGCCTTCTACGTGGCGCTCTACCTGCGCGCCGCGCAGTACTCCCTGCGGTACAACTGCCCGATGACCTACTCCTGAACCACAGCGACGGCCGACCGGCCGGAGAGGCCGTATACGGGACCGGGTCCAGGTCCGGGTCCGGGCCGGGGGCCGTGTCCACCACGCGCCCGAGCCCGTACCCCACCTGAACACCGCCGCGTCGCGTCGCTCCCGCGAACCCAGCGGCCGCGCTCATCGGAACACCCCCGCGTCGGCAGGGAGCACCCGCTGCGGTGGTTAGCAGCCCAGGCCTGGCTCGATGCAAGGCCTTACACCGCATCCAGTTGGCGAAGGCGTCGACCAGGCCCGTGTAGAACCTCTCGCCGGGCACCGATCCCCGGTTCTTGCTGGCGTCGTAGAACGCGACGTTAGTGAAGGTGACAGAGGCGGAGGCATTGAGGTTCTTGTAAAACGCGAGCTTCCCCCGGCCAAATCCGACAAAAAGCCAGACAATCCCCAGCGAAGCGGTGTTCTGGAGCGTGGAGCGGACCTCTGCCTTATCCCAGGGCTCGTCACCGACCTGGGTCACGATGAAGGCGGGATCTGCAGCGCCGGACTCCTGATAGTGGCTGACTGCGCGACGCATCGCGTCGACGACGTTGCCCCAGCCCCAGTCCACCTGGGTATGCAGCTACCCGATGCGGCCGCGGTAGTTGTCCAGCCGGATCTCCTCCAAGAACGGCTCTCGCCCCACTTGAGAAGATCACGGGCACCGTGCCGTCGTCGTCGACGTTGGCAGACAGGGCCAGGACTCGTTCGGCGAAAGCCTGCACGGCGAACGTCTCGCACAGCTCTTCCATGTGCCAGTCATGATCCAAGAGCAGGTAGACGGCAGCTCGCCGCCCCGTCATTCCACGGTCTGCGAGAGCCTGGCCGGCCTGCCGCGCGGGGGCCAACAGGCCCGGAGCTTGTCGCTCCACCTTCGTGAAGTCCACCGCAGCGGCCGCAGCCGTGCGCGTTTGCGTTGGAATCAGCGCGGCATGCGGGTCGGGATCGACATCCACGCCGTAGTCGGTTGCCAGCCCAGCAAGGCCAGAGGCGTAGCCCTGCCCCACAGCCCGGACCTTCCAGCCGTCACCGCGGCGGTACAGCTCCGCCAAGACCACGACCGTCTCCCCTGAAGTGAAGTCCGGCGCGGTGAACAACGCCGACGGGGCGCCGCTCTGGGTGATCGTCAGCTGCGGTGCCCGGGTGAAGACGGCGCCTGACTGCAGCGGATCAGCACTCACCACAACAACCACACGGTGCACGCCTGCCGACAGGCGAGAAAGCTTCGCAGTGACCGCAGCGCCCTCGACGGAAACACCCTCCTGGGCCGGATGGTTGTAGAAAACCAGGTCATGATCGCCACGCACTTTGCCATCCGAGCCGAGCAGCAGCGCGGACACGTCCGCGGAGAGCCCCTGTACCGCCACTGACACCACCGTCCGCGCTGTCAACAGAGACACGTTCTCGCCCTTACGCAGTGACGCCGTCCGCATTCCCGCCCCCTGTTGATCACCGGAGAAGAAACGGTAGTCACCTATACGCGCATCTGTGGCCACTTCGCATCTGACATGCGCATCCTCCCGCGCCCCTCTGGGCGATACCAGCGATCACTGAACATGACCCTGGCCAACCAAGTGGCAAGACCTGATCACTACCGCCAGCTACCTGGAAAACAGCAGATCAGACCACATGCCAAGGTCCGCCCTCGCCTCCGCGCCCACCACCCAAACCCCTCACGCCGCCTCACCGCACCTCCACACCAACTTGATCAGCCCCGGCCAACCCACCCACTTCTGATCACACCAACCGCTCCTGGACACCGCACTACGAGAACTCGGTATCGCCTGGGCCTAGCCGCGCGACCCGGGGAGTTGCTCGGCTTTGGGCACCGCGGGCCCACCACAAGGACGAGCACGCGGCGCCACCCGGCACCCTGCCGATGTGCAAGGAACCCGACGAAGCCGTGCGCCCCGACTCCATGGCGCGGCGCGGCTGCTGCGCAAATGCCACCCAGTGCCCCGCGCGTGGGGAGGTTCCGCAGCCGCACGCTAGAGCCCTGACGGGTCGTCGGCGGCCTGCCGACGGCCCGCTATGCGGGGTCGTCGATGCGGGTTAGCAGGCCTGCGAAGGTGGCGATTGCTACGAGGTCGTTAGCCCAGCTGCCGGCAGGCGGGCGTGCTGGCCGGTCCGCTGGGGACAGCGCGGGCTCTGCGTTGCAAAGCTGTCCTCCGGAGCCGTGCTGGAAGAGCGAGAAGTCCGTTGTCTTGTCGAGGGGGAGCCACCCCTCGGGCAACGGGGTGCTCGCCAGCGACGGGGCTTGCGTGCCCTCGGGGGCGAAATACATCGTGGCCGTCTCTTCCCAGGTGGTGGACTTCAGGGCGACCGGCTTGTCGAAGACCTCTGGGCGGAGCTGCAGAAGGCCTGACTCGTGCAGTGCTCGGATGTAGTTCAGGAGCTCAATCGTGCCGACCATGACCCAGGCGACCAGTGGTACCGCCGCGCGGTAGCGGTCGCGCAGCCCGAATGGGTCGCCTTCCCGTCGCCGTGCTGGATCGTGGTGCACCACATCGCCGTAGATCCAGGCGTTGGCCAGCCGGTGGGCGTCGAGATCGTGGTCCTCGCCGGTGGCCGCGTCCGCGATCATGACCCGGTAGCCGGCTTGTTCACGCGTCGGGGGATTCACACGGGTCTGCCATTCGGCACGCACAGCCCGTATCCAGTCCGCATCTCCTGGTGATGTTCGGCAGAAGTATCCCAGCGCTGCCAGCGTCTTCATGTGGAAGCAGTCCTCGGTCTCCAGGAGGATCGGACGGATGCGGGCCGCAGCGGACTCCACGACCTCCTCTGGCGGCAGTTCACACCGGATCCGCACTTCGCCGTCGCGGAAGAAGATATTGATCTTCATCTGGGACAGCCTCGCGAGAGCATCCCAGTCGGCCGCGAGCGAGTGTTCCTCCACGCGGCGGGCCCTCACTACGAAAGCCTCCAGCCGGCGTTGATGCCTCTGTCCGACGCTCTCCGGCTGACCGCCGTCCACGCTTGCCCCCTCGCTTCAGAAACCTCTACAGCATGACGACGCGGACCGCAGGTATCCACCTAATTGGCTGGCTGCAACTGGACGGTGTTTCGCGTGCAGTACACCGGGTGCGCTCAGTAGTCAGTTCCCCGGCGTGGTCATGCGCGGAGTATCAGGGCCCCGACGACGGCTCGATGGGTGAACCAGCAAGTCCGGCACTGCGGTGCCCTCCCCCGCCGTCGCCCGGCGCGTGCTGGGGCCCAGTGCCCGGGCAGACCGGGCCCGGCTGCTGCGCAAGCGCAGCCGCACCGAGCAACGCGATCGGCTCACCGCACAGGCGACATCGGCGCCGCGCTGGCCGCGGCAGGCCAGCTCCGGGTATGGCCGCCCGCGGCTGGGATGCGCGCAGGTAGCCGTGTGCGAACCCGGAGGCCGCCCGCCAGGCGGCGCCCACCTTCACTGCAGTCAGGCCGACCGCAGGAGCGGCGTCGAGCAGGATCTGGTGGGTTCTGGGTGCGGTCAGCGGGGCCAGGCCGAGCCGGTCGGCGATGGCGCGGATTTCAGCCCGGCTATCACCCGGCCCCCCGCCGTACGGTCTTTGTACGCCAATCGTCCGCTATTGGTACGCTGAAAGGGCGTTCGAGGTAGACTAGGGGGCGGAGGTGTCCCCATGTCCGAGTTGTTCGACGCGGTCGACGCGCTGGTCGCGTCCCGCTCCCCACTGCCGCCGCCGGCCGAGCGCAGGCGGCTGCGGCAGGCTCACGCGCTCACCCTGGACGAGGTGGCCTCGGCCCTGGGCGTGCGGCGGGCGACCGTGGGTGGCTGGGAGTCGGGCAAGGCCGAGCCCCGGCCCCCGGAGCGGGAGGCCTACGCGCGCCTGCTGAAGCAGCTCGCCAAGCTCTACCCCGCCCCCCAGAGCACCGGCGCTCCGCAGGAGGACACGGAGACCGCGGCGCCACAGGCATTCACTACCGCAGCGCCCGCTGCGCAGGCTCGGCCTACGGGCGGGGCGCCGGAGGCTCCTCACACGGGCGGTGCACCGGAGGCTGCTGCTGCCGCGCCCGTGGCCGAGGAGCCCTCGGCCACTCCCCCGGCGCCTGTTCGGCACGCAGCACCGGCCGCTGTGTCGCTGCCGCGTACGGAACAGGCGCCGCGAAGTTCGCGGCGCCCCGCCGCGGCGAAGACCGCTCTTGCGAACACCTCCGCGCCCGGAGGGGCGTACGCGCACGGCCCGTTGCTTGTCCTCGACGCCGACGCCGACCGGAACGTGACCGGCTACGGCATCGGTGGCCTGATCATGGACGTGCCCGCCAAGTCCCTGCCCGCGCTGGTGGAATGGACGCTGACCGAGGCGCAGCTCGGGGCGGAGCGCCTGCACGGCTCGGGTAAGGACGCCGATCCGCTGCTGGTGCTCACCCGCGCGGCGTGCGAGCGCTACGGCCTGCCCGCCGAGCTGTCGCACGAGGAGCGGCTTGCCGGGCGGCTGCCGGAGGGGCACAAGGTCATCAAGCAGCTTCAGCGTGCCGAGTGGAAGCTGACCAAGCGGGGGCTGGGGCCGTGGGCGCGGATCTACCGCCCCGCCCACGGCGGGCGGCGCCAATGCGTGCAGCTGTGCATCCCCTCGTGGCGCGCCCTCGATGGCCGCGCGTGGGGGCATGCCGCACAGCTCGAGCCGGCGGAGCTGGCCCGGGTGCTGGGCGTGTATGCGGTGCGGGTGATGACACCGGTGGGGTCCACGGCCGTCACCGGCCTGCAGCTGATGACCGCGCTGAACCCACCCACCCGCGCCAGCGCACCGGACGCCGACGGCAGAAGGCACACCGAACACCGGCCCGGGTCGCTGGGCACGGAACCGATGGACCCGGCCCCGTGCGAGGCGACCGACGGGCACCCCGTCCTGGCGCACCTGCCGCGGTTCCATGTGCGTGGCCCCGGCGAGCGGCTGTTCGAGGAGGCCTATGACTGGGCACGGGACCTGACCGACGAGGAGTGCATGAAGCGCCACCTGGTCGGCATCGACGTCAACCTCGCCTTCGGCGCGGCCGCCAACGGCGCCGTCGTCGGCCTTGCCTCGCCACCGGTGCACGTCACCAACCCGGCTTTCGATGCGGCGCTGCCGGGCTCCTGGCTGGTCGACCTCTCCCACGTCGACCTGAACCGGGTGAAGGCCGGCAAGCAGTGGCGCGACCTCGACGGCGACCTGCTACCCAGCCCGTTCACGCCGACCGGCCAGCGCCCCCAGGACCCGGCCTGGTACGCCACCCCCACCGTGGCCTACGCGGTGGAACTGGGCTACGAGGTGGCCCCTGTGGAGGCGTGGGTGCGCTCCGAGAGCGGCCGGTTCCTGGACGGCTGGTACAAGCGGCTGCGCGATGCCTACGTCGCCACCATGGCGGACCTCGGCGTCACGGAGAAGCTGCCCCCGGCCGAGTTCCTGACCGCGATGGACGGCTACAAGAGCCGTGATCCTGAGCTGGGAATCGTCGTGGACGCCGTCAAGATGACCGTCAAGGGCGGCATCGGCAAGCTGCAGGAGAAGGCGCGCGGCGGTGGCTGGAAGCCGGGGCAGGCGTGGCCTGCCCTCGCCCGGCCGACCTGGCGCCCGGACATCCGCGCCACCGTGATCTCCCGGGCCCGGATCAACATGCACCGCAAGATGCTGAACCTGGCCGCGGCCACCGGCCGGTATCCGGTCGCGGTGCTCTCCGACTGCGCCGTGTATGCCGCCGACGGGCCCGGCCCGCTGGATGTCCTGCCCTACGACACCGACGGCAAGACCGTGCCCGGCAGCTTCCGGCTCGGCGTCTCCCCCGGCATGGTCAAGCACGAGGGCACCCAGAGCGTGCTGTGGGGCGCCGACGTCATCGAACAGCTCGCCGGTGACGGCCACGTCGCCAATCTCGCCCGCTACATCAAGACCGGCGAGGTCACCGCCAAGGACACCGGAGAATAGGTCAGTTATGGCGATGGTCACGATCGGCGAAGAACTCGACAAGGCGGTCCAGGGCGCGTTCACGCGCCCCATCCCGAAGACCGCCGGCGCACAGATGCGCTACCTGGTCCGCCAGCACCAGCGCAGCACGCGGCGCGTTGCCGAGCTGCTCGGCATCAGCCAGCGCACCGTCGAACGCTACGTGAAGAACCAGATCAAAAAGCCCCGCCCGGAACTCGCCGACCGCCTCGAGCGTGAGGTCCGCACGCGCTGGCAGCCGCAGATCAGGGCCAAGGCGAAGCAAGCAGCGGCCACCACCGGCGGCATCATGATCGATGTCCAGGCCCGGTTCGGCTACACCGCCGCCCCCGGCAGCACCGACGACGCCCGCGTACGCCACCTCACCCTCGCCCTGCCGCCCCGCCACGCCGCCCGCCTCTTCGAAGCCCAAGCGTCCGGCGTCGACGAGGACGACCTCCGCCAGATCGCCGCCGAGGCCTTGGGTGAGGTGTACTTCCGTGACAACGGCCAACGCGCCCACGGCCTCGAAGTCGAACTCACCGACCTGATCGACCTCGAGTTCGAGCTGTAACCGGTCAGGGCCCCAGACAGGACACGTCCATCATCGCGGCGTGGACCTGGTCTTTGCCGTGATGTGCGCGGGCGAGGCGAAGTGGGTCTGCATCCCGTCGTAGTCACGGCGCCGCTCACTCGCCCACCGGCGGCGGAACGCGGCCTGTGCCGGGCGCGCCTCGCGGGCGGCTTCGTCGGCCACCGAAGCGTCCGGTGCCTCCCCGGCGTGCTCCAGTTCCACAGCCGCCAGAATGTGCTGGCCGTCCATGCGGTTCTCCAGCCACAGCACCAGCCCGGGGTGTTCGGCGAACATCAGGCGCAGCCGCTCCCGGCCCGGCGCGCTGGCTGCGAGCCGGACGAGTCCTTTCGGGAACGGCGCCCTGACGGCCGGGAGATGCAGCGACGGCGGTTCCTGCCCGGCCAGCCCGAGCGCGGCCTCCACCGCCGCCGCCTCCCGCTCGACGCCCGCCGGCTCCTGTCTCTCTGCCTCTTCCGGCTTCCGCATGCCTGTTCCCCCTTGGGTGCGACCACGATTTTGAGTACTGAGAGTAACCGGCCTCCGGACGCCGACTATCGGCCCCCACCGACGCCTCGCAGCCCGGAGGGCCCCGATCCGGCCGACGCACCGGCCCGGCGTGCGCCCTGCGGCGGGCCCGTCGTCAGAGGTTCCAGTCGTCTGGGTCCCAGTAGCCGTCGTGACGGACGCAGCCGCCGTCGGCGACGATCAGTCCCTCGCCGGTGCGTCGGCCGGGGCTCAGGGACAGCGTGACGCCGTGGTCGTCGGTGGTGTGGATTACGTGCAGGGCGGTCGCTTTGCCAGTGACCGGGTCACGCTCCGGTTCCGTCGTCACCTTCCATCCCCGCGCGGACCACCGCCTGCGAAGGTCGGTCACCGCCGCGCGATACCCGGCGTCGCCATCCATGAAATCCGGGGCCCAGGAGACGGACGGCTGGTTCCGGTTGACGTCATCGCCGTCCATACCGAGGTCGTCGACGCAGGACGCGCTGGAGCTGGACTTTCCCAGGATCACGGAGTCCGGGTCCGAGCCCAGGAAGCGAACGGTGTCCTCGCCGGCGGCCTGCGTTTCGTGTACGTGCTGGAGAAACTGCGCCTCGGAACGGATCGGACCACCCGCCACGCTGCAGCCCACGAGCAGGAACACCACAGCGGCCCCAGCAGTGGACAGGCCCAGGCCCCTGCACCTTCGGGAGGCGGCGGACGCCGCGTGAGCGGCGGAACGAGTCGGCGTCATGACGCCATCCGAACATCGCCAACCAGGTGGACGGCTCCGTCGCCCTACTCAGATGCGTACTCAGAACTCAGAGAGTGGGCCGTAGGAACATCCCAGCCTCAACCGGCCTGTGTCCGCTCGCTGTCGCGGCGGGCGTTGTCCAGGACCGTCCGCCAGGAGGTGACGTTCGGGCTGCGGCGCAGCAGGGCTCGGCGTTCCCGTTCGGTCATGCCGCCCCACACGCCGAACTCGATCCGGTTGTCGAGGGCTTCGGCCAGGCACTCGGTGCGTACGGGGCAGCCGGTGCAGACGGTCTTGGCCCGCTTCTGGCTCGGGCCGTCCACGAACAGCTCATCCGATTGAGCGCCGCGGCAGGCAGCGTCCTCGCTCCAGTGGTCCCGGGTACTGGTCATGGTGTCCCCTCCCCCGTCGCGGCCGGCGACGGCATTCACCCTATTGCCCTGGTCAGGGCCGGTACAGACCTGCTCAGTGCCCGCCGCCACACCACTGTGGTGGCGTGCGGCCGCCAAGGAGACGAGAACGGGACGTCGTTCGGCCAGGCGGGACACCGCGCCGGCCGGCAACAGCCGCTGTGCCACCGTGTGACACGTGGGGGGGCACCGGCCGCAGGGCCAGCGGTCTGGGGTTACTGGATGCTGGACAGCGCCTCGCGGGCCGCGGCGGTGAACTTCTCCAGCCAACGGTGGAACTCGGCCTCCGCCACCTCGTACGCGGCCTGAGCGCCCTCGCCCGCTTGTTCCAGGGGGTGGAGCGCCCGGTTGGCGGTGATCACCGACTGGCTGAGCGCCTCGGCGGCCTCGGCCACACGCGCCGGTCCCTCGAGAACGACGAGGCGGATACATCGCATCAGCGGGTCGAAGGCCACCCGCAGGTCGTCGCCGCGTGCACGGCCGCCTTGAACTCGTCGTCCATGCTGGGCGCGGGTACCTCGGCCTCGAGCACCGCGCGACCGCCCACCGGGCCACCACTTGACTCGTAGCGCATCACGAGCGTCAGCACCGCCGCCTGCTGTCCGACGGCGAACGGAACACGGACGGTGCGCCGCAGCCGCAGCGGCCGGGCAGGCAGCCACGCCCTGCAGGCACGCCCGACATTCCGCACGCCGTCCGAGAGCCGAAAGGACATCACGGGCACTACCCTCCTTGACTGAGCCGGGACGACGCGCTCCGCACCGCGTCGCGTGTCCAGAAGTCCGCCGCATGCGACAGCGAACGCTCCACAATCAAGTCCCGTGACCCATGCGGTAGTTCGGCGACGGCTCGGGTAGACGCCCCGCGCACCACTGCAAGGCAGTTGACGCCCGGCCCAGCAGGAGCGCCGATTCGTGCCATTCGGCGCCCGGCCCCCCGAGCGGCAGGGCGACGTCCGGGCTACCAGCGGTACGCGGGCCCGCCCGCATTGCGGCACTCCACGGCTGAGATCATGCCCAGCATGAACGCCGATTCTCCCTCCTCTTCCAGTGTCCCTGCCGGGGGTTTCCTGGCCGAATTGCGGGATGCCATCAGCGTACGCGCCTTTGGCTTGGTACTGGCCGGCCTGCTGATACAACTCGCCTTCACTGTCTCCTACTTGGGCGCATTTCATTCTCCCACCCCGCACCGGATTCCGGTGGCCGTGGTGGCCCCGGTCCAGGCCTCTGCGCAGATCGTGGCCAAGCTCAACGGGCTCGACGGTGACCCGGTGAAGGCGACCGCCGTCGCGAACGAGTCCGCCGCCCGGCAGCGGCTCTTGGACCGGAGCGCGGACGCCGCCTTCCTGTTCAACGCAACCGGCACGAATGACACACTGTTGGTCGCCTCGGCGGGCGGCCCCTCGGTATCGCAGACCGCCTCACAACTCGCCCAGAAGATCGAGGCCGCGCAGAAGCGGCAGGTCACGGTCACCGACATCGAGGCCCCGAACAGCGGCGATGGACGCGGCATGACTTCGTTTTACGTGGTGCTCGGATGGGTGGTCGGCGGCTACCTGACGGCGACGATCATTAATATGTCCGCCGGTTCGCGGCCGGCCAACAGGCACCGGATCGTGATCAGGCTGGCGGTGCTGGGTTTGTACGCGGTCGTATCCGGGCTCGCCGGGGCGGTGATCGTGGGCCCGGTGTTCGACGCGCTGAGCGGTCACTTCTGGGCGTTGACGGGGATCGGCACGCTGGTGGTGTTCGCGGCGGCGGCGACATCGCTCGCGCTGCAGACGCTGCTGGGCATGGTCGGCACGGGGCTGACCATTTTGCTGTTCGTGGTGCTGGGCAACCCGAGTTCGGGCGGGGTGTACCCGTCGGTGCTGCTGCCGAGGTTCTGGAGCGCGATCGGACAGTCACTGCCGCCGGGTGCGGGCACCACGCTGGTCCGCAACACCGTGTACTTCGGCGCTCACGCCACGGCGGTCGCCTGGTGGGTGCTCGCCGCTTACACGGTGGGCGGTACCGCGGTCGCGCTGGTCGCGGCCTGGTGGCGGGAGCGACGCAAGACGGCGGCCACCAGCGCCGTTGGATCGGACGGCAGCGGACCGGAGGCCGTGCCTGCAGGGTGACGGGCCGTGCCGACCGGCATCTTGCGGTCGAGTACGTCACTTCACACGAGGGCTGACGAAGACATCGGCGCCCGCCGGGATCAGGTGGCCACCGGTCCCGGTGGGCTCGGTGCTGCGGCGGTTGACGACAGGGCCTGCCGGGTTGGGGGGACCGGCCGAGTCGCCACCTGAGCGACCAGGCAGTCCTTGCCGACGTGCCGCAGATGCCGTTGGGCGACCACATACGGAGTTTCGGGCAACGGGCGCAGGGCCATGTGGTCGCGCACCGCCCGATGGCCGATGACCTCGCCATGAGTGCCGTGCACCTTCGCCCGCCGCAGCGGCACCCAGGCTGCGAAAGCGGCGTTCATTACCTCGATGGACGCAGACGCCCGTCCAGCCAGCACGTGATCGCGGACGATGCCGACCTGCCGCTCGACGCGGCCGTTGCCCTGCGGCCGATAAGCAGCCAGCACATCGATGTCGAAGTCGTAGTGCCCGGCGAAGGCTACCGCCTCCGGATGCAGCGGGTCCGCCTCACCCGGGGCGACGTGCCGGCGAACGACTTCCACCGCAGGTGGTGGGCCGCCAGGCGGCGCCGGGAGACGGCGGATGAGGAGGCGTGGCGGCGCAGTGAGTCGGCGGTCAACGCGGATCGGGAGGTCAACCTGCGGGGACTGCCGGAGAGGGTGGTCGCGGAGATCCTCTACGGCCTGCAGGCCCGCACCGTAGCGGGCTCCAAGACCTGGGACCACTTCCTGCGTCCGCTGTGCGACCGGCTGCGGGGCCGATGGCGCACCGAGCCTGGAGGTGTTCGCCGATCCGGCGAAGTTCGAGACGCTCGTCCACACCCAGGCGATGCGCAGCGTGGTACGGACAATGCTGGTCTGGCTGACCCGTCTGGGCGCGACCCCGGAGTCGGAACGCCAAAAAGACGTCTGGGACCTGCATATCTTCACCGGCCACGGCGGCACCCTGGACTTCACCGGCATCTCGCAATCCCGCCTGCGGTGGGTGCCGCCGGGTCGGGGCCTTGGGGGGTGGCGGGGCGGGCCATGGCCTGGTGCAGGCGGGCGCGGATCTGCTCCGCGTCGAGGGGCACGTCCGGGTTCGCGATGTGCTGCAGTGCGTCGTGGGCGCAGGTCAGCAGGTCGGTCTCGGCTGCGGTGCCAGCGCGGCGGTGGGCGGGTACTGGCTGCTGGGACTGGTAGTGGATCTGGCCGTCCAGTGCCTGAGCCGCGCGCTGCGGGGTGCCGAAGGCTTCGATGACGCGGCGCTGGGTCTGCGCGGTGGCGACCGGGGCGAGTGCCTCGGGCAGATCGTGGGGGGGGGTCGGGGCGGGGAAGGCCAGGGAGCCGAGCGCGTCATGGATGCGGTGCAGTTGGCCTTCGCGTGCGGTCAGGTAGGCGGCCTGGGCGTGCCGCAGTTCGGGGTCGGCGAGGTAGTCGGTGCTGTCCTCGTCGGTGATCGCGATGCGCTGCGGGGGCGAGTGCTTCCACGGCGTCTTGGGCGGTGGCTGAGTGCTGCCGCCAGGTGCGGGCTGGGCCGCTGGTGGCCAGGACGGGGGCCGGGATCGGAAAGGAGTCGAGGAGCAGCTCGGCTTCCTGCTCGCGCCCTGAGTGTGCGGCGGCGGTGTAGGCGCGGACGGTCTGGCGGGCCTGGGCCAGGTGCTCGGCGCGCTGCGCGTCCAGGGCGACGAGGGCGCCCTCCTCGTGGTCGGTGATGGTGCCGCCGTTGTCATCGGAAACAGTGACGGAGCAGGCTGAGTGCCCGGTTTGCGAGCGATCGTGGACGGTGGGAGTCGAGCGGTCGAGGGCGGCGGTGTACTGCTCGGATCGTTGCCGGGTGCGGGCCTGCCGCCAGCGGCGGGCGTCACGGGAAGGCGTTACGGAATCGCCATAGCCGAACGCCTCGCGAACACTTCGAACACCCCTGGATTGGCAGGGTAGTTGGGTGCCGTCGAAAAGTGCTTCGAGCGCCCCTGGTTCACGCTCTGCCCCGGCGTGTCGCGCGCGCGTCACGGTGGACGGTGACCGGGGCTGGCGCCCCTCCGCCGCAGTATCAGCAAGCCCGAGGAGATCGCCTACTACCTCGCCTCATAGTGGCCGATGTTCGCTGGCAAACGAGGCGGAATCAGCGCACCGTCGGTATAGCCGTCCACTCGGCAGGTCGCGAAGTACGTGCTCGCTGCCCCAAGTTGGCATCCGCAGCCTCCCGCGGAGGTCTTCGTCGACGGCCGGGCCGCGTCGCCCGCAGCTAACCTCGCGCTTTCACGAGGTGGGCTGTCCGGCAGGCGGTCAGGAAAGCAGAAAGTGCCCCTGACCAGCAAGAATGAGGATTGTCGAGGTCCTTGTTCCTGCTGCCGCCGGAGGCACTTCCCAGGTGAAGCACTCTATCGGGTCCTATCCCTGTGTCCGTGTCCAGGACGACGGCCGCCAGGTCGTCTCCCAGGCCGGTTCGGTCCTACTCGTCGAAACGGTCCGCAAGACCGCTCTTGACCAGGCCATGTCCCAGGCTCTGGCTCCTTGGCGCAAACCGCGGGCCGTCCACGATCCCGGCAAGGCCCTGCTGGACCTCGCCCTGGCGGTCGCACTGGGCGGGGACTGCCTCGCGGACGTCGCGATGCTGCGGTGTGAGCCGGCCGTCTTCGGCCCGGTCGCTTCCGACCCGACCGTCTCCCGCCTGATCGACACCCTCGCCGCCTCCGGCGAGAAGGCCCTGCAGGCCATCCGGTCCGCACGGTCGGAACTCCGCAGACGGGTCTGGTCGTTGGCCGGCGAGAACGCCCCGGATGCCGACGGCCAGGTCGTCATCGATCTCGACGGTGTCCTCGTGATCGCCCACTCCGACAAGGAGGACGCGGCCCCGACCTGGAAGAAGACTTACGGCCATCACCCTCTGACGGCCTTTGTCGACCACGGCCCGGGCGGAACCGGAGAGCCCGTCGCCGCCCTCCTGAGACCGGGGAACGCGGGCTCGAACACGGCAGCCGACCACATCACCACAGCCCAACTGGCCCTGGCTCAACTGCCGAAGAAGTACCGGCGAGGACAGCAGACGCTGATCCGCACGGACTCCGCCGGCGGCACCCACGACTTCGTGTCCTGGCTCGCCAGGCGAGGCCGATGGCTGTCCTACTCGGTCGGCATGGTGATCACCGAAGCGATCCACGAACACGTGCTGAAGGTTCCCGCCTCGGCCTGGACCCCGGCCGTCGAAACCGACGGGGAGGCCCGTGACGGGGCCTGGGTCGCCGAGCTCACCGGCAAGCTCCTGGACGGCTGGCCTCAGGGCATGCGACTGATCATCCGCAAGGAACGCCCCCATCCTGGCGCCCAGTTGAGGATCACGGACGCGGACGGCATGCGAATCACATGCTTCGCGACCAACACCCCTGACCAGCCGATCGCCGCCCTCGAACTCCGTCACCGGCTGCGGGCCCGTGCCGAGGACCGGATCCGGGCCGCCCGGGCCACCGGCCTGCGCAACCTGCCCCTCCACCGGGCAGCCCAGAACAAAATCTGGCTCGAGATCGTCCAGATCGTCCTCGACCTCCTGGCCTGGATGCCCATGCTCGCCCTCACCGGCACCACCCGGCTCTGGGAACCCCGCCGCCTGCGATTCCGCCTGTTCTCCGCAGCCGCCCAGCTCGTCACCACCGGCCGACGCAAGATTCTCCGCCTCACCCGGCACTGGCCCTGGACAGGTGAGATCACCGCCGCCCTCGAACGGCTCGCACTCCTGGCCACCCCAGGCTGAGCAGCAACTTCCCACCGTCGCGACGACAACATTCCCCACCCCGGGCAGTGGAACCCGGCGCTCACCCGACGCGGCAGCCGGGCCGTCGGCCTGCCCACCATCAACTCCGGAAAGCGAAACAGTCCACCGACTCCGTCGGCGGACCGTCATGCAAGATCGAGGCTAACTGGTCCAGTCCTATGGGGCCCTGTTCTGCGAATTCTCGGTACAGGCTGCCGATCTCCGCCGAGTTGAGCTCCCTCGGTTGGTCCCTGTCTTCCAGTGACTTCTGTATCGGCTGTTTCGGTACTTCCACTGTCGACACCCTCTCGATCGCGCCAGTCGCGATCGCGATGCTAGAGGGCTCCTTCCGGACGTGCGCCGCGCAGGCACGTGGGACATCTTTTGGAGGGGACCCTTCAGCGTGGGCAGCGGAGGTCAAAGCCCACCAGCGAAACGGATTTGGGCCGGGCCGGAGTCGTCGGTTGCGGAGATTCGCCCGATATCCGAACGCGTCGGGGCGTCCGCGAAGGGCGTAGAGAGCGGCTGAAAGTTGTCGAAATATCTTGCTGGCATATTCGCGCCCGGCGTGAAGAGGACGGTCCGGCTCTGTTGGTGAGCGGCGGGCTCTGGTGGAACCTTGGCGAGGACGAAGGCGTGCCGGGATGGACAGGGGGTGAGGTAGGGACGCCCGGCTCAGTCGTCTGGGTTCAGTCGTCCGACGGGTGGATGACCTGAACTCCCCGTGCCCGCAGTTCCTCGACCACCGGTGAGCTTTCCGGCGCGTCGGTGACGACGAGGTTGATCTGTTCCATGGGGCAGATCCGCCCCAAGGCCGCGTGGCCCAGTTTGTCGGCGGTCGCCACCACGATGACCCGCTGCGCGGACGCCACGGCGGCGCGCTTCACCTGTACGTCGTCGAGATTGTAGGCGGTGGCGCCCTGGACCGGGTCAACCCCGCAGCAGCCCAGGATGAACGTGTCGAAGCACAGGTCCCGAAACGTCTGGACCGGGGTGTGGCCGTAGAAGGAGAGCTCCTCGGGGCGCACTTGGCCGCCGGGCATCAGCAGCTGGATGCCCGGATGGCCGGAGAGCGCGAAGGTGGCGTGCAAGGAGAGCGGGGTGACGGTGAACTTCCGGTCGGCCATGGCCTTGGCGATGGCCACGGCGGTGGTCCCGGTATCCAGCGCGACGGTCTCGCCGTCGGTCAGCAGCTCCAGCACCGCGGCGGCGAGCCGCTCCTTGGCCTGCGTGCCGGACATGGCGCGCACCGCGTAGGGCGGCTCGACGCCACCCGGGAGGTTGCTCACGGCGCCGCCGCGCACCCGTCGCAGGGCGCCGCGGGACTCCAGCACCTCGAGGTCCCGGCGGATCGTCATCTCGGACGCTCCGGTGGCCGCAGCCAGCTCCGCGACCGTGGCGCGGTTCTTCTCCATGAGCAGCGCGACCACGAACTTATGTCTGTCCATCACGTTCATGTGTCTGCTTTAGCACAAAAGAGCTGGTCGTGGGAGCCGGACTGCGCGCTCGTCCTGTTGAAATGAACATCGACGGTGAGTAATGTGCGATCGGGTTGTGAGTTCCACCTGGTAATGAACGTTGATGATGTTCATTTGTTAATGAACGATGAGGAGAGCGATGTCCGACACCCATGGGGACGACCTGGCCACGACGGCGAAACCCCTCCTCACCACGGTCGCCATCGTCGCCTCATGCGTGGCGTTCGTGGTGATCGGCGCCCTGCAGGCGCTGTACGGGCCCGCGATCCCAGCGCTGCGGGACGAGTTCGGCATCAGCCCCGTCGTGGCGGGGCTCAGCCTGAGCGCGCACTTCATCGGAGCGCTGCTGGGTGTGCTGATCTACCACGTGCTGCGCGGCCGTCTGAACAACCGCACGCTGCTCGGGGGCTCGTACCTGCTCATGGCAGCCGGCGCGGCGGTCTTCGCCTTCTCGCCGAGCTGGATCCTGGCGCTGACCGCCACCTTCGTCATCGGACTGGGCTTCGGCGGCATCGACTACGGCCTCAACCAGCTCTTCGCCATCGGGTTCGGCCGCCGCAGCACCGCCATGCTGAACCTGCTCAACGGCCACTTCGGGGTGGGCGCGATCGCCGGCCCCGCCCTGATCGGCTGGCTCGGCGCGGGCAGCTACCCGGAGATCTTCGTCGGGATCGGCGTCGTCTGCCTGCTCATCCTGCTCACCCTGGGTGGCGTGGCCGCCAGCGAGCCGGAGGCCGCCGCCGACGGCGACGCGGTGGGCCGGGCCCGCGTGCTGCCGGTCATCGCCGCGTTCATCGGCGTCTACATCCTGCACGTGGCCATCGAGACCGGAGTCGGCGGCTGGGAGCCCACACACCTGGAGGCGGTGGGCTACGGCGCCGCCACCGCCGCCACCGCGACCTCGGCGTACTGGGCCGCCATGACCATCGGCCGCTTCGTCATCGTGCCGCTGAGCCTGCGCTGGTCCGCGCCGTCGATCCTGACGGTCTGCTGCGCCGGTATGGCTGTCTTCCTCGTCCTCGCAACCGTTCCCGCGCTCGCCCCGTACGCCTACTTCGGCGTCGGGCTGATGATCGCGCCCATCTTCCCCACCTGCCTGCCCTGGCTGAACCGGGCCGTGCCGAGCGTGGCCGCGGCCGGGGCCTACGTGATCGCCGCCTCCATGATCGGCGGGGTGGCCTTCCCACCGCTGCTGGGCGGGGTGATCGACACCATGGACGTGCGGGCGGCGCCGCTGGTGCTGTTCGGCCTCGCCGTCGTCTGCGTCGGCCTCAGCCTGTGGCTGCGCAAGCACGCGCCCGATCCCGACGGAGCGTCGGCCCCTGCCGCCGGGGGGCTTCCGGACGCCGTCCCGACCCAAGGAATTTAAGGATGAAAGCCGTACTCTTCGACATGTTCGGCGTCCTCGCACGCCTTCAATCGCCCGCGTCCAAGGCCGTATTGGAGAACACGGCCGGGGTGGAGCGCGAGCGGTTCTGGGCGGCGTACTGGTCGCAGCGACCCCCGTACGACCGTGGCGACGTGGCCGGGCCCGCGTACTGGAAGGGGGTCTGCGAGACGCTGGGCGTCCCGCTCGACGCGCGCCTGACCGCCGACCTGATCGCCGCGGACCTGGCCAGCTGGAGCGAGGTCGACGACCGCGCGGTGGAACTGCTCGGCGCCCTCGCCGCCCGGGGGTTCACCCTCGGCTTGCTCTCCAACATCCCCGAGGAACTGGCCGTACGGTACGAGAACTCCGAGCCCTGGCTGGGCCGCTTCGCCGTCGTCGGGTTCTCCTGCCGGATCGGCAGCGCCAAGCCGGAGCCCGCCGCGTACGAGTGGTGCGTACGGGAACTGGGGCTGCCCGCCGGGGAGATCCTCTTCGTCGACGACCGGGCAGACAATGTCGCGGCGGCCCGCGAACTGGGCCTTTTGGGGCACCTCTTCACATCTCCCGACGCGTTGGAAGCCGCGCTGGAGGGCCTAACGGCGTGACGTCGCCGCACCTGTCGCCACCCTTCTCGGTGCCCGCGCCGCCGCCCCTGTCGCCGCCGTTGCTCTTCGCGCTGTGTGCCGCCGCCGGGGGACGTTTCCCGCCACCCGGCCGGGAGACCGAGACAGGTCTGGGCCTGGCCGGCGCGCTGCTGTTACAGGACGCGCTGGCCGGACGGCTGGAGCTGTCCCGGTACCGGGTCCGGGTCAGGGTCCTGGTAGCGGTCCCGCGCAGTGACGGTACGGGCGACGCGTTCCCGGACGGAGTCCCGGGCGGGGTCCTGGACGGCACGCTGCGGCGCGTCGGCGCGAGCGCCCGGGAGCGGGCGCGGAGCGCGTGGGCCGAGCGACTCGGCCCCTGGGCACTGGCCGGCGTACGTTGCCAACTCCTGCACGCAGAAGCGTCGCGGATAGGAATCCCGATTCGCAAAACTGGCCCCTTGTCAGATCGCCTCGGAGCCGCTGTTCAGTGGCGCGGAGAGGAAGGGTTACTTGCAGCTTTCGAATACCGACTCTTCACCAGTGCCACATGGCCCGCGTCCCGCCGGTCCGCGGCCGCCGGCCCACTCCGGTCGGGCACGGGCCGCGGGCCGTCAAGCGGGCTCTGGCAGCGGTGTCGGGCGTGGACCTCGACGCGTACGCCGCCGCGCTGACCGCCTACCGGCTCCTGGCGTGCTCGGCGTCCGTCCTCGGCGTGAGCCTGGACCAGGTCCCGGCGTCATTGCCCGTCAACGTGGCCGCCGCCGACTCCCTGCTGGACCCACCGAGCCCCTGCTCGCTGCCGGCGCCTACCACGCGTGTTCCCCAGCCCCGGGCGTCGACGGCGGCTACTTGACAGACGGCTTGGTGGGCTTGTCGGTGGGGTCCTTGGGGTGCTTGTTCGGACGGTAGCTGGGGCCGTTCATGATGACCTGGTGGCTGGTGTTGATGAGCCGGTCGAGGAGGGACTAGGCGACGACGGGGTTGGGGAAGAGCGGATACCAGTCGCTGGGCGCCCGGTTGCTCGTTATGATCAGGGACCGCCCCTGCCGCTCGCTGACGAGTTCGTGGAGGTCGTCGGCGTGGGCCGCGGAGAGCTGGCGCATGGCGAAGTCGTCGAGGATGAGCACGTCGGGCCGTACGAGTTCGCGGATCCGTTTCTCCCAGGTGCGGTCCGCGTGGCCGCCGGCGAGTTCGGCGAGGATCCGGCTGGTCTTGGCTGAAGCGGACGTGTGCGCCCTGCCGGACGGCGAGGTGGCCCAGCGCCTGGGCGATGTGCGTCTTGCCCACCCCGACCGGGCCGAACAAAATTACGGACTCGCCCGCATGCAGCCAGCGAAGGGCGCCCAGGTCCCGGATCTCGGCGGCGGGCAGTTTCGAGGAGGCGGTGAAGTCGAACTCCTCCAGAGTGACCTGCTGCTCGAACTTGGCCCGCTTGAGCCTGCGTTGGAAGGCAACGGTCTCGCGGCGGGTGATCTCGTCCTGGCAGAGGACCTGAAGGAAGTCGAGATGGCCTGAGTTCGCCGCCGTGGGCCTGGGCGAGGCGGGCATCAACGGTCTCCAGCATCCCCGACAGCCGCAGGGACTTCAGTGACTCGCGCAGGGCGGTGTCCATCACGCTCATCGTGCCGCCACCTCGTCTTCGCCGTGGGCCTGGCCGTCACGGGTGTCCTCCGCCGTGTCCGGGGGTGCGACGGAGCCGAACAGTCCCTGCGGGCCGTGGAGGAAGGCCGCGGCGCCCGCGTCTCCGCTGGTCTCGGGCTCGGGATCGGTCTCGGTGCCGGCGACCAGGATGCCCTTGACGGTGCGGTAGGACGGGTCGCCGACGGTGATCGCTCTCGTGCAGGCGGCCTCAAGGCGGGTGTCGCCGTACTTCTTCCGCAGCCCGAGAACCCCCTGGGCAGCGCGGAGCCGGTAGAGCGCGTTGACCTCCAGGAGCTGGTCGACCACCTCGCGGCAGGCATCACCGACCTTGGACGCCTGGGTGCGGCACCAGATGGGCGTCTTCATCTGGAAAGCGATCTTCTCCGGCGGGTAGTCACTCTTGTCGGTGCGTTTTCCCTGCTCAAGGGCAGCTGGGTCTTGACCAGCTCGCCGTCGAGGAAGACCTGCACCATCGTGGCGGTGGAGCGGACGTCGACCTTGCGGCCGATCAGTTTCCAGGGCACCGAGTAGAGGGTGCGGCCGACCTTGATGTGGATGTCCGGGCCGACGGTGGCCGTCGACCAACGGGCCAGGGTGAACGGGGTGGGCGGCAGCGGCAGCAGGGCGGCTGCCTCGACCGCGCCGAACACGGCCATCGGGGCTGCCCCGCCCAGCGGCCGGCACTGGCGGCGCCCGGCGACCTGCTGGGCCCAGGTGACGGCCTCGGTCTGCATGTGTTCGATCGAGGTGAACTCCCGCCCGCGCCAGAACAAGTCGCGGACGTAGGGCATGGGCCGCTCCACCCTGGGCTTGTCCTTTGGCTTCGATGCTCTCGCCTGGTCCACCAACGCGCCGTAGTGGGTGGCGAGTTCGGCATACGCCTTGTTGATTTTTCGGGTCGTAGAGGTCGGGTTTGTCGACCCCGGTCTTGAGGTTGTCCGGCACCAGACGGCGCGGGACGCCGTCGAAGTAGCGGAAGGCCGCGACGTGCGCTTCGGTCCACGCGTGCTGGTCCAGGTGCAGGACCGGACGGACGAACATGTGCCGTGAGCAGGGCAGCACCATTACGAACGCCCAGACGCGGTGCCGTTTGCCGGTGCGGGGGTTGGTCCACTGGCCCAGGAACCCGTAGTCGATCTGGGCCTCCTCGCCCGGCTCGATCTCGTCGCGCAGGACGGTGGCCTGCGAGCGGCTCACCTCGTCGGGCAGCGTGGCGTGGACCCAGCGACGGAACGAGGAGATCGACACCTTCAGTTTGTGCTCGTCCCGCAGCCGCTGGTGGATCGTGGAGACCGTCACCGTCCCCAGCAAGTCCTTGATGTAGTCGCGGTGTTCGTTGATGTCGGACCAGGTGACCTGCCGCAGTCTCCGGTCGACGAGGCCGGGGAACCACCCCTCGATCAGCCCGGCCCAGTCGGCCTCGGTCATCGGCGGTCCGCCCGGGCTGATCCCGGACGCCTCCGCCGGTGCCAGGTACTTCCTGACTGTCTCGCGGCCCACTCCCAGCGACGCGGCCAGCGCGCTCTTCGAGCGCCCCGCGTACCAGTCGACGTAAATCTCGGTGATGTCGACCACGACGAACGTTCTCCTTGCCATCCGGGCTGCCCATCGGCCTGCCGAACCACGGGGCGAGGAACACGGACAGCTCCGCGACGACCAGGTCCCTCGGTCCCGGACTCCGCGCTACCCATGGAGAATCAGGAGGAACCCCTATAGAGAATCGCATGACGTTCAAACCGCCCAGAACGGGGAAAACCGTCATTAATGCCAGATCAGTGGGCGGGTTTCTCCCAGGTCAGCGAGTACCGGCGCAGCACATGGCGGCGGTAGCGCACGCCGGGCAGCAGTCGCCGGGCAGCTGCCCGCACCTGCCCATAGCTCATCTGCGGGTCGGCGACCGGCATGCCCTGGGGACCACGCGCGCGACGCAGCACCTTCGTGATCCGCACGATCGGGGCAGCCGCGATCAACGCCGCCCACTGCGTCACGCTCGCCTCGCGGGCCAGACCGACCACCACCAGCGTGCCGCCAGGCCGCAGCAGCTCACGCATGCGGACGAGGGCCGCCTCGAAGCCCATGTGATGGATCGTGGTCACCGAACAGACGAAGTCGTACTGCGCAGCAGGAAGATCCGCGGCGAGGAAGTCTCCCTCGATGAAGGTGAGTTGCGGGTCGCCGGCAGCAGACTCGCGTGCACAGGCGATCATGTCCGGCGACTTGTCGATCCCGGTGACGTGTTTCGCCCGCCCGGCGAGCTTCCGCGCCAGCAGCCCGTCCCCGCAGCCAACGTCCAGGGCATCGCCGCACCCGTCAGGAACAGAGCGGAGGATGCCCGGGTGCCGGGCAACGTTGGTGTTCCAGTACGGCTCTGCGGCGGGCTGGCGCATCGGATCATCGTAGAGGCCGGTCATGGCCTGCCCAGTACACACCGACGAATTCGCCGTCCCCATGGGGAGTCGTGATCGCAGGGATGGGGAATTACGTGAAGCTGATCATGCAGATCGTGGGGAATTGCCTGACCGTCGACACTACTGGCTGTCCAGCCTGCCCGCCGACACCCCGCTGTCCGAACTGGTCCGTCTGGCCAAGATCCGCTGGCGCATCGAGCACGACTACCGCGAACTCAAACACGGCCTCGGCCTGGACCACTTCGAGGGCCGCTCCTGGACCGGCTGGCACCACCACGTCACCCTGGTCGCCGCCGCCCACGCGTTCCTGACCGAGCAGCGCCTGGCCCCAAAAGCCGATACAGCGGACTCACCCTCTACCAGATCCTCGACACCATCCAAGACCTGCTGAACTGCTGGACCGGCACCTGCACCACCTGCCACCGCCCCCTGCCCAGAACGTCCGCCACCAGCCCAAACCTCAAAGCCAGAGCCAGAGCCAGAGCAACCTAACGGAGTCCTACTAGTCGGAACCTGGTCACGAGAGTTGGAACCAGTGCGACCGGCGCCGACTAGGCTCACCTCCATGTCCGAGCCAGCCCCTGACCCTCGCATGCAGTCCTTGATCAACCGCCTCCGGCCAGGGGTCGTGAGAACGGTGAAGGTAGCCGGGTTCGACGGAGCGGACGTCCTGGTGCAACTCGTAGATGCTGAAGGAGGGGCGATCGAGATTGGTCGGATTCCTCGGCAGGAAGCGTCGATGCGTTGGATGGAGCACCCATCCGAGCTGTTTGAGGTCGGCCAGGAGATCGATGCCGAAGAGATCGGGCGTTGGCGCGAGGGTCAGCTTCACCTCTCCGCCAAGGCGTGCGAGATTCCGGCCTTGCGGTCCTTCCTCCTCGCGTTTGATCGAGGGCAGGTCGTCGCTGGGACGGTCTCCGAGGTTCACAACGTCGGGGTTTTCGTTCACCTCGATGGCGAACCGGACGGCTTGTGCACCGGCTTCATCCGGGTGCCGGACCTGACGTGGGGCTGGATCAATCACCCTTCCGAAGTAGTCGAAGCCGGCCAGCGGATCACCGCAGAGGTGATCATCGCTGAGACGCGCTCCGGTCAGGTCACGCTCTCGTT
>NZ_JBWKIR010000048.1:0-35370 GCF_056432605.1 Streptomyces sp. NPDC045022
TGTGCCTTCCACTGCGCCACCACGGCGCGGTATACCGGCTTGCCGCCCCTGGTCGCAGCGTTTCGGCGCAGTTCACGAGAGACAGTCCCGGGGTCACGGCCGATCGTGAGAGCGATCTCGCGCACGCCCTTGTCCTGGGCCTTGAGCAGAGCGATCTCCTCACGCTCGGCGAACGACAGGTACCGGCCGGTGGGCTCGTCCAGGCTCAGCGGCGTCATCCCGCCAGCGTGTCGAAACCATCGGATCCCGACCGGTGCCGACACGCCGACCCCTTCGGCGGCCTGGACCGTGGTGACCCCGGACGCGATCAGGCGCCAGAACTCCCGTTGCACAGCGCGCGACGGCTCCGGGCGGCCGGGCGAGCGCATCGGTGCCCGCATCGCCCGATCCGCGGCCCACTGCCGTCTTGCCCCGGCCGGCGCCTGCGGCATCGGTTTCCTTAGCCGTCCCATCCAACACCTCCGTGATCAAGGTGTTGCGACGACCAGTTGAATCCGCCATCGGAGCCCTGATCGGATTGGCGGCGATGCGGAGGGACGCCGGAGACTGGGAGGGCGCCGAAACCCTCTTCCAGCAAGCCGCCACCGCAGGCCATGCCGGTGCGCTGAGATACAGGACGGCGATGCGGGCGCGGGCCAGGGACCGGCAGGATGCCGAAACCCTCTACCAGCATGCCGCCACCGCAGGCGACACCCGTGCCCTGACCAGCCTGGCGGCAATGCGGGAGGACGCCGGGGACCGAGAAGGCGCCGAACTGCTCGCCAGACAAGGCGCCGAAACCGGTGGCACCCGTGCTCTGACGCACCTGGTGCGGATACGAGAGGAGGCTGAGGACCATCAGAGTGCCGAAACCCTCGCCCGGCAAGCCGCCGACGCCGGCGACACAGAAGCCCTAACATACCTGGCGCGGTTACGAGACGACGGCGGAGACCATGAGAGCGCCGAAATCCTTTATCGGCAGGCCGCCGACGCCAGCGAATCGCCCTTCGGCATGAGCAGGAAGCGGTGGCTCTATGGGCTGGACCCGGACGGTTCGCCCACTCCCCCTTGGCGCTGAACAAGGAGACGGCACGGGCGCACTGTGGTGCCCGCCCGAGCGCCGGTGACCATGCTCATGAAACTGATCGTTCGACTGAGCACGCGAGTTGGCACCTGCGCACTTCGTTGGCGCCTGGAGCAGCCGAGAGTGAGTACGTCTACGCGCTTGGTTTAGTAGAGCGCCTCATGAAGTGCACGAGGACTGCCGACGATCATCGGCTCATGAATTCTCAGACGTATGCGAGGCTCTACGGCCCGTCGAAGCCGACCCCGTCGGCTACAACCCGTCCAGGGGTCACGTTGCTGACGGCTCTGCTCGGCGCTGCCACGGTCCTGTCGATGGCATGGCTGACTTTCCTGGTAAGCGTGCTCGCACTATGGGGTGCGGCGGAAGGGACGGCCGTCGGTGGTCTTCTCGCGGAGTACGCGGCGGGCGTGGTCGGCGGTGTCTCACTGCTCGTCGTGCTCGCCTTTGTGCCCGGGGTGCGTCGCATGACGCCGGCCGGACGTCGGCTGTTGCTGACTGCGGTGGCGTGTCCTGTCCCACTCGTTCTGGCTGTCGTGACCTGGTTGGGCGTTGGCTGACCACTTTTCCTGCCTCGGATCGGACCGTTCACGGGGCGGATCGCGGCAACGCCCGTGGTGACGAGGTACGCCGCCCATCTACCGCCGAACTGAGCACCGCACTTGGCGAAGATGCCAACCGGAGCGCTCAGTCACAACAGCACAAGTGAAGTCCGGAGGGTGCGCGACGACCTCCTGAGTGTTGGAGCACCGGGCGGCGGCGCAGGGGCGCTCGCGGCGCGCAGTTGTGAGCAGTGCGCTCCCTGTGATCCGGCCAAATTGGGGACGGTATGTAAATGAACTGTCGCTTTTGGTGATCACCCTGGGAGGGTGGGCGTGTGCGTGTGGGCGTACCCGCGGCTTCCAGCCGCAGCGGGGCTGAGTGCCGAACCGTGTGGCGCCTGCTGCTCTGCACGACAGGAATCCGACCGAAGGAGTCAGCACATGCACATTCCCAGGATGCTCGCGCTCGCCGGCACAACTGTCGCCCTGACGACGGCGCTGGCCGGTGTCACCCCCGCCCAGGCCACGCCGGCGCCGACCGGGACCAGTCCGGCCGTCACCGCTCCCCGGGACCAGATCCAGTGCCCCCGCGGATTCGTGTGCATCTACCCCGAGATCCATTTCGAGGGCCAGCCCTACGTCAAACGCGCCACCGACGGCTCGGTCCGGCACCTTCCGGACTACATCCGCGGCAAGGGTAGTTCGGTCATCAACAACAGCAGCCGCACCGCGCGGGTCTACCAAAAGGACAACTACTTCGGCCGGCACGTGTGCGTTGGGTCCGACGGCGGCACCATCGGGGACCTGCGCTCCTACCAGCTCAACGACACCACCCACTCCCTGAAGAACAACACCACACCCTGCGGCGCGTAAGCCCTGGCCCGGCCCGGTTGCCGACTTTCTCCGCGAGCGTGGTCAGATACTTCACCTGCGTGGCGGGGCCTGCTCCGTCTTGTGGCGAACTACGGCGGTCAGGCGCCCGCGACCAGCGTGCCGAGGGCCGTGCGCTGGTGGGTGACCGAGCGGCCTGTGCGGGTCGTCGTCGCCATGCCTGCCGATCTGAGCGCCGCCGCGTGGGATGAGGCCGTCGCGTTGCTGACGTGGAGGGCGCGGGCCAGGGATGTCGTGGTGTGAGGCTCGGCGAGGAGGCGTAGGGCGTCCAGCCGGGTGCGGCCCAGGACGGCGGCCAGGGTCTCGGCGGGGACGACCGGGCGCCCCGCAGTGGGCGGGAGCCCGGGACCGGCTGGGTACGTCAGGACTGCGGGATGGCCCGGGGTGTCCTGAAGAAGTGGGCCCGCCGGGTTGTGGAAGGTGGGCAGGAGAACCAGGCCGCGCCCGTCGAGGCAGAGGTCGCGGTCCGTCGCTGCGCCGGGCCATTCCCACACACCCTCGTGGAGTCGGCTGCCCGGGGCCAGGCCGATCAACGTGGTGGCCACGCCGTGCTCGGCGACCGTCAGGGCGTAGCGGGTGAACTCGTCACGGTGCAGATCCTGTACGACGGACCAGACCGGGGCGAGGACCGTCTCGTACGCGGCCCGCTCGGCGCGGTGCAGGGTGCGCCAGGCCGTCTCGTCGCCCGCGTGCAGGCCTCGGATCCAGCGAGGGGCGGGCACCGCCCCGTACACCCGCTCCAGCTCGGAGCGGACGAGACCGGGGCTGGTGGCCCGGATCTGTTCGAAGCCGTCGGCCATGGTGTCGCCGAGGACGTCGAGGAAGGAGGGCGGGCGGCCCGCCGGAACCAGGTCGGCGAGCGGGTCAGTTGCTGCCGGGAGGGAGCGCAGGACACGGCCGCGCCACGGCGCGAACAGCGGCCCGCCACGCCGGGCCACGGCTGTCGTCAGGGCGGCGTGCAGCTCCTGGAGCGGCGCCGGGCGGGGTGCGAAGCGGATCCGGGCGAAGTCCTGCGCGGTGAAGTGGATTCGCAGCACCCTCACAACTCCTCGTCCGAGGCCAGCCTTTCGGCCAGGGCCTGAACCTTCGCACCGTGACGGCCCCCGCCCCAAGGATGTTCGTATGACTTCTCGACGCACTCTTCTGAAAGGCACCCTATTCGGGAGTGCCGCCGCCCTGCTGCCCACAGCTGCGTCCGCCTCCGCTAACGGCCCGTTCCTCCGGCTGCCCGCGCCCGCCGGCCCGTACCCCGTAGGCATGCAGACGGTCCATCTGACGGACCCGGCCCGTACCGACCCGTGGGTGGGCGGCGTGCGGGAGCTGATGCTGACCGTCCTGTACCCGGCCCGATCGGTACGCGGCTTCTCCCGGGCCCCACAGCTCACCCCGGCCGAGGCCGGGGTGTTCGCCGAGTACGCGCCGCACGTTCATCCGGGACTGCCGGAGCCGGGAGCGGTGAACTGGGGCACGGTCCTCACCCACGGATACGTGGGCGCGCCGCCGCTGCCCGGGCGGCGGCCGGTACTGGTGTACTCACCCGGCGGCGGTGACTCCCGCACGCTCGGCACGACCCTCGCCGAGGACCTGGCGAGCCACGGCCGAGTGGTCGTCCTCGTCGACCACCCCGGTGATGCTTCTCAGGTGGAACTGCCGACCGGGGTGCGGACGACCGTCCTGATCGGACCGCCGGACCCGGCGACCTTCCGCACGATGATAGACACCCGGATCGCGGACCTCCGGCTGGTCCTGGACCGGCTCAGCGACCTGCCGCTCGCCCCGGTCATGGACCCCTGCCGGATCGGGTTGTACGGGCATTCCGCAGGCGGCACGGCGGCGGTGTACGCGGCCCGCCGCGACCGCAGGGTCGGCGCCGTGGCGAACCTGGAAGGCTACCTCGACCTGTACTCGACGCCGGTCGTCTTCGACCGGCCACTGCTGCTGTTCCGCACCGACGGATTCGAGGGCGCCGCCCGTATCGAGTCCTCCTGGGCGGGCCTTCCCGGCCGCCGCGTGCTGCTTGTCGACGCGAACCACTGGGCGTTTACCGACTACGGCTCGCTCGTCGCACGGCTCCAGACCGCCGGTCTTGTGACAGCGGCAGCGCGGGCCGCGCTCATCGGCACCGGCGACCCGGTTGTGACACTCGCTGAGGTACGGGCCCGGGTGGGGACCTTCTTCGCCCGCCATCTGTTGTAGCGGCATTACGAGGAGGCGGTCGATGGCCTGCTGCGGCCGCACAGCGGGGCGTCGGTCGTCTGTCGGCAAACGGGCAGGTGCTGGCCGGTCTGACCCTGCCCCGGTTCCCCGACGGGCGGCTGGTGCGGTGCCACGCCGTCCGTGGAGGGGTGAAGCCTTCCGGGGCCGTGTCAGCACTCGTGCCAGAGGGCATGTTGGAGGAAACAGGAGCGGGGAGGGAACGGCTGTGGCGGCGGAAGAGAGGGGGAGCGGGGCGCTTCCAGGACGTGTGCTGTTCGTGCTGTTCCGTTGTGTGATGGTGCTCCTCGTCGCCTTCTTCGCCGTGCGGACGTACGAGGAGACCGCGATCGCCGTGGCCCGCGCCACCGGAGGGCTGCACACCGTGCAGGCGACCGTGGTGGAGGTACGGCACATCTCCCACGAGCGCTGCTCCGGAGCTGGCCAGGCCACGAACTGCAGTGAGAAGGACACCTCGTTCAGCGACGACGTGATCGTGAGGGGGGAAGGGTCCACCAGGACGGTGTCGGTGAACGACGGTCCCTCCTTCAGCGAGGGGCAGCAGGTGCGGCTTGGACTGTGGCATGACGAGGTCGTGGTGATCGACGGGTACGCCGCCCACAGCGCCTGGACCGGCGACGGCTTCTTCTTCGTCGTGCCCTTGCTGCTGTACCCCCTCGCCATGGGGTACGTCATCGTCGTGGCCACCGCGCTGCTGGCGCAGGTACTCAACCGGGGCGGACGAGCCCGCGTCGACGTGGGGGAGCGCTTCGCGGCCGACAGCTACGGTGTCCTGATCGGCCTGGCCGTCTGTCTGTTCCTCGTCTTCCTCACGGCGGTCCGAGACGACGGCTCCCCGCCGTGGTGGCCGATCGCCCCGGTCGGCGCCGGAACGGCCGTCGCCGCACTGGCGCTCCTCCGCAGCGCGCGAGCCGCCGCCGAGCCGGACGCGGTGGCGGCCTGAGGGTGGTGGCCCACCAGCCGTCGTCAGCTCAGCGGTCGGCGTCACCGGCCGCCGACCAGTCTCGGTCGGGCGCCCAGCAAGAGTCGTGCCTCAGTTGCGGCGGAGCGCGCCGGGATGTGTGCGGGCCCCGTCAAGCCGGGTCAGCGGGCCAGCGTTACGGTGACGGGAACGTTCGGGCAGCGGCTGAGCACATCCGTAAGCGCGGTCTGTTCCTCGGCGTCGATGCTCAGGCCCCAGCGGGTCTTGTCCGCCGTCCAGTCGGTGACGTACTGGCAGTGGTAGCCCGCGGCCGGCGGCAGCCACGTGCTGGGGTCCTGGTCGGCCTTGGACCGGTTCGAGGCGGCCGACACCGCGATCAGCGCGCGGTCGTCACCGAGGTCGTTGGCGTATGCCTCCCGCTCCTTCGCCGTCCAGGCGGAGGCACCGGAGTCCCACGCCTCGGCGAGCGGGACCAGGTGGTCGATGTCCAACCCGCCCGGCCCCTGGAGATAGCGGTCGTCGTACGGCGAGTACCACTCACCCCCGCTCAATCGGCAGCCAGCGCCCTGATCCGGGGCGATGACGGCCTCGGCCTTCAGCACCTCGGCCCGGGTGTTGCAGCCGTCCCTATCGGCGTCGACCCAGTGCTTGAACTTCGTCCGTTCATAACCGCTGCGGTCCTCGGTGCGCACCGGCAGCTGGGCGAGGAGGTCCTGTACGGGGGCGGTGACGGTGTCACCGGGTGCGGTGACCGGGGCGGCATGCGCGGTCGTCGGAATGAGCAGGGCGGCGAACATGGCCGCCGCGGTGGTGGTACGGGCGAAGCGCACGAGCAGGGAGCCTCTCGAAGATCACCAACAGTTCGTAATCTTCGTAGCGGCTGCCGCGCACGACTCGCCCGGTAACCCGCAGCGGCTCTACCCGATCGGGCGGTAAGTCCGATCGTCGGCGCACGCAGCGGGCCGCTCAGGGTCCGTGCCGTGGCAGAGGTCCCCGATGAGTTGATCAAGCTGCGACGATCCGCCGAGGAAGAACACGACAGGCTCGCCGGCCTCACCGGTGCGGCGCTCCCAGTAGGACCCGGACGTCGAGTAGCCGGTGCCGGGACCTATCGCTCGTCGTGGCCTGCCGTCTTCTTCGCCGCGGCCTCCTTGGCCGACTGCTTCTTCGCGGCCGTCTTCTTTCGGCTTCGGCAGCTCGTGCACTGGTTCGTTCAGTCAACGGGGCGTCCGCTGCTCGCTCCTGCGGCCGGACCCAGCGCAACGCGGGTAATCGGCTCCGACGAGACGTGGCCCGCGCCCGTCGGCGCTAGTGCAGAGAGGTAACCGGGCCGGGCCAGGTGTGACCTGGCGTATCGGCACGCCCAGCTTACGTCCCGCCGCCCAGGGGGTTGGCGGGCCAGCCAGAAAGAGAGGCGGTCCCGCGCGGCGTGCGAACGGAGCGCGGGACCACCGAGCCCCGGTTGTCCTGTCAGAACCCGGGCGCTGAAACCGTACGCAATCACCTCACTCTTCGCACCTACCGCGGTCCATCTGCGCGGGTCGGAGTGAGTGGGTGACGGATGGTAGGGAGCGGCAGCGGGGCGCGGTGGGCGAACCAGCGGCGCAGCCGCAGGGGCGGGTGCCGGTGAGCGAAGCGCAGAGCGTGCCCGACCCGGACAAGGACGGAGAAGGATCGTTCGTCCGCCAGGTCGGCGCTCCACATGAGGGCGACGGGTTCGCGACCGCAGGCACTGACGGCGTGGGAGTCGCAGGCCAGCTCTCCCCACCAGCGCACCGCGATGACTGCCAGCCACGCCAGCGCCGCGGCGGCCGCAGCCTGGGCGACAGGCAGCAGGCCGGCGGCGAGGACGGTCAGGGTGAGGGCAGCCGTTTCGACGATCAGACGCGTGCGCGTTGTTCAACGACACTCAAGATGCCGATATCGGGGGCGAGACCCGGCTGCAGGCGGGCGAGACCGAGTGCCCGGATTGTTCGGGTGTGCTCGCGTCATGGGGCTGGGCGAGGCATCGGGTGCTGCGGGACGCGAATGGTCAGCCGAAGGTCAGCCAGTACCTGGTCATAGCGATCGGCGACAACCGGCCCCGTGCCGGCCGCGCAACCTCCGGCACCCGCCCCGCCCGCAGATCCCGGCGCACCACACGCAGCAGCGTCGACACCGAGGGGAGTCGCGTCACACCCCACTCCCCCACCGAACCTTCAACCCACGCCTGCTCCAGCCTCTGGTACAACGCCGACAGGTTCCGGCCCCTCCGCCAGCGCCGCCCGTAACTCGTCGCTCACAGCGAACCCACCCCGCCGCGGCCGCGCCTCCATCTCCTCCGCACACCCCTCCGCCAGGCGGCGCCACACCGTCCGCTCCGACACCCCAGCCAGCTCAGCCGCCACCCACAAATGACACCTAACCCCGACCAACACCCCCCAACTCGCAGCTCTTTCGTTGTCGGGGCACAACTCGGCGTCGATGAGTTGTGCTGCGGGCCCATTACGCATCGGGCAGATCTGGATTTACGGTCCGGGAACAACTATGACGAGGGGTGGGGGATGACTTCGGCATTGGTGGTCGGGGCAGGCCCGAATGGGCTGGCGGCGGCGATCACGCTTGCTAAGGCCGGCGTGGACGTCACGGTCTCGGAAGCCGCGGACGCTGTAGGAGGAGGACTCCGCTCCAGCGAGGAGACACTGTCCGGTTTGATCCACGATCACTGCGCAGCGATCGTTCCGACTGCTGTGTCCTCACCTTTCATCCAGTCTCTGGATCTCGGAGCACACGGGGTCGAGTTTGCCTACCCGCAGGTCGATTTGGCACACCCGCTTGATGGCGGTGCGGCGGGCGTGCTCTACCAGTCGCTGGACCGGACAGCCGAGGCGCTCGGTACCGACGGGCGTCGCTGGCGGGCAATGTACGGCCGGCTGGTGAAAGACTATGATCTGCTCGCGGGGGACCTGCTGTCGCCGATGGTTAAGGTGCCGCGTCGGCCGTACCGGATGGGGCTGTTCGGCGGCCTAGCAATGCTACCCACAACAGTCCTCGCTCGCGCATTTCGGACACCGGAAGCGCGCGCCCTGTTCGCTGGCAACGCCGCGCACGCATGGACCCCATTGACCCGACCACCGTCGTCTGGGTTTGCGTTGATGTTCGCCAGCGTGGCACACCGGTACGGGTGGCCGTGCGTGGTTGGCGGATCTGCTCGCCTCGCGGAAGGACTTGCTAGTCTTCTACGCACTCTCGGCGGCCGAATCGAGACCAGAGCCGATATCCAATCGATGGATCAGCTCGCCGGTTTTGATCTCGTACTGTTCGACACCGGACCGCGTCTTCCGGCGAGGCTGCTCGGGGACCGACTCCCTGCGCGTGTACACCGCGCATTGGCAAGGCACCGGTACGGCGCGGCGGCGTTCAAGCTCGATATCGCGGTCCACGACGGTATCCCCTGGACCAACACGGCGGCGAGGACCGCCGGCACGTTGCACGTGTGCGGGGGATTCGAGGAGGTTGCGGCAGCCGAGGACGCCACCTTCCATGGGGTAATGCCCGAGCGCCCGTTCGTCATCGTCGGGCAGCAGGGAGTCTTCGATCCCACCCGCACCGCCGACGGGCTGCAACCGATCTACGCCTACGCGCACGTGCCCCATGGCTATCGAGGTGACGCAACGGAAGCGATCCTCAACCAGATCGAGAGATTCGCCCCGGGATTCCGCGAACGGGTGGCTGCGGTGAAAGCTCGCTCACCACGGGACCTGGAGCGGGAGAACGCGAACAACGTCGGCGGTGACATCAACGGCGGTTCCATGGACCTCGTCAATTTCATCGCCCGACCACGGCTCGCTGTCGATCCGTACTGGCTCGGTGTGGATGGGTTCTACCTGTGCTCATCGTCCACTCCGCCCGGTGCAGGCGTGCACGGCATGTGTGGACACCTTGCCGCAAAATCGGCGCTACGCCGCGCTGGCATCACGCCCTAACCTCGATGGCCGTGCATGCCGAGGCGGCCTGCCGAGGTAACGACAGGCCGCCTCGTCGGTGGGTCAGCCGAGGCAGCTGCACCAGCTCGGGCCGCCGGACACGCTGCCGCCCGCGCCGTAGCAGCCAGCGGGACCGTCGGAGACCGCGAGGGAGCCGATGACCAGAGGTCGACCTCGGCCGCGGCCGACTCCTCATTCTCCCAGGAATCGAACTTCGGAATGATGCATCCTCCGTAATTCGTGACCGGGTGCGCCTGATCAATGGTGCGTCCACGTTTGCCTCGTGGGCACGGCTGTGTCACTAGGATCGGGGGGTACTGAAAGTCGCAGGAAGATGCAGTGCCGGAACCGGGCGGATTCGGATGGCACGATGGTGCCAACTTCTTGGATCTGGTCGAGATTTCTCCTAACGTTCTGACGGGGCAGAGTGCATATTTTTAAGGTCCCATTTTCTGCTTCCTTCTTGCGAGAGAGCCTAAATGAGCCGTTCCCGAAATTCCGTCGATGAAATGAAGCAGCAATTAGCAGGAATGTCTCCTCAGGAGCAGCTGGAGCTGATTCTGGGCCTCGTGCGCAACGAGGTCGTCGCGGCACAGGGTGGCGGCGATGCCTGGTCCATCGCCGGGATCGCTCCCTTCCGGTCTCTGGGCATTGTCCGGGAGAAGGCGACGGTGCTGATCGACCGCATTTCGGCCGCTACCGGCGTACCGCTGTCCGGGACGGCCGTGTTCGACTTCCCCGACTCCGCGGCGCTGGCCCGGCACCTGCTTGCCCAACTCACCGCGGATCCCTGGGCCACCGCTTCTCTCCGCCCGGCGCGGGAGACCGCCCGCCCCCACTCCCGGGGCGGCGGCCACGAGGATCCAATCGCCATCGTCGGTATGGCCTGCCGCTTCGGCGGCGGGATCTCTACCCCCGAGCAACTCTGGCAGCTCCTGGAGGAGGGCTCCGACGTCGTCACGGGATTCCCGACCGACCGGGAATGGAACCTGGACAGCCTCTACCACCCGGATCCGGAACACCAGGGAACCTCCTACACGCGTGCGGGTGCGTTCCTGCACGACGTCGCGGGATTCGATGCCGACTTCTTCGGGATATCGCCGCGCGAGGCGCGGGCGATGGATCCGCAGCAGCGCATTATGCTCGAAGTCGCCTGGGAAGCCGTGGAATGCTCCAACATAGCACCGCACTCCCTGCGCGAGAGCCCGACCGGGGTTTTCGTGGGCGTCAACGAGAAGGATTACCTCTCGCGATTCTTCGAAGCTCCGTCAGAAAGCGAGGGATTCCTGGTCGCCGGCAACGCCGCGAGCGTCGTATCCGGTCGCATCTCGTATGTGCTCGGCCTCCAGGGGCCGTCCTTGACGGTGGACACCGCCTGCTCCTCGTCGCTCGTCGCCCTGCACCAGGCGTGCCGCTCGCTGCGTGACGGCGAGTGCGATCTGGCGCTCAGCGGCGGTGTGGCGGTCATGTCGTCCCCTGGAGCGTTCATCGACTTCGCCCGCAAGCGGGTGCACGCGGCGGACGGCCGGTGCAAGGCATACGCGGACGAGGCGGACGGCACCGGCTGGGGTGAGGGCGCGGGCATCCTGGTACTCGAGCGCCTGTCGGACGCGCGTCGCGCAGGGCACCGCGTCCTCGCCGTGATCCGCGGGTCCGCCGTCAACCAGGACGGTGCCTCCAACGGTCTGTCCGCCCCCAACGGCCCCTCTCAGGAGCGGGTCATCCGGCAGGCACTCGCCGACGCCGGCCTCAAGGCCTCCCAGGTGGACGCGGTCGACGGCCATGGCACCGGCACCCCGCTCGGTGACACGATCGAGGTCCAGGCCCTTCTGGCCACCTATGGACAAGAGCGCCCGGACGGGCAGCCGCTGTGGCTTGGGTCCGTCAAGTCCAACCTCGGCCACACCCAGGCGGCCTCGGGTGTCGCCGGTGTGATCAAGATGATCAAGGCCATGGAGCACCGGCTGCTCCCTTCGACCCTGCACGTCGGCAAGCCCAACACCCGTGTCCCCTGGCAGAAGGGGGCTGTCCGGGTGCTGCAGGAGCCCCAGGCCTGGCCCGAACGCGCCGAGCCGATGCGGGCAGGCGTCTCCTCCTTCGGCGTCTCGGGCACCAACGTCCACCTGGTCATCGAGCAGCCCCCTTCACCCGAGCCCTGCCCCGGCTCTGCGGCCGCGACGCCGGCCGCCGCCGGCGGACCGGTGCCCCTGGTGCTGACCGCCAAGTCGCCGGAGGCCCTGCGTGAACAGGCGGGGCGGTTGCGCGCGGTCGTGCGGGACACCGACACGCCCATCGCCGGCATCGGCTCGGCGCTGGTGGTCAGCCGCTCGCCCATGGCCCACCGGGCCGTGCTGGTCGCGGACGATCGGGAGCGGTTCGCCGCACTGCTGGCAGCCGTGGAGCGTGGCGAGCAGGCCGACGGGGTGACCAAGGGCGTCGCCCGGCCGGGCCTCGGCCGACCCGTGTTCGTTTTCCCCGGGCAGGGCGCCCAGTGGGTGGGCATGGGTGCCGACCTGCTCGACACCGCGCCGGTGTTCGCGCGTTCGCTGCGCGCCGTGGACGCGGCGTTCGCCCCGCTCGTCTCCTGGTCGGTGGAGGACATCTTGCGCCGGACGCCCGGCGCCCCCTCGCTGGACGAGCCCGAAGTGCTGCAGCCCGTGTCCTTCGCCGTGACGGTCGCCCTGGCCGACCTGTGGCGCGCGCACGGCGTGGAACCCGCGGCAGTCCTCGGCCATTCGCAGGGCGAGGTCGCCGCCGCAGTGATCGCCGGCGCGCTGACCGTCGAGGACGCGGCGCGCATCATGGTGGCGCGTACCCGGGCCCTGATGAAGCTCCTCGGCAAGGGGGCTATGGCGGCCGTGGAGCTGCCTCTGGAGTCGGTGGAACGCTGGGTGGAACGCTACGACGGCAGCATCTCCGTCGCCACGGTCAACAGTCCGACGCAGATCACGCTCTCAGGCGAGCCCGAGGCCCTGGACAAGCTGCTCGAAGAGCTCCGTGCCGGGAACATCCGGGTGCGCAGGATCCCCGGCGCGGCCGCCGCCGGTCATTCCCGGCAGGTCGAGGCGGTGCGCGAGGAACTCGTCGCCGCTCTGGCGGACGTCTCGCCACACCCCTCGCGCATCCCCTTCTACTCCTCCGTCACCGGGGGGCTGCGGGACACCACCGAACTGGGTGCCGAGTACTGGTACGACAACGCCCGCCGGACCGTGCATTTCGACGCCGCGGTACGGGCCGCGCTGGCCGACGGCCACACGGTGTTCGTGGAGTCGGGACCGCACCCCATCCTCACCGGCGCCGTGCACGACGTGGCCTACGACGCCGGGACCGCCGTGGTCACGAGCGGCACGCTGCGCCGCGACGAGAGCGGTCCCGCCCGGTTCCTGGGCGCCGCCGCCGAACTGTTCACGGCCGGCGTCGAAGTCGACTGGTCCGCGGTCTTCACGGGGACACCCCGCACCCCCGTGGCCCTGCCCACCTACCCCTTCCAGCACCGGCGGTTCTGGCTGAAGGCCGCCACCGAGACGCCGCGGGAGCACGCTCCGCAGTCCGGGACGCGTCCCGAGCAACAGGTGTTCTGGCGCGCCGTCGAGGAGGAGGACCTTCCCACGCTGGCCGAAGTCCTCGGCATCGACGACGAACACGCCGGCGCCCTCGCGGACGTACTGCCGGCGATGGCCACCTGGCAGCGGCGCAACGGTGTAGAGGCCCGCCTGGACTCCTGGCGCTACCAGGTGGTCTGGGAACCCGTCGGCGACCCCCGAGCGGACACCGGGACGGATGCGGGACCCTGGCTCGTCGTCGTACCCGCGGGGCTGGCAGAGGACCCCCTGACCGGCCTGCTCCTGGACGCGGTGCGCGCCCGCACCGGCACGGTGCTCACGCTGCCCGTCGCCTGCGATGACGACCGGCACTCCATCGCCGCCCGGATCCGCGCCACGGTCCGCGCCGGGGCCGCGCTGTCCGGCGTGGTCTGTCTGCTGGCCCTCGACGAGAGCCCCTCGGCCGGGTGCGCGGCCGTACCTGCGGGCACGGCCCACACCGTGGCACTGGCCCAGGCGCTGGCGGACGTCGGGGAGGATGCGCCGCTGTGGCTGTTCACTTCCGGCGCGGTCTCCACGGGCGGCTCCGACCCCGTGACCCACCCGGTGCAGGCCCAGAGCTGGGCCCTGGGCCGCGTGCTCGCCCTGGAGCACCCCGAACGCTTCGGTGGTCTGGTCGACCTGCCCGCCAGGCCGGACGCCTCCGTGGCGCGTACCCTGACCGGTCTGCTGGGCGGTGGCGACGACGACCAACTCGCCGTCCGCGCCGCCGGTGTCCTCACCCGCCGCTTGGTGCGAGGCGCGAGCGCCGGGTGGCGGCCCCCGGCCGGGCACGTCGGGTGGCGGCCGGATTCCCACAGCACCGTCCTGGTCACCGGCGGCACCGGCGTCCTCGCCGGACACGTCGCCACGTGGCTGGCCGAACAGGGAGCCGGGCATCTGATCCTGGCGAGCAGGCGGGGACCGCAGGCCCCCGGCATCGCCGAGCGGGTCCGGCGGCTGGAGGAACTCGGAGCGAAGGTCACCGTGGTCGCCTGCGACGTACGCGACCGGGAAGCGGTGCGGGAACTGATCGCCCAAGTCCCGGAGCAGTACCCGCTGACCGCCGTGATCCATACCGCGGGAATCGGCCGGCTGCAGGCGCTGTCCGACACCAGCCCGCAGGACTTCTCGGACGTCTTCGCCGCCAAGGCGGCCGGGGCGCGGCATCTGCACGAGTTGACGGTGGAGGCTGGCATCCGGCTGCGCGCCTTCGTCCTGTTCTCCGCGGTCTCCGCGGTCTGGGGCGTCGGTCGCCAGGGCCACTACGGAGCCGCCAACGCCTATTTGCTCGCCCTCGCGGAGCAACGCAGGAACCAGGGGCTGGCGGCGACCGCGATCGCCTGGACCGGCTGGACCGGCGGTGGCATGGCCGTCGAGGACGCGTCGCAGGAGGCGTTGCGCCGGCACGGACTGCCCCAGGGGGCGTTCGACCGACTGGGTATGACCAAGGAGGAGGCCGCGGCGCAGACCGGTGAGCTGTGGGGGCTGCGTGGCATCGACCCGCGGCACCAGATCGAGGTGTTGCGGCAGGCGCTGGACCGTGACGAGACGGTCACCGTCGTGGCCGACGTGGACTGGGAGCGCTTCACGACCGGATACGCCTCCGCGTGCCGTCGGCCGCTGCTTGCGGGCATCCCCGAGGCGCTGCGCGTCATGGACACCCTGCACGCGCCGGCCGCCGGCGAGCCGGATGAGGACGTACCCGGGCGGGAGGCCCCCGAGGACTGGCAGCGCGCACTGGTCTCCGCCACCAAGGAGGAACAGCAGGCGCGCGTCCTCGAACTGGTCCGCGCCCGCCTGGCGGACGTGCTGGGGCACAGCTCGGCCCAGGAGGTCGACGCCGACCGCTCTTTCCTGGAGATGGGCCTGGACTCCGTGTCGGCCGTCCAACTGCGCAACCGGCTCGGCACCGCTGTGGGGCTGCGCCTGCCCGCGACCATCGCGTTCAACTACCCCACGCCGCGCGAACTCGCCCACTATGTGTGGTCGAGCCTGGCGCCGGCCACCGACGAGGAGCCCGGCTCCCGGACGGACGACGCACCCGCCGCCCCCGCGGCGGCGGCCGACGACAGCCTGGTGCAGCTGTACCAGTACGCGTGCGCCAACGGCCGAGTCGACGAGGGGGCGCAAGTGCTTCGCCTGGCAGGGCGGTTGCGTCCGACGTACGGCTCGGTCGCGGAACTGGCCTCGACGCCGCAGCCGGTGCGGCTCGCCGAGGGGCCGGCCCGGCCGCTGCTGATGTGCCTCACGCCCTATGTCGCTCCCGCCGGTGCTCACCAGTACGCGCGCTTCGCCGCCTCCTTCCGGGGTGAGCGGGACTTGTGGGCGCTCGGGCATCCGGGGTTCGCCCAGGGCGAGCCGCTGCCGGCGGACGTGGACCTGCTGTTCGCCACGCAGGCACGCACAGTGTTCGACACCGTGGGCGACGACCCGTTCGTCCTCCTCGGCTACTCATCGGGAGGCTGGGTCGCCCACGGCACCGCGGCCCACCTGGAGAGCCTGGGACGGCCGCCGGCCGCGGTGGTGATGCTCGACAGCTTCAGCCTGCGTCACCGGGACGACTCACGGGTCTTCTCGTCGATGATGAACCAGTACAACCAGCTGTCGGAAACCCTCGACGTGGGCCCGGACGAACTCACCGCGATGGGCCGCTACATGCCGATGTTCGAGGAGTGGGCCGCGACGGGCAGCGTGCCGCGGCTTTCCCTGCCGACCCTGCTGGTGCGGGCTCGGGAACAAGCCGTACTCAACCCGGAGACGGGCGCCGTGACGCCCCCGCCGGAGCACGTGGACACCGTGGTCGTGTCCCCGGGCAACCACTATTCGATGATGCAGGAGTACGCGCCCCGCACCGCTGAGGCCGTCCGGCACTGGCTGTCGAACACCTTCTCGTCCTGACGACACCGGGTGGTGCGGTCATGAACCCGCCGCACCGCCCGTCCTTTCCGGAGCACCGTGCGCTCACCATTCGCCGCGAGGAGTTCTCTTCGATGAGCAAGTCTCTCTACGATCTGGGCGAGGTTCCCCCGCTGGGTGAGGTTCCCCAGCAGATGTACGCCTCCGTGATCCGGCCGGAACGCTACGGCGAGCCGGTCAAGGCGTTCCGCACCGAGACCGTCGACGTGCCCCAGGTCGGGCACGGCCAGGTCCTGGTGTACGTGATGGCGGCCGGGATCAACTACAACAACGTGTGGGCCGCCAGCGGCCGTCCCCTCGACGTCGTGGCCATGCGGCTGAAGTTTGGGATGCCCGAGGACTTCCACATCGGCGGCTCGGAGGGGGCCGGTGTGGTGTGGGCGGTGGGCCCGGGGGTCAAGAACGTGAGGGTCGGCGATCACGTCGTCCTCTCCGGCGGTCAGTGGGACGAGACGTCCGACGACATCCGCCTCAGCGGGGAGCCGCCCTTCTCGGACACGGCCCTCGCCTGGGGATACGAGACCAACTACGGTTCCTTCGCGCAGTTCTGCCTGGTCAACGAGGTCCAGTGCCACCCGAAGCCGAAGCGGCTCTCCTGGGAGGAGGCCGCATGCTTCATGCTCTCGGGACCCACGGCCTACCGCCAGCTCTTTGGCTGGCAGGGCAACACCGTCCACCCCGGCGACCCGGTGCTGATCTGGGGCGGCGCCGGCGGCCTCGGTTCGATGGCGATCCAGCTGGTGCGCATGGTCGGCGGCATGCCCATCGCCGTCGTGTCCAGCGACGACCGTGCCGAGTACTGCATCCGCCTGGGCGCGCGGGGAGTCATCAACCGCAACGAGTTCCAGCACTGGGGCAGGCTGCCCGACGCCGACGACGAGGAGGCCATGGCCCAGTTCCTGCGCGGCGCCCGCGCCTTCGGCAAACGGATCTGGGAGATCCTCGGCGAGCGCAGGGCGCCGAAGATCGTCTTCGAGCACAGCGGTGAGGCGACGCTGCCCACGTCGATGTACCTGTGCGCCAACGGCGGCATGGTGGTGATCTGCGGCGGGACCTCCGGCTACAACGGTGACGTCGACCTGCGCCACCTGTGGATGCGTTCCAAGCGCCTGCAGGGCTCGCACGGCGCCAACACCCGGGAGTTCCGTGAGGTGACACGGCTAGTGGGCGAGGGGGTCCTCGATCCCTGTCTGACCGACTGCGACGACTTCGAGGGCGTCGGCCGACTGCACCAGAAGATGCTCGACAACACGCACAGGGGCAACATGTCCGTCCTCGTCAACGCGCCCCAGCGCGGCATGACGTCCCTGCCCGCCTGACCGGCCGCAGCACATCCCACAGGAGGAGACCTTGCCCCCCACGCCCCAGGCCGACGGGCACTCGTCGATCGCCCCGCAGGAGGCGCCCGCCTCCCGGACCGTCCGTCCGCTGGAGATGGCCAACGGCACCCGGCTGTGGCTCATCACCGGCTACGCCGAGGTGCGCCAGGCACTGGCGGACCCGCGTATCGCCAAGGACTCCTGGCAGATCATGCGGATTCTGCGCGAGCGCCGGATCCAGGTCCACCAGGACATCTTCAGCCAGGCGATGGCCCACCACATGCTCAACACCGACCCGCCCGAGCACCACCGGCTGCGGCAGATGGTGAACAAGAGCTTCACCATGCGCCGCGTACAGCAACTGCGCCCCCGGGTCGAGCAGATCACCGACGAACTGCTCGACGCCGTGCGCGGGCAGGATTCGGTCGACGTCATCGACGCGCTGGCCTTCCCGCTGCCCATCATCGTCATCTGCGAACTGCTGGGCGTTCCCGAACAAGAGCGGAACACCTTCCGCAGGTGGACCAGCGCCTTCCTGCTGGCGGTCGAGCCGGTGGTCCGCCTGGAGGCCAGCACCGCCATGGACGCCTACATCCGGGAGCTGGTGGCCGCCAAACGGGCAGCGCCCGGCGATGACATGATCTCCGTCCTCGCCACCGAGGAGAGCGAGGACCGGCTCACCGACGACGAGATCGTCGCCATGATCGTGCTCCTGCTGGCGGCCGGCCACGAGACGACCGTCAACCTCATCGGCAACGGGATGCTGGCGCTGGTGGCCCATCCCGGCCAGTTCACGGAACTGCGGGCCGACCGGTCCCTGCTGCCCGGCGCCATCGAGGAGTTCCTGCGCTACGACAGCCCGGTCAACCAAGCGACGCTGCGCTTCACCTCGGAGCCGGTGGAGATCGGTGACCGGGTCATTCCGAAGGACGAGTTCGTCATGCTGAACATCGACTCGGCCAATCACGACCCGCAGCGCTATGCGGACCCCGACCGGTTCGATCTGCGCAGGGATGCCCGCGGCCATGTGTCCTTCGGGCACGGCATCCATTTCTGCCTGGGCGCGCCGCTGGCCCGCCTGGAGGCCGAAGTCTTTTTCAGCCGACTGCTGGACACCTTCGACGAGATTGAGCTGGCCACTCCCGTCGAGCAGCTGGAATGGCGCAGCAGCACACTCATGCGAGGTCTCGACGCATTGCCACTGCGAATGAAGTGAACGTTCCGGCGAGTCATTTCTCGTAACTGCGAAGAACGGGGGATTCATGCCTGAGACACGTGGCGTGCACGGAGGGCTGTGTCTGCAGAAGACGGCCACTCCCGAGCGCATACCTGTGACCGCGTTGGACATGCAGCGGACGCCGCAGCGGGCCGTGGCGGAACTGCGCCGGCTGGGGAGTCACCTGGCGCAGAACGGGGAACGTCTGCTGGGCGCCGACGCGGTGCAGGCGCGGCTGACCGCACTGAGCCGGCGGGCCGAGAGGGAATGGCTGACGCTGGGCCCAGGCGGCGTCGGCCTGCGCCAGGGAACGGCGCAGGAGGCATCGCCGCTGGAGGCGTACATCCTTCAGCGAGGCGTGGCTCTGCGCTCCATCTACCAGGAAAGCTTCCGCAACGAGCCGGCGCTGCTCCGCTACGCCCGCGGCCTGGCTTCGATGGGCGGCGAGACCAGGACCGTGCCCGTCGTCCCGACCCCTGTGGTCATCGTGGACAAAGAGGTGGTACTGATCCCGCTCGACCCGAACAACCCGCTCAGCGGCGCGGTGGAGGTGCGCGACTCGAGCACGGTCCGCGTCCTGCACCTGATGTTCGAGCAGCTGTGGATGGCGGCGACCCCTTGGAAGGTGTCGAGTGGGCGGGACGGGGACAGCCGCCGCGGGCGCGACCATGCCCTGCTCCTGCTGTTGTGCGAGGGGCACACCGACGAGTCGATCAGCCGCAGGCTCGGCGTCTCGCTGCGCACCGTGCGCCGCCTGGTGGCCGACCTCATGGAGCGGCTCGGCGCGCGCAGCAGGTTCCAGGCGGGCGTGCAGGCCGCCCGGCGCGGCTGGCTCTGAGCGCCCGTCCAGCCTGAATGGCACGGTGAATTCCGCCGCTGCCGACTCTCCTGGCACGAAGGTGCCATTCCCCTTCTGCGCAGCGGTGAAGCACGCGATGATTACCGGGCCGACATTCGGTGATGAAAATACTTCGAGGAGTGTTATGAGCTCTATTCAGGATCGTCGTGCGGAGATCAAGGAAGTGGTCTGCGACATTCTGGAAATCGATGCGGACGACATCAAGGATTCCGCCCTCTTCAAGGAGGAATACGGGGCGGATTCTCTGCGGTCGATCGAGGTTCTCGCCGCACTCGAGAAGACCTTCAAGGTCGAGATCGACCAGGCGGAACTCGCCCGGATGGTGAATCTCGAAGGGGTATATAGCGTCGTCGAGGACGCGGCCAAGTAGTCGGCCGGCCACTACGGGAGGCAGGAAAACAGCATGGAGGACTCCACGAGCCACCGCGTGGTCATCACCGGTACAGGAGTCGTGTCGAGCATCGGCGTGGGCGCCAGGGACTTCCTGACGGGACTGCGCTCGGGCCGAAGCGCAGTCCGGCCCATCAGCGCCTTCGACACGACGGGTTTCGCTCAGGCGCTGGGATGCGAGGTCATCGGCTTCGACCCCGCCGAGTGGATCCGGGAGACCGACCTGGACACCCTCGGCAGGGCAAGCCAGTTCTCGGTGTCGGCCGCCCGGATGGCCCTGGACGATGCGGGACTGACACCCGACGACCTGGGCCGACGCGACACCCTGGTCACCGTCGGCACCACCGACGGTGAGGCACGTGACCTCGATGCCCTCGTCGAGACGGAACTGCTCGAAGGCCCGGCCGCGATGGAGCCGCACGTCGCCGCCAGGATCCCCGCGGGACGCCTTTCGGCGGCGGTGGCCTATGAGCTCGGGCTGAGCAGGGTCGAGGCGGTCACCCTGCCGACCGCGTGCGCCGCGGGCAACTACGCCATCGCCTACGCCTTCGACGCCATCAGGGCCCGTGACGTCGACATCGCCCTGTGCGGTGGGGCCGACGCCATGTGCCGCAAGACGTTCACCGGCTTCTACCGCATCGGGACGATCGCGCCGGAGCGCTGCCAGCCGTTCGACAAGAACCGCAAGGGCATTCTCACCGGTGAGGGCGCCGGGATGCTCGTCCTGGAGAGCCTTGAGTCCGCGCTCGCCCGCGGCGCACGCATCTACGCCGAGGTCCTCGGTGCAGGTCTCAACTGCGACGCCCACCATCCGGTCGCCCCGGACGAGGACAGCATCGCCGACTGCATGCGGCTCGCCCTGGCCGACGCAGGCGTCGCACCCGGTGACGTGGACTTCATCTCGGCCCACGGCACGGGCACCAAGGCCAACGACGTAACCGAGGCCGCCGCGGTACGGCGCGTCTACGGTGCGGACACCGCCCCGCCCACCATCTCGATGAAGTCGATGCTCGGTCATACCATGGGGGCCGCCAGCGCCCTCGCGTCGATCGGCTGTGTCCTCGCCATCACGGAAGGTTTCATCCCACCCACCATCAACCACGTCGAGACCGACCCCGAGTGCGGACTCGACTGCGTACCCAACAAGGCGGCCGACAGCCGGCCCGGCATCGTGCAGAACAATGGCCTGGCGTTCGGTGGCAACAACGCCGTCGTCGTCTTCGGCTCCTACCCGCAGGAGTGGCGATGACGTGGATCGGAGCACCGGTGGGCATGGTGCTCGCCGGTATGGGAGCAGTCGCCGGCGTGGGCGACGACGTCGACGAGATCTTCGAGGCGCTGTGTGCAGGGCGCAGCGGACGGGCCCCACTGAGGGGATTCGACAGCACACGCTTCCGCGCCGAGCACGCCTACGAGATCGATGACCGCAGGACCAGGAAGGGCATGCCGCTGCGCGCCACCTCCTGGCTGCTGCGCGCCGTCGAGGAAGCCCTCGCCGACGCCGGCCTGAGCGACGACCTGCGGTCCGTTCCGGTTCTCGTCGGCACCGGGCTGCGCGAACTGCGCTCGGTCGAGATGGCCTGGCAGAAGGGCCGGGACGGCGAGGACTTCGACCTCAGCTGGCTGCACTTCGGCACCGCCCTGCGGGAGCGGTTCGGCGCCAGCCGGACCTACACCCTCTCCAACGCCTGCTCCGCCTCGTTGCACACCCTGGCCATGGCACAGGACATGATCGTCGCGGGAGAGGCGGACACCGTCGTCGTCGCCGGCGTCGACACCATCACGGCCAGCATGTTCGGGCTGCTCGACCGGGTCCAGATGACAGTTCCCGACCGGGTGCGCCCCTTCGACCGGGAACGGCGCGGCACCCTCATGGGCGACGGCGCCGCGGCGATCGTCCTGACCCGGGAGGACGGCAGCGGGGGCGCCCAGGCGCGCAGCCGGCTGCGCGGGGTGGCCATGAACTGCGACGCCGGCCACCCCACCGCCCCGGACCCGCGGGGCATCTGCGCGGCCATCCGCTCGGCACACGAACAGGCGGGGGTGAAACCCGGCGACATCGACCTCGTCGTGCTGCACGGCACCGGCACCGTGCTCAACGACGAGGCCGAGGCCACGGCTGTCGGTGAGGTGTTCGGACCGCACGCCTCCCACCCGCTGATGACGGCGCTGAAGGGCATGACCGGGCACACCTCCGGCGGCTCGGGCCTGCTCAGCCTGATCGTGGCCGCGCGGTCGCTGTCGACCGGCCGAGTCCCGCCCACCGTCGGTCTGGAAAACCGCGTCGCGGGCGCCGAGTCGTTCCGCTTCGTCCTTTCGGGGCAGGCACAGCCCGCCGCGTCGCCGCTGCGGCTCGCTCAGATCAACGCGTTCGGATTCGGCGGGGTCAACGCCGTCGCCGTACTGGAAGGGATCGCCTGATGCCCGCACCTACCGCGGCCCTCGTCACCGGCGTGGGGCTCGCCCTGCCCGGCGTGGCCGCGGCGACCGACCTGCTGGACGAGCGCCGCTCCGCCGCCCCGGTCGACCCCGCCGCCCGCCTCGGCCGCCGCGGCCTGCGCTACCAGGACCGCGCTACCCAACTGGCCCTCACCGCTGCGCGCGACGCACTCGCCGACGCCGGACTCCTGCCCCCTGACGCCCAGCGGGCAGACGACGACTCGCTGGCCGTTGACGGTACCCGCGTGGCGGTCGTCGCCAGTTCGAACCTGGGCAACCTCGACACCGTGTGCGAGACGTCCGCGGCCATCGTCGAGACGAGCACCGACGTCATCAGCCCCATGGCGCTGCCCAACGCCTCCAGCAACGTCATCGCCTCAGCGGTGGCCCAGCGGTTCTCCCTGCAGGGCCCCAACCTGATGCTCTGCAACGGACCGACCTCCGGGCTCGACGCCGTGCACTGGGCGGCGGCCCTCATCCGCGCCGGACGCTGCCGGCACGTCCTGGTGGTCGGTGCCGAGCCGGCCAACGACGTCCTGGCGCGGCTCACCGGCACCCCCCGGGACGACCTGCTCGACGGAGCCGTGGCCCTGCTGGTGGAGGACCCGAGGGAGGCCGCCGCCCGCGGGGTGCGGCCGCTCGCGGAACTCGGCGGCTACACCCGCGACGCCGACCTCACGGCGTGCCTGAGAGGAACGGACGGGGAGCAGCCCGGTCCCTGGGGCGTCTGGTTCGCCGAGGACCCCCTCGCCGAGGCGGCCGACGACTCATTGGACGGCGCTCTGCGGAACGTCCCCCGACACGCCCTCGGCGCTGCGCACGGGCGGGCCTCGGGCGCTCTCGGGGTCCTGCAGTGCGCCGCGGCGGTCGGCTGGTTCTCCTCGGGCGGCAGGGCCCCGGCACTGATCACCACCGGCGACCACGACGGTGACGCGGTCGCCACGCTGACGCTGCGTCCGGCGGAGGTGACCCGGCGATGACGAACATCCAGGAGATGCCGGCGACCGCCGTGCTCGCCGAGCCTCCCGTCGCCGTACGGCTGATGCGCGCGGCCACCGGGCCCGACCCGCTGCGGGTCCTGCTGGTCCACGGGCTGTGCAGCAGCGCATCGGTCTGGGATCCGTACATCGCGCTGGCCGACGAGCGCTGTGAACTGTGGGCCGCGGAACTGCCCTGGCGGGGCACGGGAGTCGAGGGCTGGACCGCCCGTGCCGTGGAGGACTGGGTCGAGGACGCGGTGGCCGTGATTCCGGGCCGCCCGAACGTCGTGGTCGCCCACTCCTTCGGCACCAGCGCCGCGCTCAGCTGGCTGGACAGCGCTCACGACGCCCGCGACCTGCGCGCAGTCGTCCTCGTCTCGCCGCTGTACCGGTCCGAAACCAGCAGCTTCGACTGGCCCTCGATCGAGTACTACCTGAACAATTTCGTCCACATCCTCACCGAGGGCATGCATGCCCACTCGGGCCGACAGGTCTCCGACGAGCGCCGGCAGGCCATCGCGTACAAGATCCGCGACTGTATCGGGCCCTACGGCTGGATCCGCTTCTTCGAGACCTACCTGCGCATGCCGCATGTGCGGACCGAACGCCTGCGGATGCCGTTCCTCGTCATCGGTGGCGCCGAGGACCTCGTGGCCTTCCCCTCCGACGCCAGAGCGCTCGGATCGGCTGTGGAGGACGCGTCCGTGCACATCCTGCCGGACAGTTCGCACTTCCCGATGACGTCGGCCCCCGAGACCTTCGCCGACCTGGTCAACGCATTCCTGACAGAACGGAGCACATCCCCGCGATGAGCAAGGAAACCCTGCCCGTACGACTGAAGCGGCTGCTGGGCGAGGACACGACGGTCGTGTTGCGCCCCCGCTACGAGGGCTCCAACATCTGCACCTGGATCGGCTTCAAGCACGTCAACTACCTTGTTGAGGAGGCCGTCCTCGACCATTTCCGCACCGCTGGACTGCCCGCCCGGGAGCTGTTCGAGGAGCACGGTCTCGGACTCGACTTCGTTGAGCAGGATACCCGGATCGGCCATGCACTGCACATGGATGACCTGGTGGAGGCCACGGTCGCCCCGGCCACCAAGGACGACGACAGCGCGCTCCGCTTCCGCGTCACGCTCACCGTCGTACGCGACGGCGAGCGGCTGCGCGCCGCCACGGCCAAGGTGCGGGTGCTCCTGGTGCCCGACGAGTACCTCGACGCCGCCGAACCGGTCACCGACCTGGCCCCCTTCACGGCCCGCACGCCCGAGTCCGAGCCGACCGGCCCGGCGCCCGCACCGGTGGCCAACACCAGCCTCGCCCAGGGCCGCGGCACCACCACCGGCGACCCAGTGCTGGAGCAACTCACCGCAGAAAACAACGCCTTCGGCTGGAAGTGGCGCATCCCCTACCCGTACTGCCACTTCACCGAGCGCATGCAGATGTCCGGTTACCTGCGGCAGATGGAGGAGGTCGTCGACCTCTTTCTCGCCGACCGCGGGATCTCTATCAAGCAGCTGCTGGACGACCGCCGGTGGATCCCCGTCGTACCGCGCTCTTCGGCGCGCATCCTGGACCACGCCCTGATGGAGGAGGACCTGTACACCGTTTACACGGTCGAGGAGGTGTACAAGGAGCACCTCTACACCTCCCGCATGGATTGCTACGTGGTCCGCGACGGGCAGCTCGTCAAGACTGCCACGGGCCGCATCACCCACGGCTACGCCGTGATCGAGAACCGTCGCGACTGGAGCCTGGTGAGCTTCGACGAGCGGGTCCTGAAGGCATTCGACGGCGTGTCGGCAGCGGTCTGACCACCGGCCATGGACGCATACCTGCTCATCGAGTCAGCCGGCCACGCCGGTGCAGGCGGCGACCGGTTCGTGGGCGACGCCTGCCGGCTGGCGCAGCAGGGCGGCGATGTCGCCCTGCTGCTCACCCAGGACGGCGTCCTGGGCGCCGTCTCCGGTTCCCGCTCCCGCCTCGTGGACTACCTGAGTGCCGGGGGCGCCCTGTGGGTGGACGCCTTCTCCCTGCGCCGGCGGGGCGTCGCGGAGGAGGACGTGGAGCCCAGGGCCCGGCTGGTGGACATGGACGACATCGCCGCGCGGCTGCTGCGGCCCGGGCTGCGGGTGGTGTGGCACTGAGATGGCGTGGACCGTTCCGCACAGCGACGTGATGCTCAAGATTCTCGGCGCCCCGCACCAGAACGACCTGGTGACCAGCGCCCTGCGGCTCACGCGGGCGCTGCTGGACGGTGGTGCCCGGGTCCAGGTGTGGACGTGTGGCGACGCCACCCGACTGACCAGCGCGGCCCTGGGCGACGACAAGCCGCTCGACCCGGCGGACCGCCGTGCGCGCCACCCCTCCACGGCGGCGATCATCGGTGACCTGCTCGCGGCCCACCCTGAGCGGTTGCACTGGTACGTGTGCCGGTTCTGCGCCGCCGACCGTGCCGCTCCCGAGCAGATCCCCGGTGTCCGCACACGCCCGCCCAGCAAGTTCTGGGAGCACGTGAGGGCCACGGACAAGGTGCTCGCCATGGGGGTGTGCTGAGCCGTGGCCGACTCCGGCAGCACGCTTCTCATCGTCGAACGGGCTCACCGCGGCGCGGTCGAGGCGCAGTTCTCCGACGAGCTCTACTTCGCTCGTGCCCTGCACCGCATGAGTGGGTCGGTGGATGTCCTGCTCCGCGGTCCCGCCACCGGATACGCGATCGACACCGGGCCCGTGCCCGGACCGCCGAGCGCGCACGGCACCGCCCTGCCGCTGGCGGATCCACGGCACTCGCTGCAGGCCCTGCTCGCCGACGGCGCCTCCGTCTGGGTCGAGGAGGCGGGCCTGACCCTGTTCGGCGCCTCGGCGGCGACGCGCTTGATGCCCGACGTCCGCCTGGTTGCACAGGACGATGAAGGACCCGACTGGTCCACGTACGGCCGGGTCTGGTTCTTCTGAGCCGCCGCCGACCCGTCTTTTGATCTCCACCCTCGAAGGGCAGCCCCGCATGGTCTCCACCCTCACCGCAGCGACGCCTGTCATCTCGGCCTGGGCCGCGATCTCCCCCTGGGGCCTGGACAGCGTCGACTTCACCACCGGTCTGAGCACGGGCAAGAGCACGGCCGTGCGGCTGGACCGCGACGTCTGGGACACGCCGTTCGACGAGGCATGTGTCGTACCGGACTTCGACATCCGCACCGTCCTCGGCCGCAAGGGCACCCGGTCCATGGATCGGGCCACCGCGCTGGCCGTCGCCACCGTCGGCCAGGTGCTCGACGACGGCACCGGGAACCGGCCCTCCGATATCGGCGAGAACACCGGCCTGGTGCTCGGCACTAGCACCGGCAGCGCCCAGAGCATGATGGGCTTCACCCGCGACTCCCTGGTCGGCGAGCGGCCCTACCTGGTCGATCCCGCCCGGTTTCCCAACACCGTGATGAACTGCGCGGCCGGTCAGTCCGCCATCTGGCATCGCCTCAAGGGCCCCAACACCACCATCGCCGGGGGCCGTGCCACCGGGCTCCTCGCGCTGCGCTACGCGCTGCGGCTCCAGCGGGCCGGTCGCGCCGAGACGCTGCTGTGCGGCGCCGTCGAGGAGTTCTCCCCGGCGCGCGCCTGGCTGGACTGGCACGTCCGGGGCCCGGAGGCGGAGACCGGCGTGCTCGGTGAGGGCGCGGCGGTGTGGCTGCTGGAACGAGCCGACGCCGCCCAGGCGGCCGGCAGGCGTCCGCTGTCCGCTCCCCTGGGGCTGGAGTTCGGCTTCACCCGGGACACCGCGCAAGTCAGGCCGGTGCTCGCGGACTGCGTGCGCCGACTGCTCCAGCGGTCGGGAGCCGAGCCGGGCGAGGTCCGCACCGTCGCCGTGTCGGGAGTCGAAGGCGCCCAGGGCGAGGCCGAACGGGCGGCCCTCGCCGATGTCGTCGGAGCGGCGGGCGGTCACGGCCTCACGTGCGCCCCGCTCATCGGCGACACCTACGCCGCGTCCGCGGCCTTCCAGGTCGCCGCGGTCCTCGCGCTCGCCGAGACCGGCACCGAGAGCCTGGCACTGGTGACCTCCGTGGAGGGCAACGGCGTCGTTGGTGCTGCCCTCCTGGCCACTCAGGGCTGACCAACGAGACGCGACGCGTGAATCCCCACGTGTCGCCGGCTCTCTTCGCACCGCACACGAAAGGTACAGCCATGCCCGACACCGCAGGGACGGTACTGGACCGGGAGGACCTCCGGCTCACGGTGGCCCGGATCCTCGACATCGACCCGTCCGAGCTCACCGACGAGGCCCGCCTGCAGGACGTGGGCGGCGATTCGCTGCTCGCTCTGGAGGTGGTCGTCGTACTGGAGAAGAAGTACGGAGTCCGGTTCAGCGAGGAGGAGATCAAGACGTTCACGACCTTCTCGCAGACCCACGACCTGCTCGCGGTGAAGCTCGGGAGCCCGTGATGCCACGCGCCTGCAGCAGCGTCCAGGGGACTGTCGAGGTCAACCACGCGACTGGGCAGCAGTGCGAGATAACACTGGAGGTGGCCCCCAAGGAACCCGTGTTCCGTGGCCACTACCCCGGGCACCCGATCTTCCCCGGCGTCTGCATCGTCGACTTCGTCCAGCGCGGAGCCCTCCTGACGCACCCGGAACCCGGACCTGCGCGGCGGGTCACCGGTGTGGACAGGGTCCGCTTTCTCGACCCGGTGCGCCCCGGCGACCGGCTCACCGGGCAGCTGACCTGGCGCGAGGCCGAGTCCTCCTGGCGCTGCACGGCGGACATCGCCACCGACCGGGGACCGGCGGCTCGGCTGACCCTGCTGTTCGGCGGCGCGGCCACGGACACCGCGACGTCGGCCGAGGCGACGCGGGCGGCGGTGACGGACGCGAGCGTCCCCCTGGCCGTGCCGATCACGCCGGCCGCCGTCAAGCAGCGCATCCCCCACCGCTACCCCATGCTGCTGGTGGACCGCGTCGTCGGCCTCACGCCGGAGCGGGAGCTGACCGCGCTGAAGGCGGTGACCTGCAACGAGCCCTGGTACGCGGCGGTCACCGACGAGGCCGGCGACAGCGCGTACGACTACCCGGCCGCGTTGGTGATCGAGTCGTGGTGCCAGGCCGCCTCCCTGCTGCTGGGCGGCGGGAAGCCCACCGGCCTCGACCTCAGCGGCGCGCTGCTCCTCTTCGGCGGCATGTCGGGGATGCGACTGCCGCGTCCGGTACGTCCGGGAGACGTCATGCGGCACCGGGTCCGACTCAGCAGGTCGTTCGGCGACACCTTCACCTTCGAGGGGGAGAGCACGGTGGACGGCGAACGCGTTCTCGAGGCCGACCAGATCGTCATCGCCGTTCGCGAACCCGACACGGCGCCGCACTTGGCCAGCACCCCGGAACACGTGAGGAGACATCCATGACACAGGACGAGACACGCCCCGTCGCGCTGGTCACCGGCGGATCGCGAGGCATCGGACGGGCGGTGGTCCGCAGGCTTGCCGAGGACCACCGGGTCGCCTTCTGCCACACCCGGTCCGGCGCAGAGGCCGCCGCGCAGCTGGTGAAGGAGGTGGGCGACGCGGGCGGGCACGCCGTCGCCTACCAGGCCGACGTGACCAGTCATGACAAGGTGCACGCTCTGGTGGAGGCCGTGCAGCAGGACCTCGGGCCGGTCGACACCGTGGTCACCTCCGCGGGCATCGTGCGGGACAACCCGCTGGTGCTGATGAGCAACGAGGAGTGGCGGGACGTCATCGACACCAACCTCGGCGGGACCTACCACGTCTGCCGGGCAGTGGTCTTCGAGATGATGAAACGCAAGCGCGGCAACATCATCAACATCGCCTCCGTCGCCGGGGTACACGGCCACGCGAGCCAGACCAACTACTCGGCGTCCAAGGCGGGGATCATCGGCTTCAGCAAGGCTCTCGCCAAAGAGGTCGCCCGGTACGGCATCCGCGTCAACGTGATCGCCCCCGGCTTCATCGAGACCGACATGACCGCGTCCCTCAACGACGCCGCCCGCGACGAGGCGCTGCGCTCGGTCCCCCTCGGCCGCTTCGGCCGCCCCGAAGAGGTCGCCGACATGGTCGCCTACGTGACGACGGCCGGATACGTCACCGGCGCGGTGCTCCACGTCGACGGAGGGATCGTCATCTGACGCCGCCCTCACCGACAGCACGTCACAGTCGTCGTCCGGAAAGAGGAGCACCCCCATGGCAGCACCCCGGCGGGCCGCACGGCCCCGCTGGTACTTCAACCTGCGCAGCCCCTACTCCTGGCTCGCCCACCGCCGACTCACCGAGCACCACCCCGAACTGGCCGCCGACCTCGAGTGGCGTCCGTTCTGGGAACCCGACGCCCGCACCTCCGCCCTGCTCGCCGACGCCGGAGGGACCTTCCCGTACACCGCGATGTCGAAGGCCAAGCACCTCTACATCCTCCAGGACGTGCGCAGGCTCGCTCAGGAAGCCGGTACGCGGCCGGCTTGGCCGGCGGACCGCGACCCGGTCTGGGAGATACCGCACCTGGCCTATCTCGCCGCGGACGACGCCAGCCTCGGGCGGCCCTTCGTAAGCCGCGCCTACCAGCTGCGCTGGGAGGAGGGCCGGAACATCTGCGACCGGGCGGTGATGGGGGAGCTGGCGGTCGAACTCGGGCTGCCCGCTGACCTGCTCGCCGGGGCGTCGGACGACGACGCGCTGCGCGCCCGCGGGGTTCGGGCACTGCTCGACGTCGACCGCGACGACGTGTTCGGCATCCCCTTCTTCATCCACGGCCGGGAGAAGTTCTGGGGCGTGGACCGGCTCGACGCCTTCGTCCGCAGCATCGCCGGTTCCGCGGAACCGGCACCGAAGCCACCGCTCGCCGCTCTCGGCGCGGGAGGTGACCAGGGCCATGCGGGCGGCTGCGGCTGAACGACACCACGCGTTCCCATCGGCGCTACTGTTCGGCCCCCGGCACCCCTCCCCTCCCCTCCCCTCCCCTCCCAGAAGACGCGAGAGCACATCATGACGCAGCCAAAACCGAACTGCGCGCTTGCCGTGCAGCAGCGGGCACGGAACGAGGCCGGCCGGACAGCGATCGTCTACGAGGACACCGCCATCAGCTACGGCGAGTTGGCCGCCGGTGTCCGGGAGACGGCCGCGCTGCTGAGGAGCGGCGGGCTGCGAACCGGCGACCGGATCGCCTGGCTCGGGCGCAACAGCGCCTCGCTGCTGCGGACCGCACTGGCGGCGCTGCACCTCGGAGCCGTCTTCGTTCCCCTGAACTGGCGCCTCGCCGGTCCCGAGCTGCTGGCACTGATCGAGGACTCCGGCGCCCACACGCTGCTGGCCGAGGGCGAGTTCCGGGTCACCGTCGACGACATCGCCACCGGTCTCCCGGTACGGCGCTACCTGCTCGTGGACACCGACCAGCACGCCCCGGTCGCCGGGGAAGCCCCGGCGCCCTGGACACGGTTGTCCGCGGCACGGACTTCCGCGCCGCCGCCGGACCCCGCGGCGACCGGTTTCGACGATCCCGCACTCCTGGTCTACACCTCCGGTTCCACCGGCCGCGCCAAGGGCGTGGTCATCACCCACGGCAACCTCTTCTGGCACGACATCGCCACCACTGCCGTCATGGACTCCCGGCTGAGTGACACCGCACTGGTGGTCGCGCCGATGTTCCACATCGCAGGCCTCAGCGGTTTCACGGTCGGCACCCTCGCCCAGGGCGGCACGGTCGTCGTACGGCGCACCTTCGACGCGGAGCGCGCACTCGCCGACCTGGTGGCGCATCGGGTGGCCAACCTCATCGCGGTTCCCGCGGTCTACAGCGCTCTCGCCCAGGTGCCCGGGTTCGACCAGGCCGACCTGGGGGCCTTGCGCACCGCTGTCATCGGGGGCGCCCCCGTGCCGCCCGCGCTGGTGAAGGAGTACACCGCCCGCGGCGTTCCGCTGCGGCAGGCCTGGGGGCTGACCGAGACGGCCCCACTCGCCGCCATCCTGCCGCTCTCCCTGGTCGGTTCCCACCCCGGTGCCGCCGGACACGCGCTGCCCCACGCCGAGGTACGGCTCACCGATCCGGCGACCCGGGCCGTGATCACCGAGGCCGAGGTGGCCGGGGAGATCGAGGTGCGCGGGCCGCAGGTGTTCCGCGAGTACTGGAACGACCCCGAGGCCACCCGGCAGGCCAAGGACGACGCCGGGTGGTTCCGCTCCGGGGACATCGGCCGGTTCGACGAGCAGGGACTGTTGTACGTCGTGGACCGGCTGAAGGACGTGATCATCAGCGGGGGCGAGAACATCTACCCCGCCGAGGTGGAACGGCTCCTCGCGGAGTATCCGGCAGTACGAGAAGCGGCCGTCGTGGGCATGCCGCATGCGCGCTGGGGCGAGACCCCCGTCGCCGTCGTCTGCCGGGACGGCGGCGGTGATCTCACCGTGGCGAACGTCAGGGCCTTCGCCGACGGCCGGCTGGCCCGTTACAAGATCCCCACCGCCGTCGTCCACCGCGCGCAACTGCCCCGCACCGGCAGCGGCAAGGTGGACAAGGCCGCCCTGCGGTGGTGGCTGCGGGAGCAGGGATGGGGGTGGTGACGTCCGAGGCGGGCTGAGCCCGGGCCGCGCCTTCAACGCCCCGCAAAGCACCCGACCTGGCCCGGCGGACACGGCGATCGCCGTGCGACGGCTGTGCAGCTCCGCTCTGAGCTTTCCCGCAAGCCTCTGATCTTGCTACCTCGCGCGGATGCTCACCGACCCCGCCGCGGGGACTGTAAATCGTTTGGCTCTGTTCAGTAGTCGGGGGTGACGGCAGGTGACGGCCGTTGTTGACGTCATATGCAAGATGTCAACTCCCTTGTGGCAACGGTGTTTTCAGGGCTCTCGGCGCTGTTCATCGATGATGTGGCGGACGACGGCGAGCTGATCCGGCTCTTGGCCCGGACCCGGGATGTTCCCTGTCCCTGCCCGATATGCGGGATCCCGACGGGGAAGGTGCACGGGTACCACGGCCGGACAGTTGCGGACGTGCCGGTGGATGGGCGCCGGGTCATGGTCAACGTCCAGGTGCGGCGTCTGGTCTGCCCAGTCCTGGGCTGTCGGCGGCAGACCTTCCGCGAGCAAGTCCCCGGGCTGATCGAGCGCCTCCTGCGCCGCACCACGCGTCTGAGCAGCGAGGTCTCGGCGGTAGTCCAGGAGTTATGCGGCCGGGCGGCCGCCCGGCCCACCCGGTCGCTGGCCGTACCCGTATCGTTCGCCACCGCCTTGCGGGTGCTACGGCGCATCCCCGTACCGCCGGTGCGGATCCCGCGGGTGGTCGGGGTCGACGACTTCGCCCTGCGCCGCCGCCACCGCTATGCCACGATCATCATCGACGCCGAGGCCGGGGAACGCGTCGACGTTTTACCCGACCGCGAGGCTGCCACCCTGGAGGCATGGCTGCGTGGGAAGAAGGAGATCGAGGTCGTGTCCCGAGACGGCGCGACGGTTCTCGCCCTGGTGTCGATCCTGCAGTTCGCCGAGGGCCTGTCCGACCGCCAGGCTGCCCTTGCTGCCAGGGCACGTATCGACTGGAAGTACGCCCTCGGCCTGGAGCTCGAAGACCCGGGGTTCGACCATTCAGTGCTGAGCGAGTTCCGAGATCGACTGGTCGAGGGCAGTGCGGAGACCCGCGTCACGGACGCCGTGCTAGCTGCCGCCTCGGAAGCAGGTCTGCTGAAAGCTCGGGGCCGACAACGCACCGACAGCACGCACGTGCTGTCGGCGGTCCGCGGATTGAACCGACTGGAGCTGGTGGGCGAGACGTTGAGGGCGGCCCTGAACGTGCTGGCCGCGGCGGCGCCGCAGTGGCTTGCCGAGCTGGCCGACGACGAGTGGTTCAAGCGGTACTCCTACCGGGTGGAGGACTACCGGCTTCCGCAGGCAAGGACCGAGCGCATCGAGAGGGGCAACGAGCTCGGGAACGACGGCATGCGCCTGCTGCAGGCCGTTTTCCACCCGATCGCACCGGATGGCTCCGCCAGGTCCCCGCAGTGGAAATGCAACGTCGAACCTGGGTCCAGGAGTTCCAGATCGAGGACGAGACGGTCCGCTGGCGCCACCCGAAGAACATTCCGCGTGCTGGTCAGCGCTGGGTCTCGCCCTACGACAGCGGCGCCCGCGTCGGATCCAAGCGGGACACCGACTGGCAAGGCTGGAAGGTCCACATCACCGAGACGGGCGAGCCTGACCAACCCAACCTGATCACGCACGTGCTCACCACGACCGCACCCGTCCATGACGTACAGGTCACCGACACTATCCATGCCGGCCTGGCCGAGCAGAACCTGTTGCCGGCTGAACACTTCGTCGACTCCGGCTACACCGAGGCCCGTGTCCTTGTCTCGGCCCAGCGCGACTACGGCATCGAGATCGTCGGACCGGTTCAGGGCACTGCGGCCTGGCAGGCCAAGGACGAAGCCGGGTTAACGCAAGAGAGCTTCACCATCGCCTGGGAGGCCCAGGAAGTGAGCTGTCCCAACGGCAAGCGCAGCAGGGGGTGGTCTGACAGCACCAGCCAGACCGGAGCCGCCGTCATCCGGGTCTGGTTCTCCATCAAGGACTGCGGACCCTGCCCCGTCCGCTCCCAGTGCACACACGGCACCGGAAGAATCGGCAGACGCCTGACCTTTAGAAACCGCGAGGAACTCGAAGCGCTCCGCAAGGCACGCGAGGATCAGAAGACATACCAGTGGCGGCGGCGCTACCAGCGCCGCGCGGGCATCGAGAGCACGATCTCGCAGGGCGTCCGGCAGATGGGGCTACGACGTTCTCGCTACCACGGCGCCGCCAAGACGCACCTGCAGCATCAGTTCACGGCGGCAGCCCTCAACCTCTCGCGCATCGACGCTTGGATCACCGAGACACCGCGAGGCAGCAGCCGCACTTCCCACTTCCGCCGTCTGCGACCGGCGCCGGACCCCTTGACTCGCAGGGCCGCGATCTCGGCCTCCAGTTCCTGCCTCGTGGCCTCGCTCACCGGGACGTCCTTCGTGTCCGTGCTCGTGGCGCCGCTTTGACCGCGGCGGGCCCGCTCGGCCCGCACCCAGTTGCGCAGCGTCTCCCGGCTGATCCCCAGATCCTTGCCGATGCCCTCGAAGGTGTGGCTCGGGTCCGACAGGTACAGCGCGACAGCGTCCGCCCTGACCTCGGGCGAGTAGACCTTCATCAGCGTCCCGGTCGGTCGTGGATGCCGGCGTGACCAATACGTCCAGCACGAATCCGAGGGTGTCGGTGAGCAGGTGCCGCGTCCGGGGCAGGGAGAGCTTCCGGCAGGCAGCCGCGGTGAGTGGCGGCGATTTCCTGAACGCGCCGGGACAGTCCCTGCCACAGCTCCCGGTAGTTCCTCTATCTGGCCACCGTCATCGACCTCGCTTCACGCCGCCTGGCCGGCTGGGCTCTGGCCGATCACATGCGCGTCGGCCTCGTCATCATCGAGGCGCAGCACATCTTCTTCACCGCGACGGCGCCGTTGGACGGCGGCGGTACCGTCAACCTTTCGCCCAAATCCGACCTGGCGTTCGGCGACATCGACAACATCGCCTGACACAGGCCCGTCAGCCAGGTAGGACCGGCATCACGCCGCAACCGGACCGATCACAAGAACGACGGGACCCTGCCGTCGTGGCCTGGACGACCCGGGACGGCCGCGACTGCACGTACCCCTCCAACTTCGGCCGCGGCAAAGTTCTCCACGGCTACGGCATCGGCAACTCCGTCACGGTCCTTTACGACGCGAAGAACCCCCGCCGCTTCGAGATCCGAGGCTGGGACAACCCGTCGATCTACCTGGTATTCACCGTCTTGGGAGCGGCGCTCACAGCCGGCACCCTGTCAGTTCTCCTGGTCTTGCTGAGCACTGCCTGATCACCTGCGTCTTCCGCAGGAACACGGAGATCCGGATCCGGGTGTCCTGTGACACCGAAGGTGGATTGTTTGCCACCGAAGTTGGACCGGTCAGGCGGTGGGCAGCCGTGACGCGCTAGTTGGAACCTGGTCACGAGAGTTGGAACCAGTGCGACCGGCGCCGACTAGGCTCACCTCCATGTCCGAGCCAGCCCCTGACCCTCGCATGCAGTCCTT
>NZ_JBWKIR010000049.1:0-33691 GCF_056432605.1 Streptomyces sp. NPDC045022
GATCTGGAGACAACAGGCGAAGGCTTGAAAGACACAACATCAGGCTCCCACCAACAAGCCCGTCATACCCACTGAACTAACGAAAAGATCAGTAGGCGTCCCGGACGCTCATCGGACTGCGGCCTGTTTGATCTGGGAGGCCAGCCAGGGCTCCAGCCAGCGCACGCCTTCTGGGGTGAGATGGACGCCGTCGCTTCGCACCTGTATGCCGTCCACCTGCCAGGTGAAGGCACCGTGCGGACACAGGCGATGGCCGAGGTCGATGACTGCGACACTGCCCCGGTGCCGGGCGGCGACCTGGCGGAGCAGATGGTTCCACTGGTCGACGCGTTGCGGCTGATCTTCGGGCCACAGGCCGCCGTCGGAGCGTTCACCACGGTGGTTGTACGGCTCTGTGGCGAACACGACGCGGGCACCGTCGGAGCCGGCGATGTCGACCGCCTCGTTGAGGTGGGCGAGCAGGTATGCGTCGAAGGTGTTGTCGCCGATGTGGGTCCAGTGCCCGTTGTGCAGGCGGTCCATCGTTTCCCAGCGGCCGAACAGCATCAGGACGACATCGGGGTGGTTCTGATCCACAGTCGCACGCAGGTGGCTCGTCCACTGCTTGCACTTCCGGGAGACGTTATGAAGAGTTCCGAAGTACCGGTAAGGGCTGTCCAGAGCGAGACCACAGCCTTGCTGGGTGGCGTCGTGGACGGTGACCCCCGGGGTCGCCGGGAGATATCGCACCAGCGTCCAGGCGATGGAATCCCCGATGACCACAGTGGAGACGGGTGCGCCTGGCTTTCGGCGGTGATCCATCGAGGTGTCCGGGACCTGAGCGGTGGGGTGTTCGTGGTCCCTGGGCACCGCGACCGGAACACTGACGGGTCCTGGGGCGGAGGCAAGGCTGCCGACTGCTGCGGTCGCCACCAGCAGGCACAGGACTGTCGTCGCGAGCGCCGGCAGCGGCCGGTGGAGGAACCGTGGGCGGTGACGCTGTACGGGCAGTTCGATCACGATGAACGACACAGTGGCGACCACCAGGGTCACGGTGACCCGCACGGTGAACAGGGCGGATCCGCCCAATGCGGTCCGCTCGGCGTCGATCCAGCCGAACAGCGGCCAGTGCCAGAGGTAGACGCCGTACGATATGCGTCCCACAGCGGCCAGCGGCGGCAGAGCCAGAATCCGCGCGGTTACGGAGCCCGGCACCGTGATCACATGGGTCAGCAGCGCGGCGGTGGAGACCGAGCCCGCCAGCAGCGCTCCCGGGAAGAGCAGAGACTGTGTGCCGTCGCTGTGCGACCAAAGCCATGCAAGGGTGATCGCCCCGACCGCCGCCGCGCCGCCCAAAGCAGACCGGTGCGACTTCTCCGCCCCCAGTCTTGGTGAGCGAGCCAGCGTGATGGCGAGGGCACAACCGGTCAGGAGCGCCAGCGCCCGCGTGTCGCTGCCGAAGTACAGCCGGCTGAGATCGGCGGACCCCCGCGACCAGGCCAGGCAGAGAGCGGACGAGGCCAGCACACCGCACCCGCTGATCAACAGAAGGGTCCGGAGCACACCGCCGCGTGCCTGGCAGAGCCTGATGATCGCGACAAGGAGCAGCGGCCACAGGACGTAGAACTGCGCCTCGATCCCCAGCGACCACGTGTGCTGCAGCAACGAGGGCGTGGCCGTCTGTGCGAAGTAGTCCGTGCCCCGGAAGATCATCCGCCAGTTCGCCACGTACAGCAGTGCGGACAGGGCGTCACCCCGCAGGCCCGTCAGATCCTGGGAGGGCCCCAGATGCGGGCTGACCAGGCACACCACGACGACCATACAGACGAGGGCCGGCAGGAGCCGGCGCGCCCGGCGCGCCCAGAAGGAGCCGAGCGCTATACCACCTGTGCTGGTCCACTCCTTGAGCAGCAGGGTCGTGATCAGATATCCGCTCAGAACGAAAAAGGCATCGACCCCCAGAAACCCGCCCTTCGCCCAGGAGACACCGCCGTGGTAAGCGAGCACCGCGGCCACCGCCAGACCCCGGAGCCCGTCCAACGCAGCGATTTTTCCCGGCCGGGTATCGACTCCCGCGCTTCCCCTGACCGTTGGGGCCGTTCCTCTCCCCCGACGGCCTGAGCCGCCCGGATCGAGCCTTGTCACATCGCTTACCTCCCTGGTCATGACCGCGCGGTGGTGTACATGTCGGCGGGCGCATCCGCTGCTGCTTCTGCCTCCACGCTGCCAGCACCGTCCGCACCTCGCGCGCCGGACATGGCATACGGCACCCGCGGCTGCGGCGGAAGCCACCGCATCTGGCCCCTGCTGATCCAAAAGGTCCGAACCGACTCCGACGGCGCGGCACTGGAGCGGCCCGGGCCGCTGGCGAGTGGCCCGCGCACTTTGTCGCCTTCGATCTGTTGCTGCTGTCCGGCACCGACACCACCGCGTGGCCGTATCGGCGGCGGGCCGCGCTGGAGTCGGTGTTCGCCGCCCGGAACCTGTCGGCACCATGGACGCTGTGCCGGTCGACCACAACCCGGACATTGTGCGCGAGTGGCTGTCGTAGGCGGCCGTCGGCATGGAAGGCATCGTCTTCAAGTGGCTGGACGACGCCTACCACCCGTCGGCGAGAGGGTCAAGCCGCAGGCCCACTCGGTCAGCCGGTCGTACGCCGTCTCCGCCTCGCCTGCCGCCCGCAGCTGCTCAAGAGCGTAGGCGCGAATGCTTTCCAGCAGCACCAGCCTCCCGGCCACGCCACCGGCGGTTGCGGGCGCGCCGGAGACGGCCACAGGCTCGCGGCTGAGCAGAGACTTGTCGAAGAGCGCGGAGACCACATCCAGCACCTCCCCCTCGGGCAGGCCGGGGCCCGCGCACACGGCCGCCGCAGTTGCCAGGTCGAAGGCGGCAGGCAACACCGCCAGTCGGCGCAGTGCCGCCTGCTCCCGGCCCTCCAGCAGGCGGTAACTCCACTCGACCGTGGCCCGCAGGCTGCGCTGCCGGTCCGGGGCGGTGCGCGGGGCGGAGGTCAGCAGGGCGAAGCGGTCGGACAGGCGGTCGCGGATCTCCTCCACCGGCAACATGCGCACCCGGCGCGCCGCAAGCTCGATGGCCAGCGGCAGCCCGTCCAGCCGGATGCAGATCTCCTGCACGGTGGCGCAGTTGGACGCCGTAAGGGCGAAGCGGGGATCGCTCTCAGCGGCGCGCTCGGCGAACAGCCGCACCGCCTCCGACTGCGCGCCCGATGCCGTCGCTGCCCCGTCGTGCTCGCCGGCCACGGGCCGGGACAGGCCCTGCAGCGGGTAGAGCACCTCCCCGGGCACCGCGAGGGGCTCACGGCTGGTCACCAAGATGCGCAACCGAGGGCAGCGGGCCAGCAGGTCCACCGCCAGCCGCGCGCAGGCCGCGGCCAGGTGCTCGCAGTTGTCCAGGAGCAGCAGCACGTTGCGGTCGGCCAGCCGCGCGGGCACCGACTCGGTCAATGGGCGCCCATCGTCGTCGGCCAGGTCCAGCGCGGTCGCCACCTGGTCGACGAGATCAGTCTGCGGAGTGAGCGCGGCCAGCTCGACCAGACAAACACCGTCCAGAAAACGGGCGCGGACCTGCTCACACACCTCCAGGACCAGTCGGGTCTTGCCCGCCCCGCCCGGCCCAAGCACGGTCACCAGTTGGTGCACAGCCACGGTCTTGTCCAGATCCGCCAGTTCACGTTCCCGCCCCACGAACCGGTCCAGCCCGCCCAGAGCCCCCACTCGCCGCCCCCACGCCGTCGAACCCTCTGTTCCCGTCAGCACCCTATTCGCTGTCGACCGCTGCCGGCAGCGCGTCGCGCACGGGCGGGGTGACGGTGTCGCCGGTTGCGGCGGTCGGCGCGGCGTGGGCGGCCGTAGGGGCGAGGAGGGCAGCAAGTACGGCGGCCATGGCGGCGGTCGTGCGAGGCGCACGGGCGGGATCCTCTCGAAGATCACGAACAGGTCGGTGATCTTCGTAGCGACTGCCGCCAGTACGTGATCTGCTCGCACACACGGCCGCTGAGGTAGGGCGCTGCCTGGCGTGCCTTGTCCTGCAGCCGGGCCACCAGACGCTGCCGCTCGCCGGGAAGGAAGTGGCCGCGGCGCCGCTCGAGGGTGTCCAGCAGCTCGGTGACGGCCTCGGCAGCCTGGCGCCCCGGGCTTTGGGTACTTACCGGCCCCAAGCGAGTCGTGCGACGGCGGCGCGCGGTGCGGCTACCGGGTACCCGCTCCGCCGCAGAGCTCGCGTTGCCACCGTAGCTCGGCAACGTCGGCGTCGGGCAGGGTGAGCGCGTGGTCGAAGTCTTCGAGTGCGCTCTGCGTATGGCCGTCGGCCAAGTGGGCGAGACCGCGGTTGAGCAGGATGTCGGGGTCGTCACCGACGACGTCGAGCGCCACGGTGAGGTCCGCCACGGCCCTGCCAGGCTGTGCCCGCCGGTAGTGGACGACGGCGCGGTTGATGAGCGCGGCTGGGTAGTGGGGGTCCTTGCGCAGGACCTTGTCGAAGGCGAGCAGGGCGTCGTCGAGCGTGCCGCGTTCCAGGAGGACGGTGCCCTCCAGGCAGAGCAGCTGCACCTCGCCGGGGTGTCGGGTCAGACCGGTGTCGGTGTCCGCCTCGGCGCCGTCGAGATCACCCGCTTCCAGTAGCAACTCTGCCCGGGCGACACGCGTTTCGAGGTCGTCGGGTTCCATCTCCAGGACGCGGGTGAAGTCGTCCAGCGCACCTTCGTGATCACCGTTCTGCGCGCGCGCCGTACCCCGGTTGTAATACAGCTCCGGGAAGGGGGGCGCGAGGCGCACGGCGCGGTCGTAGTCGGCCAGGGCAGCTTCGAGGTCGTCGCGGTCACGTGCGATCCTGGCGCGTTCGGAGAGGTAGTCCGTGTAGTACGGATCGAGGTCGACGAGGCGGGAGTAATCGGCGTGGGCCTCGTCGGGGCGGCCCAGGGCGACGAGGAGGCGGGCCCGGTTGTAGAGCAGCTGGGAGCGGTGCAGGATCCAGCGGTCGTCGTCCAGTTGCCCGTCGAGGCGGCTGATGCAGGACTCCACCAGTTCCAGGGCCCTGTGCCGGTTGCCGCGGTGCATCTCGACGAGGGCGAGGCCGTTGTCGTGGAAGACGCTGTAGGTGAGGCGTTCGGCCGGATCGGGCAGGATACCGGCGATGGCGACCGCGTTGTGCTGCCACTGGACGGCCAGCTCGTGGTCCCGTGGTCGCAGGAAGCGCGTGTGCAGCATGGCGACTGCGTAGCTGGTCATCATGTGGATTTTGGGGTCGGTGAAGCGGCGCAGCAGGTCCTGGTACAGCTCCATGGACTGTTCCAGGCGGCCGATCGGAATGCAGGCGGCCGCCGCCTCCCGGGTGAACTCCCAGTAGTCGTGCTCGTGTTCGCGCGGGTCGCTCAGGCCGCGGCCGCGCAGGCCGAGATCGACGACGGCGGCGGAGAACCCCTTGGCCACCGCGTGGCGCTGCGCGGCCAGCAGGGCGGCCCGTCCCGAGCCGGACGGATCGCTGCCGTACTCCCGGTGGTGGGTGAGCGCGCTCATGCGGGCACCCCAGGTGGCGATCTCCTCCAAAGCATCGGCGCGCCGGTCGTGGAGCAACGCGACCGCCCGCGGGTCCGCCTGTTGGTAGGCGCGGACCATTGCGGGGTCGTCGTCGGTGCAGTCGCCGTCGACGTAGGCGGCCACGCGTTCGGGGTCGGTACGGTGGAGCGGGGGCCGCTCGCCGTCGCGGGCGGCCGGGAGCGTTTCCGCATCGCCGAGTGCGGCCTCCAACTCCTCGGTCAGCGTGTCGGTGTTCGCCGCGACCACGATCCGCAGGACCCGCGCGTCGGCCCGGCGCACCAGCAGTGCCAGCAGCTCCCTCGTGGTCGTCTCCGCCGCGTGGACCTCGTCGAACGCGAGCTCCAAGGGTGCGGCCGCCCCGTCCGCCGGGGTCCCATCGGTGTGGCGGCGCTGGGCGTACTCGAGTAGGAAGGTGACGATCCCCTGGTTCATGGAGCGGATCCAGCCGGCGCCGAAGAAGCGCGTCCGCTCCTCGTAGGGCGCGTCGTCGGCCAGGGTCCGCGGTGGCGGCCCGATGATCTCCGCCAGCTCGGGCATGCCGTACAGGAGGGCCACACGATGCTCGTCCACGAGGTCGGGCCAGCGCAGGTGGGCCTCAGGCAGGATCGCGCGCAGCACGGTGTCCACGCCGGTGTAGGGACCCCGCAGCCGCTGGTGGCAGCGGGCCACCAGTGCCTTGTCCGTGTGGGCCGCGACCGCACGGAGGCGGTCCTCGCGCCTCTCGCCCACGATCCGTAGATGGCGCGTCATGAGAGTTCGACCTCCAGGGACGACGACGAGTGGGTGGGCCCCAGCTTGCTGTTCCTGCGTTTCCTTCGGGACAGCACCACGAGGGCGACGATCTGGGCGATGTTCATGCACAGGGAGAGCACGGCGTCCCAGAAGGCCGGGTCCAGTTCACCGGAGCCGATCGCTCGTGCGGCGATGCTGCCGTACTGGACGGTCACCGGGACGCTGACGAGGACCGTGATGGCCGCGAGTGCGCAGTAGCCCAGCACGATGAAGGGCCCGTAGAAGGTGCCGACGCGGCGGTCCCGGGCGGTCCACTGCTCCTCGTCGACGAGACGTTCGGGGCGGTTCAGCAGGCGCCACAGGCGGTTCTTCAGCAACGTCATGGCCGCGTCGTGCAGATCGTGGCAGTTCCAGGCGGTGGCGGCGACGTAGTAGAGGTCGGTGCGCAGATAGAGCTGGAACTGCCAGAGCATCCGGACGCCCACGGTAAAGGCCAGGGCGAGGCAGAGCCGGCCCGCGAAGGAAAATGTTCCGTCCGGATGACGGGTCACATCGGCGACGAGTCCGAAAGCACCGAAAACGACCCCGTCGCACACGATCCCGGCGAGAAACGGAAGATAGCGTTTCGCCCGGGGAACGCTCAGGAGCCCGTTGATCTGGGTTTCGGCGACGATGTATGTCAGACGATTGCTCATACTCAGCCGCGTGGGCAGACCGAGCCGGCGTCCGGCGAGTATGTGGAAACCCTCGTGGGCGAGGAGAAGCGGCACCTGTCCGAGGGTGATCACGAGCTGGACCACCAGCAGCGAGTGCACGAAGAAGATCTGTGAGGGATCGGGGGCCAGGTCCGTGTGGACGGCCGCGGCCCACGCCCATCCCGCGACGACGGCGGCGTACAGGCACAAGGCCACCGGGGAGAACACGGCGCGTCCTAGCCCGCGCAGGCGTACGGGGGCTGACGCGGTGGTGGTCTGCCGGCCGCCGTCCTCGCGCACGAAACCCAGGTCCTGCAAGGTCTCGATGAAGTCGTCGAGGTCCACCTCTTCGTCGAAGGTGGTCTCGTACCAGTCCGCGGCGGCGGTCAGCGGCATTCCCTCCGTCAGCTGTTTCAGCAGTTCCGCCCCGTCGGCCGGGAAGACCGCGTAGGACCCGGTGTCCAAACGGCCGACCACGACGTCGTCGCCTTCGCGTACGAAGCTCAATTCGTGGAACAGAAGACCGTCAGCGGTCACACGTCCTCCTCAGGACCCGGGGCCCGGGCGTGCTCGGGTGCACCGGCCGGCGGCACACCCGAGCACGACCTGGTACTGCTGGCAGACGAACCCTTACGCCTGGACGGAGTACGGGCACTGACAGGCGGCAGACGTCAGACGCACATCGCCGGTGCGACGCACCGCAATCTTCTTGGTGCCGGCCTTCTTGCTCATGGCGACGGTCGACTTCATGGCGGGTCCCTTCTCAGCGGGATGTGCAACCGACCGGCGGTCGGCGGCAACAAAGCTGGGTCAGGCGCACTCCGGAGTCAAGGCTCCTTTCCCGCCACGGGGCATGAGAAAATCTACTCATGCCCGAAATTCGCTGGGAAAGCGTTTTCCGCGTTGTAAGACGGAAGGAAAATTTCTGTCTCCCTCTGGAATCCGTCGCGGGCGCGCCGCGGACATCGTTGCCAGAGGCTGCGGGAACGCTGTTCTCGCACTTCCAGCCGCTACGACCGGTGCTACGGAAACCGGATGACGCCAGGCGGCGGAGCAGAAGTGGAACTCCCAGCACCGCATTCCGTTTCCCGCGAAATATCGCCGCAATACTTCGGGGCCCAGCCAAGGGGAGGCAAAAAGGCGGGTCGCGTGGTGACGGCGATTTGGGAGGGTGCTCTGTGCCGTCCCGGGCGTGGACAGGCCGGCGGCCGATTTGCCGAAAATTGAACCGCACGCCAGGACGGTGATCCTCCTACCTCCACTTCCCGGCCGGCCCGCCGCGCCCGACGTCTGCTCCGGACGCCTGGCGTCGGCCTGCACACCGGATCGGGACGACGCCCCCGCCGACCCGCGTGGTGCGCATCCCGGCGCGCCGCACCCGCGGCCGGGATGCGCACCTGCGTCCGCCGGCCGAACGTGCCCTGCGGCACGGGGAGGACGGCGGTCAGCCGCGAGGGTCAGGCATCCTGGGCGGCGGCCGGACCCGATCGGCGCGCGGAAGGCACCCACCTGCCGGAGGCCTCCGGGTTAACTCGGCGCCACCACGACGTAGCGGGACTGGCCACTCACGTCCCCTCCCGCTGCCGCCGGAGCCCGAAAGCCATAGCTGGCTTCGCAGCCGGAACGACGCGCACGGGCGCCTCCTTCCGGCGCGGGCAGCGGCATCCGTGTCTCGAAAGCGCCGTTGAGCCCTCACGGCGCGCCGCTCACCGGCGAGAACGCGCCAGCCTCCTCGGCTACGCCTGGTTTCCCCTACGGCGGGGGCCGCGCCTTCTCTGCACTGACCGAGCGACCGCTTCGACTGCGGCAGACCTTCGGTGTCGCCGTGAGCTGCACTCGCGCTTCGTCAAGAAGGGCAGCACGTGCGCGGGGGGGGGCCTGCCGGGCCCGGAGACCAGCGGCCCTCTTGCAGGACCGCGAAGAACATAACGGGGGCGGCAGTGCACCGGCACCTCGGAAAGATCGACAACTGCCAGATCGGGGTGTTCGCCGCCTTTTGCCATCGGCCCTGGACGGGCCCTGGTCGACCGGGAGTTGACTCTTCCCAAGGCGTGGACCTCGGGCCGTGAACGGTGCCGGGCGACGAGGATTCCCGACGGCGGACCTTCGCGACGAAGGGTGAACTCGCCAAGGTGAGGGTTACACCCGGACCCCGGCCGCGGGCCTGCCGGTCGTGGGTGAGCACGAACGAGGCCTACGGCCAAGAGATGAGTTGTTCTTCCTGCGCGCTGCAGGGCCGAGGCCGCGCACAGCCGGGTCTGTGGTGACGGTGGTCATCGCCCTTCCCCTGCTGATGGTGCAACAACAGGCCGGCGGCGTCCGTGCGGCGCTGCTGATCGGCATGTCGACCGATACGGCACAGCTGGTGTGCACGGTGCTGATGGGCTGTCTCGCGTGCTTCGGTACGGTGGCTGACATGGGCGGCACCAGTTTCATACAGGGCGTCAAGGGGGTGACCTCGCCCGCGGCCGGGCCGCACGCCCGTCGGCAGTGGCGGCCCATGGAGGCACCGCGGCTGCACCGAGCCCGCAGTCGTTCACCCCAGATACTGGGCGGGATGTCGTCAGGGCGTATCGCCGGAGTAGTAGAAGCGGCAGCTCATACCCGGCCCCGGCGTACGTGGTTCACCGGGGCGCGGGTCGTACAGCGACCGCCCACCAGGGAACTGTCCGAGCTCCGTGGACAGGGCCGCGCCGTCGTCGACTTCCTCCGGCCGCCAGCCCGTGATGTCCAGCAGCAACCCGTCCAACGGCCCACCTATGAGCGCGGCGTACGTCCGGTGCGGCAGCGGGCCGGGGTCGGGGTCGTCGTGGTCACGGCCGTAGACCCGGCCGCGCAGCAGCTGCTCATCTCCGTTCATGCCGATCAGCCTCCCAGACACCACCGACAACGCGGCCCGGGGCGGTGGCGGGCGCGGCCCTGATGCAGGCCGGGCCCGCGGACGCCGCCGCCCCGGGGCCGCCCGGCCACCGACGGCGTCGGAGCAGGCCGCGGATGTTCTTCGTCTCCGCTTCGGCCGTCTGGCAGGCAGCGGCCTCTTCCGCGTGGCACTGGGCGACGCCTTCAGCTTCGACGCGGTCGGCGGCTGCCCGCGCGCACGGACCGCACAGGTCGTCCCACTCACCGGGCCTCGAGTGTCGCTGCACCTGCTGCCCGCGTTCGTCGGTAACTTGCTGCCGCGGCGGGAGTGCACCAGGCGCTGCGCCTCTCGCTCCGCGGTCCGCGCGACGGTGTGCCTCGCCGTCTGCCACTCCCCCGCCCGAACCTGCGCCACACCGCGCCGGCGGCCTTGGCCGGGTCGGCTGTGTTCCGCTCCGGCTCGGTGACGACACGGGCACCGCTTGGTGGTAGTTGACGGGCGTGGTGCCCGCGGCCGCGCCGTGGTATCGGATACCGGTGAAGTAGGGGCGGGCAGTCTGCTCCAGGCGCCGCGCCCGGCTGTGGTGCGGGGGCCGGGCTCACGGGCGTACCCCGGTTGCCGGGCCGGGGGGCAGGGCGTTGGTGGGCCAGGGCGTTGGTGGGCCAGGGCGTTGGTGGGCCAGGGCGTTGGTGGGCCAGGGCGTTGGTGCTGGTGCTGCTGGCTGCCCGGGTCGGTGGTCGGGGCCTGCTGCGCCTGATCCGGCTGGTCTTCGACCATGCGGCTGCGGGCGTTGGGCGCCCGGGTGCGGGCGCCGAGGCGGGCGAAATTCTGCGGCGAGGTCTCCCACGTCCCGCAGTGCGTCATGCCGCTCTCCAGTGGTCCCCCGGCATCGCTGCCTGCTGATGGACGTGGACGGCGGCGGCCTGCTGCGCCGGGGTGAGGGCGGCGTCCGGCTCAGGGGCGACGGCACGCGGGCCTGCCGCAGGCGAGCACGGTGCCCGAAGCGGTCGCTGCCTGAGCTTCGTCCCGCACGGTGGCAGGCGCGGCGCGGGCGGCACGGACCGCGTTCTGCGGGGCCAGGCCGGCGGCCCGGGCCCGCTCGTACTGGGCTGAGGCGCGGGCGGCTTGCCGTCGGTGCCGGCGATCCACCAGCGGGCGGGCCAAGGGAAGTCGGCGGTGTAGGTGATCAGGTCCGGCGCCGCGTCAAGGAGCGCACACCCACGTACCGCTCCCCCGGTCACCGGCCACCGGCCACCGGCCACCGACGCAACTCCCTGCACCACGTCATCGGCTCCTTTCCCCCAGACAGAGACCCACCGCCCCCGGCACCCGCCCGGGGCGTCGTGCTTCCTAAAGGACCGACGTGCCGACCTACCTACCAGGCACTGCCCCGCCTCACCGCCGACCTTCTCCGCGTCACCAACCGAACCACGCCGCCGCTTCTGCCAGGCCGTCACCGCCTGCGCCGACGGCCCTGCCACCGGGACCTTTCGCGCCGGCTTCCGTAAAGCGTGCTTGTACGCGCATTCCAGGACGGACATGCGCGGAAACCCGCGCGTCAATCGTGCCTATGAAGCCGTAGGGCGTGCGGGTCGGGCCGGTGGCGGTGAGCTTCTAGTCGTCGTGGAGTTCGGCCCTGACCCGCCGGGAGGGACGGAAGGTGTAGAGGTCCAGGACATCGGGCGGGTCGATGATGCCGGGACCGCCCTGCTCCACCCATGTGGTGATGTCAGTGATGGCTTCGGCATCGTTCACCAGGCCGAGCCAGACCGGACGGCCGCCGTTCTCGCGGCCGTCGGCGGAGGGCTGGACGACGATGACGTTGGCGTGTTCGCAGGCGTCCAGGCAGTCGGTGACCCGTACGGCTGCGGCTCCGTCGAGTGCTTCACGAAGCCGGCGGAGCTGGGCTGCGTGGTCAAGGCCCGGGATCTTGGGGGTACCGCAGCAACACCCGCGGCAGACGGTGACGGTGGGCTGTATCGCCCCGCGGGTGGGGGCGGTACGGCGGCTGCGTTTGCTCACGCGGTGTCCTTTGCGGGGCGCGGCCAGGCGGTCTCGCGCAGCAGGCGCAGGCCGTTGAGACCGACGATGACGGTGGAGCCTTCATGGCCTGCTACACCGAGGGGCAGGGGCAGAGTTCCGGCCAAGTCCCAGATCACCAGGCCGGTGATGAACACCGCGGCGATGGCGAGGTTCTGGATCACGAGGCGGCGCGCGGTGCGCGAGAGCTGCACGACGGACGGGATGGTGGCGAGTTCGTCGCGGACGACGACGGCGTCGGCGGTCTCCAAGGCGAGGTCGGATCCGGCCCGTCCCATGGCGATGCCGGTGTGGGCGGCAGCCAGGGCGGGGGCGTCGTTGACGCCGTCGCCGACCACCAGCACCTTCCGGCCGGCCTGCTCCATCTCCTGCACCGCGTGCACCTTGTCCTGCGGGAGGAGACCGGCGCGGACGTCGGTGATACCGGCCTCGGCGGCGAGCCGCGCCGCCGCGCGTGGGTTGTCGCCGGTGACCAGCACCGGGGCGGTGCCGGTCAGCTCGCCCAGCGCGGAGACCGCGGCACCGGCCTCCTCGCGCAGCCGGTCGGCGATGCCCAGCACGCCCACCGGCGTGCCGTGGAGAATGACCAGCACCGCGGTTCGGCCCTCCTGTTCCAGGCTCGCGGCCGCCGTGGCGGATGGGTGACTGACAGGGTTGGTGACGAGGCGGGCCGGGCTGCCGACCGCCACAGTGCGGCCGTCCACCGTCGCGCTCACCCCGGTGCCGGGAGTGGAAACGAAGTCCTCCACCGGTGGGATGATCAGGTTGCGGGTACGGGCGGCGTCCACGACCGCGCGGGCCAGCGGGTGCTCGCTGGGGTGCTCGGCCGCCGCCGCCAGGCGCAGCAGCTCGTCCTCGGTCAGGTGGGAGGCGGCCGTCGGGCGGATGTCGGTCACGCGCGGGGTGCCCTCGGTCAGCGTGCCGGTCTTGTCCAGGGCGACCGCGTCGACCTGCCCGAGGCGCTCCATGACCACGGCCGACTTGACCAGGACACCATGGCGTCCGGCGTTGGCGATGGCGGACAGCAGGGGCGGCATGGTGGAGAGCACCACCGCGCACGGCGAGGCGACGATCATGAACGTCATCGCGCGCAGCAGTGCCGACTGCAGGTCGTCGCCGAAGGCGAGGGGGACGGCGAAGACGGCGAGGGTCGCGAGGACCATGCCGATCGAATAGCGCTGCTCGACCTTCTCGATGAACAACTGGGTGGGAGCCTTGGTCTCCGAGGCTTCCTCGACCATCTTCACGATCCGGGCGATCACCGAGTCCGACGGGTCGCTCTGCACGCGCACCCGCAGGGAGCCGGTGCCGTTGACGGTGCCGGCGAACACCTCGTCCCCCGCCTGCTTGGCCACCGGCAGTGGCTCGCCGGTGATGGTGGCCTGATCGACCTCGCTGGCCCCGGCGAGTACGTGGCCGTCGGCGCCTACCCGCTCACCGGGGCGAACCAAAACGGTGTCCCCGACCGCAAGACGCTCGGTGGCGACGGTTTCCTCGGTGCCATCCGGCAGCAGTCGGGTGGCGGTCGTGGGCGCGAGGTCAAGCAGGCCGCGCACGGAGTCCGCGGTCCGTGCGGTGGCGACCGCTTCCAGGGCGCCGGAGGTGGCGAAGATGATGATCAGCAGTGCGCCGTCGAGGATCTGCCCGATCGCGGCGGCGCCGAGCGCCGCGGCGACCATCAGCAGGTCCACGTCCAGCGTCTTGTCCCTCAGGGCTTTCAGGCCCTCCCAACCCGGCTCCCAGCCGCCGATGACGTACGTCGCGGCGAACAACGTCCCCCACAGCCACGCCGGACCGCCGAGCAGGTGGACGGGCAGGGCGAGGAGGAACAGCACGAGCGCCGCGAGCGCCCAGCGCGCTTCCGGCAGCGCCAGCACACGGGTACGGCGCCGTGGCTGGACGGGCCGGAGACCGCCGGCGGGCGGCGCAGGCCTCTGGGCCAGGGCTGAAGACTGGGCCAGGGCTGAAGACATGGCAAAGCAACCCTTCGCGGGCGGATGGGGCAACGCCTCCACCGTACAGGAACATATGAACAGGTCTTCAAGTGTCATCGGTATGCTGGCCGCATGGGCCATGGACGCGTCACCAGCAGCAGTGCCACCACCCGCGAGCGTCTCGACGCGGTCGGCACCGCCGACGTCGCCGCCACCCTCCAGGCCCTGGCCACCCCATCGCGGCTGTACATCCTGGCCCGGCTCCAGGAGGGCCCCTGCGCGGTCGGCGAACTCGCCGATGCCGTTGGCATGGAAGCCTCCGCCTGCTCCCACCAGCTGCGGCTGCTGCGCAATCTCGGCCTGGTCACCGGCGAACGACAGGGGCGCTCGATCGTCTATTCCCTCTACGACAGCCACGTCGCGGAACTCCTCGACCAGGCCCTGTACCACGTCGAGCATCTGCGCCTGGGCGTTCAGGATCTTCCGGCGGAACTGCCCGAGCCGGTCTCCGCGGACTGAGATCCGGGATGAGCGAACGGCGCCTGCCTCGTGACGGCGCGCCACATCTCCTTCTGCCGCCCCGGCCGCGTGTGCCTCAGGGGCGGTGTCGACCTCGGCGTCGCACAGGATCGCCTTACGAGAGCGCGTTGGTCACGTCACGGCTGCTGCTTCATACGGGCGGCCGAGGCTTGCAGAGTGTCCGCGCCGGAGCTGACGTGTCGCTGGGTCTCCTGGGGGCCGTGCCAGTCCAGGCACATCACGGTGGCATCGTCTTCGAGGTGGCCGCCGGCGACGTCCAGGATTGCGGACGTCAGTGCCAGCGCGGCCTCTCGCGGGTGGAGGTCCCGGGTGCGCTCCAGCAGGGCGGGCAGGTCGACCTTCTCCCCGTGGTGTTCGAGCATGCCGTCGGTCAGCATGAGCAGACGGTCGTGGGGGCGCAGATCGATGTCCTGAACGCGGTAGGGGTGGGGCACGCGCACGGGGAGCCCGAAGGGATGGTCCACGTCGCAGGTGATCGTCTCCGCAATCCCCCCGCGCATGCGCAGTGGCCAAGGGTGACCGGCGTTGACGAGCTGGGCCCGCCCGGTGTGGAGGTTGATACGCAGCAGCTGCCCGGTGGCGTGACCGTGGCCGTGGTCGGCCAGAGCCTGGTCGGCCAGGTGGGCTTGCTCGGCCAGGCCGGCTCCTGCCCGGCGGGCGCCGCGCAGAGCGCTCACCAGAACCGTGGCGGCCAGCGCGGCGCCGATGTCGTGGCCCATCGGATCGGTCACCGACAGGTGAAGGGTGTCGCGGTCCAGGGTGTAGTCGAAGGTGTCACCGCTGAGGTCTTCGGAGGGCTCCAGACTCCCGCACAGGGTGAATTGGGCAGCCTCGCACGTCAGTGACGGGGGCAGCAGCTGGTACTGGATCTCGGCCGCCAAGGTGGGAGGCCTGGAGCGTTTGCCCCAGTTGTAGAGATCGGTAAAGCGCCCGTTGGCGATCACGATGTAGGCCAGGACGTGGGCAGCTTCCCCGATCTCGTCAAGGACGTCCTCGCCGGGGGCAGCCGGCAGGAGAAGTTCCAGCAGCCCGATCGCGTCCCCCCGATTGGTGACCGGCACGATCACCCGCTGTCCCTGGTCGGCCGCCTCCTGGTACAGCCGCTGGGTTCGGATCACCTTTTCGTAGACGCTGCCGAACATCGGGATCCGCTCCGCTTCCCGCCCCCCTTCCGCGGCGCCGGCAATGGACAGCCGTGCCACCGCTTTCCCAGTCAGGTCCACGATGAGGAAAAAGACATTTCGGGCCCGGAATCGCCGCCGCAGGTCCTCCGCGACGACGTCAACGGCTTCCACCGGCGCTGCCTTCTCCGCTGCCGTCAGCAGCCGAGGGAGTTCACTCCGCCCACCACTCACGATCACGATCCCTTCCGCCGGCCCCGACACCAGCTTGAGTACCGCCACGGTGAGCGTCAATCCATGCCCGTCACGGTAAGTGAAGACGGTCGAGATGAGTCGGTCACGGAGCCCGCCCAGGAGCAGCCCTCACAGCTGCTCCGGCACGAATATCCACGAGGGCCCGGCCGGCCGTATCCGCCCGCTGCCGCGGCAGCCAGAGCCGAGACTGTCACCGGCCCGGTCCTTTCGACGGGCCTACGTCTCGTGAGACACGGCAAGGTCCGGAGAACGACAAGTCGGCGTCGACAGCGCCCGCGACGTATCCGGCCGGTGGAGGCATTCCGCACCCCGGCACCCGCGCACCGGCACTGCACCCACCCCGGCCTCTCCCCCCGCCGACGTTCCCCGCCTCCTGCCCGTCCCTAGGCGCAACCTCTGTCAGACGACCCTCACGCCGCCCGAGCGGCTCCCCGCGTGCGGGCCAGCTGCCGCAGCTCGGTGCGCGCCACCGGCACCGAGCAGGCGGTGTTCCAGTACGGGTGCCACCACAGCCGTACGGACAGGCGCAGCAGGCGGCGGCGCAGAGCGGTGGTGTCCCGGTGGCGGGGCGCGGCAAGCGCGTCGTAGGTGGCGTTCCAGGCGGCTTGCGTCTGCACCAGATCGTCGGGGAAGTCGGTGGCGTCCATACCGGTATTAGATCGCTTGTTCGAATTTGCTGTCACCTTGGGCACGCCGCCGCCTGTACGGCCAGCCGTGGGGAGCTGCGCGTGGTGCGGGCGGCAACGGGTCGGGGGGCGTTGTCGCCCAGACGGTGACGGGGGGCGTGTCGCCCGGACGGTGATGGCTCGGGCGGTGCTCCGCGGCGGGGCTCGGCGGTGATATTCCCCCGCGTACGCGATCGACTCACTCGCCCCTCGCCGGTTACCGGACAGCTCTTCGGACGGCGTCTCGGTGAAGCGAAGACCCGGTCGAGTCCGCCGACGATGTCGCACTCGGGCGGAACGCAATGTCGCGCTTCCGCCAGCGCGGCTGATCCCGCTCACGGGAGAGTCAGCGGTGGCTCGTGTTCCTGCACCCGGGCCTGTCAGACCAGGCACTCTGCGAAAGGCACAGCACATGCATGTCGTCCCCGGGCTGAAGGTCCTGTACTTCGGAACTCCGGTGGTGCTGATCAGCTCAGTCAACGAAGACGGCACAGCCAACCTTGCGCCGATGTCCTCCGCGTGGTGGCTGGGCCAGTCCTGCATGCTCGGTCTGGGCAACAGCGCCCAGACCACCGCGAATTTGCTGCGGGAAGGCGAATGCGTACTCAACTTGCCTTCATCCGCGATGGTCGATGCCGTTGACCGGATCGCACTCACCACCGGGAAGCGGGACGTGCCGGACCGCAAGGCGCAGCAGGGATACCGATACGAGCCCGACAAGTTCTCGGCCGGACAACTGACCGAACAGCCGTCGGACCTCGTCCGAGCGCCTCGAGTCGCGCAATGTCCGATCCAGCTGGAGTGCCGGGTTCTTTCGGCCCATCCCTTCGGCAGTCCGACCGAGTTCGCCACCGCCTTCGAAGTCGAGGTCATTCGCGCCCACGTCGAGGAGAAGTTGGTCATCCCGGGAACGCAGCACGTGGACCCGCTCGGCTGGGACCCGTTGATCATGAAGTTCTGCGAGTTCTTCGGCGGCGGGCACAATGTTCATCCGTCGAGGCTCGCGGAAGGCTGGAGCATGCCGCACCAGCGTCGGTCGACAGCCGTCTGAGCCGACACCCGCAGCCGGCCCACGACCGACAGCAGCACCCACCCTCCGGCGTTGAACTCCCGGCCCCCCGGGGAGCACGTCTGGTGCAGGCCGGCGCTGCCCTTCTCGTCCGCGCCCCGCAGAACACCCGCGCCCCGCAGTCCGGCCGCGCCCCCGTGCCAGCCCGGTCGGCGCTGGACGCTGAACGGCTGACGGGGACGATCAGACTCTGGGACACCACTATGTGCGGTGCAGGCGGCCTGAGGCCTTGCGGTTCTGGAGCGGCGACGCGGGCAAGCACCAATTACTGATGAGGCCCTCACCTGCGGCAGGATGGGCGCCATGACTGAGATCCACACCCCCCGCCTCCTCCTCCGCCGCTGGCATGACGACGACCTGGCGGCAATGGCGGAGATCAACGCGGACCCGCGGGTCATGCACTGGATCGACGACGGCTCGGTGCACGACCTGGACCACACGGCGCAGGCCATCGAGAGGTGGGAGGAAGAGTGGGACGAGGAGGGCTTCGGGCTCTTCGCCGTCGAGCTGCTGGCCTCGGGTGAACTGGCCGGCTTCACGGGTCTGTCCGTGCCCGAGTTCCTGCCGGAGGTACTGCCCGCCGTGGCGATCAGCTGGCGGCTCGGCTCACAGTTCTGGGGCCAGGGATACGCGTCCGAAGCCGCCCAAGCGGTCCTGGAGTTCGCCCTCCAGGACCGTGGCCTCGACCGCGTCATCAGCATCAACCGAGTGGATAACGACGCCTCCGAGAACGTCATCCGCAAGCTCGGCATGGTGCCGGAACGCGAGACGACACACCCGGTGTACGGCTATCCGCTGCGCGTTCACACCATCGACCTGACCGAGTTCGAGGCGTAGACGGGCCGAGCCGTCGGATCGCCACGAGATCGCCGGCGACTGTCCGTACATCCCGTGACCGCATTGATCGCCACGAGGTGGGACGCCTCGGGCGAAGGTCCACGCCCGGGGAGGCCAGGACCGGGTACTGCACGCCGTCTCCTCGGTCCCATCGACAGTCATGTCCCACATGGGCGCGATCAGGCACCCGAACGGCCTCCGGCCCGCCGGCGGCACGTGCGACGTGACCTTCCCGCGGGACAGAATTGAGCACTGCACGCGTGCGGACGTCATCCCCCGGCCGCGCACGCAGCGGCATGGACCCGGGCCACGCCCGGCTGCCTGGCCCACGCTGCCGACCGCAAGGCATGCGCGCCAGGCCCCGGCGGGGATCCAGCGGGCCTCCGTTGCTGCGGCTGCTGACCGCTGAGACCGCGATCAGCCCGCGGGTGGCCGCGACGGTGTGAGTCGGCTCCACCCGGTCGGTTTGAAGCGGCCCCAGTTTGCGCCGGACCGAGCGCGAGACAGCCCATCGGCTGGTCGCCTCCCAACCGTCCCACTTTGTCTCCCGCGGTCGGGGCGGGTCTTCTCCCAGCCGGTGCCGCCCGCGAACCTGGGTGACCTGGGCGCGCGGTCCAGTGACAGGCCCGTGTGTTGAGCATCCGGGTCCTGTGCTCGGTGGTCTTCGCCGCCAAGGGCTGGGGTGCGTCCTCAGGCGTGCGTTCCAAGGGACACGTTTGTTCGGCGGCGAACGGTAAAGACGATGAGCTGACACAGCCTTTACACGACGGGACGGAGATGCACTATGGGCATCATCGCGTGGATCATCATCGGCCTGCTCGCCGGCGCGATCGCCAAGGCCATCATGCCGGGCAAGGACCCGGGCGGCCTCATCATCACCATGCTCATCGGCATCGCCGGCGGCCTGCTCGGCGGCTGGCTCGGCAAGGTGATCTTCGGCGTCGACTCTGTCGACGGATTCTTCGAACTCTCCACCTGGATCGCCGCGATCGTCGGCTCCCTCATCCTGCTCGCTCTCTACCGCATCGTCGTCGGCAACCGACACTCGCACCGTCACGCGTGACCCGCTGAACGCCCTACGCGTCCGGCTAACTCCGAACGGCTCCCACCTGGTTTCGCAGGTCGGGAGCCGTCGGCGTGTACGGACGGGGGCGCTGAGAGCACCAGTTCAAGCGCGGTGAAGCACCGTCGGCCAGATGGACGCCATCCGCCACGCCGGTTACCCGACCACAGCCACGCTCCGCGCTGCACGGCGCGTCCCGTCCCAGGCAGTTGCTCACGTCCACGGCCGGGACGAGCCGGCTGTCGGCCGCTGTGGGCTGAGACAGCGCGGCCGGCGTCCGCAATGGCCGCCCGGCATCGATCCGGCCGTGGTGGAGAGCGCCGTACAGCGCACCGATCGTGTCCGGCGCACCGTTCGAGGGACATCCCAGCAGGTCAGAACCGTCCACGACGCGGCTTCATTCGCTGTCTCCTCGCACGACCGCAGCGTAACGTCCGCCCAACTTGCCGCGCAGGATCATGAGTTGATGTGCGGCCAAGGCCGCTACATGTGATGAGGGGGGTATCAGCGCGGTCGTTTCCCACCAGTCGTCATCGGGTGGAGTGTCGCCCAGCCCCGCCCGGACCAAGGTGTCGATTTCCGCCAGATGCTGCGCGAAAGCCTGCGCCCACTCCTGCTCGTCCGGCCGGAGGAAGGGCGAGCGCCGCAGAAGGAGGAGGTTGACCTGCGCCAGCCTGCTTGCCCCGGTCTCGGCAGGGGGATCCCGGTGAGAGAGGGACGTACGCTGGGCTTCCTCAAGCGCGGACAGTGCCTCCCACACCTCCCCCAGAGCCTCCACCCGCTTGGCGTGGAAGCTCGCCCGTGCTTCGCGAGCCTGGGCTCGCTGCCATTGCCACAGTCCAGCTCCCGTGGCCAACCCGGTGCCGATGAAGGTGAGAACGCCTACAGCGACCGTGTCGGAGAGCATGGTGTGAGGCTACTGAAGACACGAGCCGGGCTGAACCAGGTAGACCGAACCCTCCGCCGCCCCTGGCACCAGCCACTGCCATGCCCGGCTTGAGAAACCAGAGACCGCACCCCACTACGACGTGGGTGAACCCGTCGAACACCGGCTGACCACGGGCAAGCAACCGCAGTCATGGGCGGGAGCTGCTGCGCTCGAAGCAGGGCACCGACCCCGAATCGCCTTCGTGAGTGGGCAGTTGCCGGGCGCGACGGCGCTGGATGGAGTACTGGCGGCGTGGGAGCCTCGGGTTGTGGCGACCAGACCGGACGCCGGCCGACGGGTTTCAGCCACCGCCGGTATGTTCCGCGCGGCTGTCGGGAGTGAATCGCCGTTCGATGTCGGGGTTGTCGAGCAGCCGGGCCGGGTAGCCGGGCCCGGTCCGGACGGCCACCTCCTGGTGGCTCAGCGATTCGCCGCACGAGGAGCAGACCACCTTGGCCTGAGTCTCGTGGTCACACGTGGTGTGGTGCATGACCACCGGGATGCCCTCGTCGCCGGCCAGCCATCGGTCGCCCCAGGCGTTGATCGCGGCGAGGACCCCGAAGAAGTCGCAGCCCTTGTCCGTGAGCAGGTACTCGTGGCGGACCGGGTCGCTCTGGTAGGCGCGCCGCTGTAGCAGGCCCGCGTCCTCCAGGCGTCTGAGCCGGTCGGTGAGCGTGTTTCGGGCGATGCCGAGCGAGGTGATGAAGCCGTCGAAGCGGGATTCGCCGTAGAAGACCTCGCGCAGCACCAGGAGTGTCCAGCCGTCTCCCAGGATGTCGACGGTGCGGGCGATGGAGCAGGGCCAGCCGTCGAACGAGGTCCGTCTCATGACGCAGAGCTTATCAGTTTCATCATGAGATTCACTTGCCCTCGGTGACCTGACCCCACTAGCGTCTCGTGAGTCTCATCATGCAACTTATGAGGAGGAGTGATGAGCTCCAAGCCTGTGGGCGCAGCCGCAGTCACCGTCGAACGGGACGGCCACGTGCTGCTGATGGGCCTGAACCGCCCCACCAAGCGCAACGCCTTCACCAAGCAGATGATCAGCGAGTTGTCTGCCGCCTACGGCATGCTGGAGTCCGACGACGACCTGTGGTGCGGGGTGCTGTTCGCCCACGGCGACCACTTCACCGGCGGGCTGGACATGCTCGACGTCGGCGCCGAACTGGCCTCGGGTGAGTTCGCCGCCCCGGAGGGCGGCCGCGACCCGTGGCGGCTGGACGGGACCTGGTCCAAGCCCGTCGTCGCGGCCGCACAGGGATGGGTGATGACCCTGGGCATCGAGCTGCTGCTCGCCGCGGACATCCGCGTGGCCGCCCAGGACGCCCGCTTCAGCCAGTTCGAGATTCGCCGCGGGATCTACCCCTTCGGCGGAGCCACCTTCCGCTTCCCTCGCGAAGCCGGCTGGGGCAACGCCATGCGCTGGATCCTCACCGGCGAGGAGTTCGACGCCGCCGAGGCTCACCGCATCGGTCTCGTACAGGAAGTCGTCTGCGACGGTGCGACGGCGGTCGAGCGGGCCAAGGAGATCGCTCGTGTCATCAGCGAACGGTCCGCGCCCCTGGGCGTGCGCACCGCCCTCGCCTCGGCTCACCGGGCCCGCGAGCTGGGCGATGCCGCGGCCATCGCCGAGCTGCGCCCGGACATCGCCCGGCTCATCGGCACCGCCGACGGTGCCGAAGGCGTGACGTCCTTCATCGAACGCCGCGACGCCGTCTTCACCGGCCGCTGACCACTCCGCACCGCCATCCTGAGGAGGCTCTCGCTGTGACCACCGCCAAGACGCCCCCCGACCTGTTCGACCTGCCACCCGAGATCGCCGAGGCCCGTGAGATGGGCCCATGGCTTCGCCGAGAAGTACGTGCGCCCTGGGGCCACCGAGTACGACGAGCGCGAGGAGATGCCGTGGGCCGTGATCGAGGAAGCTGCCAGGATCGGCCTCTACACACCCGACTTCGCACTGCAGATGCTCGCCGACCCCACCGGTCTTCTGCAGCCCGTGGTCGCCGAGGAGATCCTCTGGGGCGACGGTGGCATGGGCCAGGCGCTGCTGGGCACCTTCCTGCCGGTCGCGGCCCTGTTCGGCGCCGCCACCAAGGAACAGATCGACACCTGGTTGCCCGAGTTCTTCGGCACCCCCGGCGACCTCACCGTGGCGGCGCTGTGTGCCAGTGAGCCGGACGCCGGCAGCGACGCCGCCGCCATCCGCACGCACGCCCGTTACGACGGGACGACCAAGGAGTGGGTGCTCAACGGCACCAAGACCTGGGCCACCAACGGCGGCATCGCCCGTGTCCATGTCGTCAACGCGGTAACCGACCACGACCTCGGCGCCCGCGGTCACGCGCTCTTCCTCATCCCTCCCGGCACCCGCGGCCTCAGCCAGGGACAGAAGTTCTCCAAGCACGGACTGCGCGCCTCTCACACCGCCGAGGTCGTCCTCGACGACGTACGCATCCCCGCCGACCTGGTCCTCGGCGGCAAGGAGGCCGTGGACCAGCGCCTGGCCACCGCCCGGCAAGGAACAACCCGCGTCCGCGTCCCCGCCGCCATGGCCACCTTCGAGACGACGCGGCCCGGCATCGGCGCAATGGCCGTCGGCGTGGCCCGCGCCGCCTACGAGTACGCCCTGGAATACGCCGGCATCCGCGAGCAGTTCGGCCGGCCGATCATCGACAACCAGGCCGTCGCCTTCACCCTGGCCGACCTGGCGATGGAGATCGACGCCGCCCGCCTTCTCGTCTGGCGCGCCAGCCACATGTTCATGCGCGGCAAGCCCTTCGCCCGCGCCGAAGGCAGCATGGCCAAGCTCAAGGCCAGCGAGGTCACCGTGCGCGCCACCGAGCGCGCCCTGCAGATCCTCGGCGGCAACGGCTACACCCGCGACTGTCCCGTCGAGCGCTGGGCACGCGACGCCAAGATCTTCACCATCTACGAAGGCACCAGTGAGATCCAGCGCCTGACCATCAGCCGCGCCCTCTCCGGCCGCCGCATCCAGTAGGCGCCGCCCGCACTTCCCCTGCGCACGTACCCGGGCCATCCCCCGGTCGGGCAGGAACACATGCCCCTGCCCGACCACGTCAGCCCCCTACATCGTCCTGCACCAGACACCGTCGGACAGCGGCGTGGCCGCGCTGATCATCGCAGGGCGGTCCCTTCGGCCGTCACCCTGGCAGCGACCGTCATCGGCGACTTCGCCCTCATCCCCGGCCCCAGGCGCGCCAAGCCGGACATCCCGCCCACCGACGGTGTCCCCACCAGCTACTGCACGGCCGTCCAGTTCGCCTGCCGCGTCCCCAACCGGTACGGCGATGCACGAGCTGCTGCGGCTGTCCGGGACGAAAACGACCCCGTCCCGACGAGGTCCGTGCTGTGCGGGCACGCTCGAGCAGTGTCGTTGCGAGCGGGTCCCCGTCTGGGCCATCAGTGATAGCGGCCGGGTCAGGACCGGGCGAAGGTGGTCTGGGAGTCGACTTCTCTGTCGGTTCATGCTTTCCGCACTCAGAAGGAGCACAGCCATGTCCGGACGCAATACCGTCATCCGCAGTCTGCACGATCTGGGACTGGCGGCCTGGTTCGGCGGCTCCCTGATGGGCGCGGTGGGACTCAACGGCGCAGCGCGGCAGGAAGGCTCCACGGAGACGGCCCAGACGCGCATCGCGTCCGCCGGCTGGGCGAAGTGGGCGCCGGTCAATGCCGCCGCGATCGGTGCTCACCTGTACGGGGGCGGAGGCCTGCTGGCCGTCAACGCCCACCGGGTCGCCAAGCAGCAAGGCGTGGCCGCGTCCACCACGGCCAAGACGGTCATCACCGCAGTGGCTCTGGCAACCACCGCCTACGCCCGTCTCCTCGGCAAGAAGATCGAACTCGCCTCCTCCTCAGACCCCCAGGACGCCGAGAAAGCGGCCAAGTCCCCCCTCGACATCGACAAGGCTCAGCGGCAGCTTGCCTGCGTGCAGTGGGTGGTACCGGCCCTCACCGGATGCCTGGTGGTCCTCAACGCCCTGCACGGTGAACAGCAGCGGCCCCTCGAGCAACTGCACGGGATGTGGAACCACGCCCGCTCCGTCACCCCCCTCATGCACTGACCGGCAGCCCGATCGGAACCGGGGCACGCCGCAAGCGCCGTGCCCCCGTCCGTGTGCTGTTACGGCGGCTGGGCGCCGTCTTTCAAGAAGGCGAAGTTGCCCCCGTACGCGTACCTGAACTTGGAGCAGTCGAAGGAGACGTTCACCGGCTCCGGGGTGCCCCAGCCGTCGCGCCGGGCGACCTGGACGCCCATCCCGATGCCATTAGTCCGCTAGGGCCTGTCTTCAGTCTTGATCATGTGACGGGGCGGCGAAGGCGGTCCTGCTGGAGGCGTTCTGTCGGTCCGTTGTCGCGCCGAGCTGGGGGCGCCGTCACACCCACCGGAAAATAGTATCCATGGACATAGTAGCCATGTAATCTATTCGGCATGAGCAAGGTTTCACCGGGCCCCACGCCCGGATTCCTGGTGTGGCGGCTCGCCAACAAGTGGCGCGTCGCGGTCGATCGCGCGGTGGCGCCGCTGGGCCTCACCCACGCGCAGTACTCGCTGGTCGCATCGCTGCACGGCATGCAGCGCGCCGGCGAGCGGCCCAGTCAGCGCCGCCTCGCCGACCACGCCCGCCTGGAGGCGCTGTACGTCTCGAAGCTGACACGCGCCCTGGAGTCGGCCGGCCTGATCGAGCGCACCCGCGATCCCCGCGACCCGCGCGCCGTACAGCTCGCCCTCACCGAGCAGGGCCAGGCCGTCACGCGGCAGGCCATCGACGTGGTCCAGGAACTGCACCAGCAGTTGCTGGAGCCACTCGGCGGCCTCGGCGCCCTGCGGACGCGCGCCTTCACCGACGAGCTGACGACCCTGCTCGACGCATCTCTCACTCCATCCCTGCCGAACGACCAGAGGAGAACACCATGACCGCCACCGCGTCCAACACTGCACCCATCGCCGACGCTCGCGCCCTCGGCCTGGCTCACTACGCCGCCCGCGGCGTACTGGAACAAGTCCTGGCCCGGCACGGCGCCTCGTTCCAGCAGCAGGTCGCCCTGCGCGCCGCCATCACCACCGACACCCCACGGACGCCGGACGATCTCATCGCCCAGGTCCAGGACTCCCTCAAGGCCGACCCGGCCGACATCCGCGCCACCCTCGACGAGCTGCTGGCCAAGCAACTGCTCATCACGGACGGCACGCGCCTTCGCCCCACGGACGCGGGGCGCGAGCTGCTCGCCGCCGCCGGCGCGGAGACCGCCCCCATCACCGCCCGGATCTGGGGCGGGATACCCGCCGAGGACCTGGCCGCCGCCGGTCGCGTCCTCGCCCTGGTCGCCGAGCGCGCCAACGCGGAGCTTGCGGCGCTGACAGCCTGACTCCCGACCGGTCCTGTAACTGACCGTGATCACAGAATGGTTCGCGTGAGGTCCTTGATCCAGATCATGGAGGCGCGGAGATGTAGGCCGGCGAGGTAGCTTTCGGGTCTCTTGTCGTAGCGGGTGGCGATTCCGCGCCAGGCTTTCAGTTTGTTGATCAGGCGCTCGACGGTGTTCCTGGCCTTGTAGAGCTCGGCGTCGTGGCTGACCGACCGGCCGCCCCTGCTGCCCTTGTTCTTCCGGTTGGCGGCCTGGTCCTTCTTCTCCGGGATGACGGCCTTGATGAAGGCGGTCTCGGTGCCATCCGCCTCGGACATGGCCTCAGATCGAATCACGGCGCAGACCGGTGGCCGAGCGTGAGCGTGGTGAACCGTGATGGGGACAGGGTGGTCTCCGCGCAGCTGACCGGTACCTACTTGTTGGACGCAGTCGACGGTGACTGCCGCCTGCCGCGATGCATGGTGCCCGGTAGCGGCGGCCGGCAGTCGTGGTCGGGGTGCCGACCCGTATGCCCCCGGGCCCCGGCCGCCCTTCGCCCACGTTCCGGCAGCAGCGGCCAGGGCTCGACGTACCGGTGTGCTCTCAGTCGGTGGACAGAGCCTGCAGCAGCTCACCGACCTTGGGGTCGGGCAGGGAGCGTGCGACGTCGGCCTGGGCCACCATGCCGACCAGATCGTGTCCGTCGATCACGGGCAGCCGGCGGACCTTGTGCTCGGCCATCGTGCGCAGAATCTCTTCCACGTCGTCGTCGGCGCCGATGGTGACCGCCTCGCCCTGGGCGAGGTCCCCGGCGGGACAGGTGGCGGGATCCTTGCCCACCCCGAGGACCTTCACCACGATGTCCCGGTCGGTCAGCATGCCCTTGAGCTTGTTGTCGGTACCGCAGATCGGCAGAGCCCCTACCCCGAGGTCCTTCATCTTGCGGGCCGCGTCCAGCACCGTTTCGTCCGCGCCGATGTACTCGGCCCCGCCGGTCATGATGTCCCGCGCCTTCGTCATAGGAGTCCTTTCCTCAGCCGCGCAGCCCGCACCTGTGCTTCGCGTCGCGTCGTGCGCAGGCCGCGCGATCTCCTCAGTGGATGTGGCATGTGTTCCCACACATCACGAGCAGTAACGCGGGTGGCCGGCCGGGAACACACATGCAGCGCCCGCAGTCACCGGCATCAAGTGACCGGGGCACTGGTTCCCGCAGCCAGTGGCTGCCGTGACCGGCGGCCCCGCGTGCACCTTGCCACCACACTCTGCAGCCGCTGCAAGCACTCAGCCGCGACCTGGTGCCACACGATTCAAACCGGTTCGGGTTGCGGTTCCGGTCGCAGCATTGGTGCGGCCGCCGGTTCCCATAGTTTGGTGGTCCGTACATAGCCGTAAATCACCGAGGTCATCGCCAGAATGAGAAGCGGACCGAACACCCACGGATGTCCGGCCATCTCAACCGGCAGATAGCGGTACGACACCAGGAGCGCGGCGAAGACCGTCGCGCCGTAGCCGACCAGCTGGATTCCTGCCCGGTCCCAGCCCCGTTCGAGGGAGCGCAGCGCTGCCTCGATCGTGAGCGCGAACACCACGCCGGCGACGAGATCCACGCCGTAGTGGTACCCGAAGCCCAGCGTCGCACTGAGCGTGGCAACCAGCCAGAACGCGCCTCCGAATTGCAGTGTCCGTGGGCCCTTGCGGGAGTGAATGAAGATTGCGGTAGCCCACGCGGTGTGCAGGCTGGGCATGCAGTTGCGGGGGGTGATCTCGTCGTATGACATCGGGTGCGGGGTGCTGATCGGTGGCGGCGTGTGCGGCCACAGGTTGGCCACGGCCCAGTGCACGCCGCCGGTGCCGGAGGCGCCCGGGCCGTAGGCGAAGACCGGCCCGACCACCGGGAAGAGCATGTAGATGCCCGGCCCGAGGAGACCGATCACCAGAAAGGTGCGCACCAGATGATGGCGGGGGAATCGGCGCTCGGCCGCCACGTTACGCAGCTGGTACAGCGCGACGACAACCGCGGCCACCGCGAGCTGCGCGTAGACCAACTCGAGAAGATGGGTGCCTATGGGGTCGGTGGCCGCGACAACCCGGCCCACCAGCCACGAGGGATTGCCCAGCGCGTGATCGGCGGTTGCCACGTACTGGTCGAGCGGCATCGGCCGGGTCTTCGACGTGATGAGTAGCCAGGTGTCGCCGGCCTTGCGACCGGCCACCAGCAACAGGCCCAGCCCGACGCCCTTCAGCAGCAGGACGCGCTCCCGGCCGGTGCGGCGCGTGACAGCGATGACCGCACAGCCCAACATGACCCACAACGCGCCGTTGCCGAAGAAACGGCCATCGGTCATCTTGGCGTCGACCGCCCACCGCACCAGAAAGAAGACGACATCGATGCCGATCGCGACACCAGCCGCGATGAACCGTTGCCGCCAGGTGAGCACCACCATCATCAACGCCATACCGCCGTACAGCGGGCCCGGTTTGGGGGCGAATATCACCTCTCGCACCTGATTGGTAATCGGCCCCGGCACGCCGCAGTACCGACGTGCGGCGATCTCCAGCGCGATGAGGAATCCGAGGGCCGCCACCCCCGCGGTGGCCCACAGTATCGCCCGCGGTTGACGCCACGTAGCCAACGCGATTTTGCCGTTTATCCGCGAAAACACCCGCGATGCTCTAGATATCAATCGTTTGGCCTGTTTGTTTGATGTGGGTTATTACGTGCAGGACGGGCGATGAGGGCAACCATCGCGAGTTCGAACATGCTATCGGAGCGCTGCGGGTGGCTTTCTCTGGCGAGGGTGGCACGAAGGCCGGCCGATCCCGCGTTCCCTGGCCGGCGTCTTGGGAGGACCACGAAATCGGTAAGCCGCCACATCCTGCCCCGCGCTACCGAAAAGCGCTGGCACTGTACGCCGCGGGCGCGGCTACGCGGGCGCTGACAGTCGAGGTGAGCCGAGCCGCGCTGGCCGGGGGTGGAACGGAGGTCGCACTGTTGACGAACGCGCCCAACGCGACTGGCAGCGCCCTCTACCAGCGCATCGGGGACCTCACGGTCAGCGACTGGGCCACGTACGACTTCGCGCATGCCCAACCGAGGGCAAGCCAGGGCCGCGACGGGCACAGCCACCACGCGATCAGAGGAATCGGCAGGCTGAGCATGAAGGCCCGCAGCCAATCCCCTTCGGTGTGCGCAGCAGTCGTAGGCCGGCGAGGCTCCGGAGTGTCATCGCGGCGGCGGCCGCGGCGGTGACCGTGAAGCCACCGCGTGCCCTGAGAGAGTCGATCGCCCAGCCGGAGCCTGCCGCCGCGGCGGCCGAGCCCGCCGCGCTGGCGGAGCCGAGCCAGGAGAACGCGGTCTTCGTACTGATGGGCCTCAATTTCACCCCTAGGGGTCTTCTTCGGTGCCATGCAGGTGTGGGTGACCGCCTTCGTGGTGGAGCACGGTGCACCGGGCGCCGCGGCCCCGATCTTCGCCGTCTCCAGTTGCAGGGGTCTGCCGGCCGGAGGACTGCACGGGCTGCGCCGGTGGAGTGCCACGCCGCCGGAGCAACTGCTGGCGGCGACCAGTGCCCTCATGCTCGGTACTTCGCTGTTGCTCGCGGTCGGCTCGCCGTTCGGGCTCGGACTGGTCGTGGTCCTGACCGGTGCCACGATCCAGCCCCTCCTGAAGGCATCGGCGGCGACCAGGGACGCGAGGACGGCCACCGCCACGGCGTGGGCGGGCAGTGAGGGCGGCAGAACCCGGGTCTGCCCGAACCGGTCGACGAGCCGGGCCAGTTGTGCTGCCACGAACGCGTCGGTCACCGCGAACCCGCCGCTGACCGGGCCGGCCGCGGCGAAGGTGCCGGTCCGGCCGTGCACGAGCCAGACGATGCTGAGGCTGGTCATCCCGCCGCCGAGCCTACGGAACGAAACGTCCCCGGGCCTCCGGCTCCAGGCTCAGGTGTCGAGCAGTGCCCCGGTGAAGGCCGTACAGGTCTTCTCCACCGGCGCCGGGTGCGGTAGGGGTCCGGCGGGGCTACGCCGGCTTCCTCCGCCACGACCTTATGCCGTCACCGTGGGCCTCATCCAGGCGTGAGCCGCATCAACCAGCCGAAACACGGCCCTCACCGCCACAGGCCAGCTCCGTCGCGCGTGCGAGGCGGCGATCTCGCGCCCCCATCGTTCCCGATCCGTCGGTGCGCACCGAGTTTTGAGACACGTTTTACGCGACGCACGCAACTGCGGCCCGCACCTCGCTGTCTTACAGGGAGTGGGGCCCGTCAGGGCCGAAGAGCTAGAGAGCGGGGCGGGTCGTGGGACGGCGCAAGGGCGGCATAGGGATCGTACTCGTCACGGGTGCGATGCTGGTGGGCGCGAGTGCCTGCGGTGGGGGCGGCAGTGACAAGGCGGGCGGGGGCGACGCAAAGGCGTCGGGCGAGCCGGGCACGAGTGCCTCTCCGTCACCGACGAAACCCGCGGGCCCGCCGATGCTGCTGGAGACGATCACCCCGCAGACGGGAAACACGGTCGGTGTCGCCATGCCGATCTCGGTGGTCTTCACGAACCCGGTGGCGGCTAAGGCCCGGGCCACGGTGGAGAAGCACATGAAGGTGAGCGCCTCGCAGCCGGTGGTCGGCGCCTGGCACTGGTTCGGCGACAAGCGCGCCGACTGGCGGCCGAAGACGTACTGGCCCGCCGGCACGCAGGTGAAGATCGACGCCGACATGAAGGGCGTCAGCAACGGCAACGGGCGCTACGGCGTGCGCAGCTACACGCACACCTTCAAGATCGGCGACGACGTGCGCGCGGATGTCTCGGTAGTCGGCCACACCATGAAGGTGACCCGGAACAACAAGGTGCTGCGCACCCTGTCGATCAACGCGGGCAGCTCTGAGTATCCGACGTGGAACGGCACGATGGCCGTCATCGACAAGCAGGAGAAGGTCCACATGACCTCCTGCAGTGTCGGCATCAGCTGCGACAAGGGCAGCCCCAACTATTACGACCTGACGCTGCCCTGGGACGTCCACCTGACCCAGTCCGGCACGTACGTGCACTACTCGACCGGCGACCCCAATCCGGGCAGCGGCAGCGCCCGCGGTTCGCACGGCTGCGTCCACCTGTCCATGTCGGACGCCAAGTGGTTCTACGGCCAGGTCAAGCAGGGCGACCCCGTCACCATCACGGGCTCTCCCCGAGCCAAGGCCCCGGCCGACAACGGCTACGCCGCCTTCAACCTGGGATGGGACCAGTGGCTCGCGGGCAGCGCGTCCGGGAAGGGGACGACCGGGACGCTGTGACGCGTGCGGTGGCGGTGCCGGTCACCACTTGATGACGTCGACCGCGAGGGCGCCGTCGTCCGCGCGCTTCGGGGCGGCCGTGGACTCACCAGGGCACTCGTAAGCGGTCGATGCTGCAAAGCGGGTTGCACGAGCCTGTGAACTGGGCCTTCCCAGCACGGCGGCGGGGGAAGAGAGCTGAGCGGGTACCACATGAACCTGACGATGCGGCAGCTGCGCCCGTTGGCACTGCACCGTGGCCGCTGACAGGCAGCCAGTGCCGCAGCTCGTTGCAACTGGGCATCTCAGCCACATGGATGGCGGCTTCGCGGGCAATCGGTGATCACGTCTCGACGTTTCGAGAGGAGATGGTGATGCACAAGGGGAAATGGATCACAGGTGGCGCGCGCGAGCAGCTGGCCGAAGCCTTCGCGAGGGAGTACGGCGAGGGCCGATCAATCCGCGCCATAGCCGAGACCCATGGTCGGTCCTACGGCTTCGTACATCGCGTGCTCAGCGAAGCGGGCGTACCCCTCAGGGCCCGGGGAGGCGATGTGCGCACCAACACCGCCCGGTCGGCGCGATGACAGCCCCGCGGAAGCCCGACGCCAGGACGCCGTCATCGGGCCCGGCCATCGGTTAGCCGGTCCACCGGCAGGTGAACCAGCCACCGGTCGTACGTTCTCACCGCACAGAGAGTCATCAGCGCTGTGACCGCCTACGTTCGCCGGGTTGGTGGTCTCGGGACCAGAGGGCGGGTCATGCCCTGTGTCAGGCGGAGATTGGTGAGCTCATGGCATGACCTGATCGCTGCCCGGGGCAGTGCGGGGAAGAGTAGTGAGGAGTGTCGTCAGCGGAACGCGGCAGGAATGGCGCATACGGTGATCTCGCGGGGGCAGACGACTCGGCGGAGGACGTATCTACCGCTTCCAGCTCTGGTGCCACCCGCCGGGTGTGCGCTCACGGATGCCGCGGGCCCCGGTGAGACGGCCCGCCTTTCGAGAGAGGTTGTCGCTGTGTTGCTGCCTGCGGAGAAGGAACTGCGCGCGGTGCTGGCCCGCTTCGCCGACGCCCGCTTCCGCCACGACCTGCAGCCCACCGGCCACTCGAGCCGAGAACTGCAGGACACCTCCTACACGCTGTGCGTCATCACCGGCACCCAGTCGCTGGACCAAGCCCTCATCGCCGCCGACGCCCTGCTGGAGGAGATGCGGGCGGACCGCCGTGCGGCCGCGAAAGCGACCCAGACCTTGGCTGCCTGACCTGAACAAGCATCCCGAGGGACTGCGCAGGCCGGAGGCTTCTCAAAGTACCTGTCTGGCCCAACAGGGGCGCCCACTCTAGGTGCCGCCGCAGGAGCACGCACAGTAAAGCCGAGACCGGCACAGGTCGCGGTCTCGGCCTTGCTCGGTGACAATCCGGACTGCGCATTCGGCGTCGCGCTGTGTCGCACCGCACTCCCGAGCCACGGTGCCGTGCCGGAGAGGGGTGACGGACCCTGGAGTCGTTCCAACGGACGACAACCCCGGCCCGGAGTTCCCTGAGCCCCTGACGTCCAGCTCCCGACGATCTCGAACCCTGGCATCGGGTGACCTTGCAGGAGGGGGGAGCCCTCCTCGTCGGCGCCGGTGACGCCGAAGAGGCCGCGCACGCGCTGGCCGCCGCACCCAGTCACCCGGCGGGGCCGTTCGCTTCGTCCGAGTCCTCGGCGGGCGGCCGCGACGGCGTACTACGCGGCGGGCTGCCCGCAAGCGGTGGCCGGAAGCGGTGGCCGGACGCCGTCGGTACCCGGTGGGGCCCCTAGCTGTTCACCGGCAAGAGTCGTCCGTACGGCACGGCCGTCATGACGTTCCACAGGAGCGACAGGGCGATCGACTCCGGGCGCACGCCGCGGATGCCGGCGCCCTCACCGAGACGGCGCCGTCACCGCCGTACTCCTTCGTGTCTGAGCGGGCGGCCACGCCTTCGCTGGGTGATGCTGAAGGCGTGAGCATCAGTAGCGAGCACCCGGTAAGTGCTGAGCAGATCTACGCAGCGCTGGCCGCTCTGGCGGCTGAGCCGGTGGCAGATCCGGTGAAACGACCCAAGGGGCCGCAGGAAGAAGACCGCCTGCACCTGCTGGGCAGTCTCTTGGCGAAAACGGAGCTCGAGATCACCGCCGCCACCCGTCTGGACGAGGAAGAGGAGGTCGAGGACGTCCTTGAGACGTTGCTCGGCTGGGGGGAACAGATTGGAACGGATCCCGGCCTCGCCATCAACGTCTTGACGAACAGGCTGCAACGCACCGCGCTGCAGTTCTCCGAACCCGAGGCGGAAGAACTGCCACCCGGCCGCGAGGCCGCCTTTGCCGCCGTGATGACGGCGGTGTACACGCTCAGCGCCCAGTGGCACGCGGAGCGTGGTGATACGCAGGGAACCCGACATGCTCTGAGCGGGGCGGAAGAGGCCCTCATCGACATTCTGCAAGGCATGCATGAGCTGCGCGTTGCCATCGGCGACGCGCCCGGGCCGGAGGACGAAGCCGACGGCTGACCCGCTCGGCACCAGTCCAAGGGTCCGCCGTGAAAGGAAGACTTCGAACGCGATCTCAGTCACCCCAAAGGCTCCGCCGGAGGGCGGCCCCGGCGGAGCCTCTGCTATTCGTCTTCAGAATCGGAGCGCTTCGTCTTCAGTACCCAGGACGCACAACTGAATCGCTCCGGGTCTGATGGAGGCTCGATTCCCTGAGAGGATCGAGTCATGGCACGTCCGTCCCCATACCCTGCTGAGCTTCGTGAACGTGCG
>NZ_JBWKIR010000050.1:0-28702 GCF_056432605.1 Streptomyces sp. NPDC045022
ATCTGGAGACAACAGGCGAAGGCTTGAAAGACACAACATCAGGCTCCCACCAACAAGCCCGTCATACCCACTGAACTAACGAAAAGATCAGTAGGGCACGGTGAAGAGGACCTTGTCCTCGTCCGCGGCGGGGTCCGCCTGCTTGAGCCTGGCCCTGATGCTGGATCCGAGCTGGAGATCCAGGCCGTTGGCCGAGACGACCTTGGCCAGCGCGGCGGGGTCGGCCAGGAGCACTTTGCCCTCGCGCGGCCTGCCCCGCTCCGCGTCGGTGTCGATGACCGTGGCGTCGAACACCTCGCCCACGCGGTCCCTGAGCACTGCGGCCTCGGCCAGGTCCACGGTCTGCCGGTCCGCCAGGCCGCCCTTTCCCCGTGCCGTGTCGCACGGGATGCAGGACAGGGCGTCGAGCACCCAGTTCGGCGGGGCCTTGTCCGCGCACGCCATCACGCACAGCTCACCGGTGTACCGGTCGACCAGGCGCCGCAGCGGAGCCGTGCAATGGGTGTACGGGGCCGCGATCGCTGCGTGCATCGTGTACGCCGGCTTCTGGTTGTCGCGGAAGACGGTGTACTCCGCCTTGAGCATCGTGCTCGTGGCCTCGGTGAGGAAGGCCATGTGCTGCTGGTTCTGGGGATCGAGCTTGCGGACCAGCGTGGCGTACGAGATGCCGGGCCGCCAGACGATGCCCAGGGCCTTCGCGATGTCGTGCAGGTGCTTGATCACGTTCTGATCGGCCTGCTCCTTCTGGGTCCGCAGGATGCCGGTACCCGTGTCGAGCATGATCTGGGCCGCGGACATCCCGGTCATGAGGGAGATCTGCTCGTTCCAGCCCTCGACCGGCAGCGTCGCCACGTAGCGCAGCCGGAACGATCCGTCCTCGAGGGTGACCTCCTGGTCCGGCAGATTCACCGAGATACCGCCACGCGCGATTTCGACGGCCTCCCGCAGCTCGCCGATCTCGCGCAGCAGGGCGAGGGACTCCTCCGCCGTGCCGTTCTCGATGGCCTGCTGGGCGCCGGCGTAGTCGAGCTGGGCCCGACTTCGGATCATGGCCCGGCTCACGGACGAGTCGGTCAGATTGCCGTGGGCGTCGAGGTCGTGCTGCCACAACAGGGCGGGGCGGTCCTTGTTCGGCAGCAGGCTGGCCGCGCCCTCGGAGAGGACGGGCGGGTGCAGGGGCACCTTGAGGTCGGGGAAGTACAGCGTTTCGATCCTGTCGTGCGCCTCGATGTCCAGGGGGCTGCCCGCCCTCACGAAGGTCGCCACGTCCGCGATGGCGTAGTACACGCGGTAGCCGCCACCGGGCCGCCGTTCCAGGTGCATGGCCTGGTCGAGGTCCTTCGAGGTCGGCGGATCGATCGTGAAGAACGGCAGGTGGGTGGCGTCCTTGTCGGGCAAGCGCGCCTCACCCGCGGCCTTGTCGGCCGCTTTGAGTACGCGCTTGGGGAAGCTCAGGGGGACCTTCAGCTCCGCGCGGAGTTCCTCCAGCGCGGTGCGCAGAGCGTCCTGGGCCTCGGCAGACATGTGCATCGGGCGGCGTTGCATGCCCCGAGCGTAGGGCGGCCGTCACGAACCGGCGCGGCGAGCGGGGCCGGGCGGGGTGCAGGGTGGAGGTCAAGACGAAGGACGGCCGGGGCGCCACCGTCAAGCACGCACTCACAGCACCCCGGCAGTCATACGGCCACCTCGACGACCAGGCAGCCGAGTTCATCGACGGCGTCCTGCGGCAGTCCGCCATCCCGGTCATCACCGCCGATCTGACCCCGGCCACCGAGATCCGCTACGTCCGCGCGGCCCTCGCCGACCTGCACCACGGCACCCGCGTCACCCTCGACGGCGCCCTCACCTGCCACCAGGGCCACCGCACGGCCGCCCTCGACCCGGACACCGTCCTCATCGAGACCAAGGGCACGACCCGGCCCGCACCCGCCGCGACCGGCTGCTTCTGCGCCTCGGCGCCCGGCCCGTCTCCCTCAGCAAGTACATCGTCGGCCAGTCCCTGCTCACCCCCGGCCTGCCCGACAACGACGTACGCCGCCTCGCCCGCACCCACTCCACACGGGCCCGCTCCTCGAAAGGACCCGCGCCGCATGAACGCCCTGCGCAGCATCAAATGGCCGTACGCCGTCATCGCCCTGCTCGCGGTCACAGCCGCCGCCTTCGGCCTGCTGCGACCCCAGCTGACGGCCGCCGCCCCGTCGAAGAAGAAGCCCGGAGCGACGGCCCTGATCAAGCAGAACCCGCCACCGAAGCTCTTCGCCGACGCTGAGATCGCCGCCATCGGCAAGCAGACCGCCGCCCAGCGCACGAAGGCCGACACCCTCTTCACCCAGTGGAAGACTGCCCACGGCACCACCCGCGACGACAAGGCCTTCGCCGCCTGGGCCGCGCAGCAGGTCCCCAGACCGCGCCCTCCGCCAAGACCCGCACCGCCGAGCTCCACCAGGTCCAGCAACTCGCCAAGACCCGCACCGCCGCCGGCAAGAAGGCCGCCACCTGGCTGGAGCTCTACGGCAAGAAAGACATCTGGAAGCTCTACCTCCACGACCAGCGCGAACTGATCCCCGCCCAGCAGGGCACGGCCGAGTAAGCCGAACTCAAGTCAGCCCTGAAGCTCGCCAAGACGATCAGCGACCAGCTCGCCGCCAAGGACAAGCAGCCCGCTCCCTTCGTCCTCGACCCGAGCCTGGGCCCCGACAAGCACATCACCTCCGGCGCCAAGGGCCCCTACTCCTACCCCTCCCGCCACGCCACTCGCACCGCAGCCGCGGTGACCTTCCTCTCCGCACTCCCCCCGCACCGCGCCGCGGAGTACGAGTGGATGCGCGCCGAAGTCCTCTACTCCCGCCTCTACATGGCCGGCCACGTCACAAGCGACCTCACCGCCGGCACCCTCCTCGGCGACCTCATCGGCGACTACGAACTCGCGGTCAGCGGACACTGACCGACCGGAGCACCGCACGGGCCTCCGCCCGGACGTAACCAGTAGGCCGGTTGTCCCGGTTGCCGACAGGTCAGGGCGGTGGATCCAGCGGTCGGTGTAGCCGCCTGTGGATCGGCCGTAGAGGGACTGGATGGAGTGGGGTGCCTCTATCTCTTTCGTCAAGCGAGGTGGGGTTTTGGGTTCGTAGAAGGTGCCGTCGCGGAGCATGGCGAACAGGACGCTGATGCGGTGGCGGGCGAGGCGGAGGAGGGCCTGGGTGTGGGTTTTGCCGCGGGCTCCGCAGCGGTCGTAGTAGGTGCGGGAGGCGGGATCGTGGAGGGCGGCGAACGCGGAGAGGAACATGGCGCGTTTGAGCTGCCGGTTGCCGCCTCTGGGGGCGAGTTCGCCGTGGATCGAGGTCCCCGATTGTCTGGTGGTGGGGGCGAGGTCGGCGTAGGAGGCCAGGTGGGCGGCGCTGGGGAAGGGCAATCATCACATCGCCCGCTTCAGCTGGGAGCTGGTGTCCGCCGCTGACGGCTTGGCGCCGGTCGTCGGCTCGGACGTGGTCACCCTGGCCGAGGACGGCCGGATCACCTCCGTCCTCGGCTTCCTCGACCGGCTCCCTGAGGCATGAGCCTTCGCCCGCCAGACATCGGCAGATACTTCTTCGGCATCCCCCCGCGGTTGTCAGTCAGGACCGCATCCGATCGGGAAACGGCCCGCAGGCCCCTGCTGCTCCGCTGCGCTGCCGACCGGCAGGCCGGCAGGATGCGTACCGGCCATCGCTGTGGACGCCGGGGCGTCGGGAACGCAGTGGCGGGATGTTGAAGGCATCGAGGTGAGGTGACGCAACATCGACGACATGGCCAAGCTCTGCGGCGAAGGAGTCCGCCTCGTTTCCGTGTGAGCTGCTCTCGTTGTGTGGGGCGACGGCGCCGCCTGGCGTGCCGGCCGTTTCGTCCGGTCGGCTTCCGGGCCGCGGACGTTCTCCTTTTGGTCCGGGACTCCGGTTCAAGTTGCCCCCCAGTTCGTCACGATGGCGGCGAGCGCCGATACCAGGCGGGTCCGAGCCGAGGGATCGGCGCGGACGGTTCGGCTGTTCTCGACGTGCAAGAAGTCCACGCCGAGGTCGGCGGCCCGGCCGGCCTGGACGTTGGTCGTGCCTTCGAGGTGACCGCAACCGCCGTCCCAGGCGCGGCAGACGGTGAAGCCCGCTTCGGAGAGAGTGTCACCAGCCGAATCCGCCGTCGGCGTAAGGCCTTTGGGGCCGGTTGAGAGGACCACGTCTTTGCCTGGGCAGGTGCGGTCGGCGAAGCCGTGCACCTGGATCGCGGGCAAGCGGCGTTCGACGAGGACGTCACAGACCGCGTTGAAGACGGTTTCGTGATGGTGCGCCATGTCGGCAGCGCGGCCCGGTGCCGCATCACGGGGTGCGCCCGCCATCACCAGGATGCCGCCGGGCACGCGTGCGAAGAGATCGGCGCCGATCAGTTCCGTGTGCAAGTCCGAGCGAGCGTGCGGGACTTGGACGCTCCAGCGCACCGGCGCGCTCTGGTCGACGTAGATCCGACCCCAGCCGCGCCCGGATCGGGTGACCTCGGCGATCTCCGCCACGTCGCGGCGCGAGGTCGTCAATCGGCGTATGCGGACACGGTAGTTGAGCCCGCTGAGTCGGTGGTCGGCTGCGGTGATGCCGCCGCTGAGGGTGGACAGTACCGCGGCGGCCACGGCGGAGCGCTCGGTGTGGGTGGGGCTGCGGTAGCCGCCGTCTCCGGGGAAGTCGTCGACGTAGGTGCGGAGGTCGTCCTGCAGGCGGAGGGGGCGTCCTTGCGTGGGCTCGGGGCCCTGCGAGGGCATGAGTGCATAGGTGCCCGCAGCCGTGGCCGCGCCTGTCGCGAGGGCGATCAGCAGGGCTTGTCGCCGCGTTGGGAATCGGGCTGGGGACTCGTCCGTGAATTGGTGGTTCACAACTGCATGACGGGCAGGCCTGCTCACAGGTTCCACTCAATTCGTGTGGCGCGTTTCACAGGCGCAACTGATCGGTAATTTGCGTTCGTTGATGAACCCGGCCGTAGCTTCCCCCGTCTTGGATGGCACCTGCCGCTGCGGTTGCGAAGGTCGCTCAGGGTCTGTCGCGGACGCTGCCGGCACCTCCCATACATGGCGCATTCTTACTGTTCAGGAGTGTTTTCATGCAGGCACAGAAGCCTGCCCGTCACCCCCGCAAGGTGCGGCGACGACGGGCGGACATGCCGCTGCTCGGCGGTGTCCGCCCGCCCATCGCCCTCTTACTGACCCTCTTGGTGACCGTTTCGACCCTTACCATATTCACTGTCGGGAACTCCGAAGATGACGGGGTGTCCCGCGCTGTCTCCGAATCCCAGGCGCATATCGCGGCCGATACCGCGCGTTCCCTGGGGGCTTCTGTGGAGCAGAGCGCGGAGGACCTGCACGACGCCGTCGGGCTGCTCGGTCGGGGCACCCAGAAATCCCCGGACGCGGTCCTTACGTCCCTCACCAACGTCTACTCCAAGTGGCGCGGGCTCGCCGTCGTGGACACCGGCTCGGGCCGGCTGCTCGCCGCGAGCGGGGAGAGCGTGCCGCTCGACGGCCTCACGGAGGCCGACCGGGGCAGCGGCGGACTGCGGCCCCGACTCGTCGCCGGGCGCTCCGGCACCCCCCGGCTGCTGTCCTTCGCCTATCTGGAGGGGGCCGGAGACAAGAGCTGGCTGGTGGTCTCGACCGCGACGCTACGACTGCCGAGCGAGGAGGACGCCCGCTCCACCTTGGTTACCGACAGCGGCGGTCGCGTCATCGCTGCCGTCGGCAGGAACGCCGCGAACACCGGACTGCGCACGGCCGTTCAGCAGGGACAGGCCGACCTGCGCCACGAAGGCCGGGGTTACCTCGTCATCGGGCGCGCCCAAGTGCCCGACGGGGACCGCGTACGAGGGCTCGGGCTCTCCGTGGCCACGGCGGTTGCGGTACCGGCGGGGACCGCTGCGCGCGGCGACAGCCTCATCGGCCCGGTGACGGCGAGCGTGCTGCTCGCGATCGGCCTCCTCGTCACGTGGCTGCTGATCCGTCACGTTCAGCGCCCACTGCTCCGACTGCACCAAGAAGGACGCCGCCTCGCCGGCGGGGACGTGAAGCGTCCCGTGTCGGTGCCCGGGTGGGGCGAGGCCGCACGGGTCGGACGGTCGTTGGAGTCTCTGCGTCGCCAACTCGCCGGTAAGACCGATGCCTCCTGCGCGACCCCTGCCCCCTCAAAGCGCGCTGATCTGCGGCTGGTCGTCCTGTTCTGCGCCGTCCTCGTCACGGCCTGGGCCGTGGCGCTCCCCCTGCTCAACCTCGCCGAAGGGCGGGCGCAGGTGCCGGCGCAGGCCGCAAAGGATCAGCGGCACCGAGCCCAGGCCGTCGCCGACCGTATCCGGCGCACGCTCGACGAGAGCGTCGCCGACCTCTCCGCGATCGCCCAGCTCGCCATCGACAGCCGCGGCGGCATCGCCGACGTACTCGACGAGCAGCTGCCCCGGCACGGAGCGTGGCGCTCCCTCTACCTCGTGGACGCGGACGGCCACGTCATCGCACGCTCCGGCAAGGCCCCGCACGGCATCGACCGCGCTGCCGCCTCGAAGTCCGTGAAACCGGGTGCGCCCGCCGTGGTCCAGCTCAACAGCTCGGGCACGATGCCGCTCTCGGCGGCCGTGGTGCCCGTTGGCGATGGCATGCGCAAGCTCTTCGCCGAGCTGCGGCCGGAGTTCTTCAACGGTGTCCTGACCCGCCCCGGTCTTGGCCAATCATGGCTGGTCGACGCGCGGGGAAGGATCCTCGCATCCAACGAGGGCTTCATCGCCTTCAGCTCACCGCCGGGCCATGGCCGCACCACCCTCGCCGCCGACATCCAGGTCAACGGGACACCGGCCGTCGCCGCCCTGCACTGGCGGGTCGTCACACACAAGCCGCTGTCCTGGACGCGCCTCGCCGCGTACGAGACCGAGCGGCACGCCGAGCTGGCCGGACTGCTCGCCGTCACCGCGACGCTGCTCTGCCTGGGCTGGCTGGAGCTGTCCGTACTACGTCCACTGCGCGCCCTCGATCGCTCGGCGGCAGCACTGGCCTCCGGCGACCGGACCAGTGTGATCTACCCCGTGAACCACGACGAGGTGGGCTCCGTGGCCCGCAGCCTCGAACTCATCCGGCAGCAGCTCGTCACGGACAAACGCCGGCAACGCGACCCCGCCCCCGCGACCGCGCCACAACCCCAGAGCACCTGAGCCGCTCCCACCGAGAGCCCGCCCCCGAGAGAAGGTCATGCTCTTCCTCTACAACGTCTTCCTCATATCCTCCCTCGGCCTCCTGATCGCCGGCATCGTCGAACAATGCAGGCACTACGACAACCTTGCGGCGATACCCCAGCGGGTGCTGGTCAACGGCATCCGCGGCAAGAGCTCCATCACCCGCCTATGCGCCGGTGCGCTGCGCGGCGGCGGCCTTGTCACCGTCGCCAAGACCACCGGTACGGCCGCCCGTTTCATCCACCCTGACGCCACCGAGGAGCCGGTCTACCGCAAGTTCGGCATCGCCAACGTGGTCGAGCAGATCGGCATCGTGCGGCGCGCCGCCGCATACCAGCCGGACGCGCTGGTCATGGAGTGCATGGCGGTCATGCCGGCCCTCCAGGAGGTCAACCAGACCAAGCTGATCCGTTCCACGATCGGCGTGCTGTGCAACGTACGCGAGGACCATCTCGCCGAGATGGGCCCCACCCTCGACGACGTGGCCCGCTCACTGTCCCGCTCCATGGCCGTCGACGGCGTCTGCGTCACCGCGGAACGCGACCGGCTGCACATCCTCCAGGAGGAAGCCGCCAAGCGGAACTGCGAATTGATCAGCGTCGACCCGGATTCGGTCACCGACGAGGAGATGCGCGGCTTTTCGTGGTTCACGTTCAAGGAAAACGTCGCCATCGCGCTCGCCGTCGCCGAACTCCTCGGCGTGGAAAGGAAAACGGCCCTCCAGGGCATGTACGACGCTCCTCCTGACCCCGGTGTCCTCTCCGTCGAGAAGTACCGCACGCCCCAGGGCAGCACGCTCGCCTTCGCCAACGTGTTCGCGGCCAACGACCCCGAGTCGACGCTCATGAACGTCAACCAGCTCCTCGACCTCGGGGCGATACAGCGCCCGCTGCACGTCGTCATCAACTGCCGCCCCGACCGCGTTGAACGCAACGGCCAGATGGGCAAGATCGTCCCCGATCTGGCCCCCGACACCATCTTCCTGATCGGCCACCCGACCAAGAGCGCTCGAGAGGGCATCCCCAGCGACTGGGGCGGACGGATCGTCGACCTCGGCGGCGACGACCGCGATCCCGACAGCCTCACCGCCGACCTGCTCGCCGCCGTCCAGGCGGACGCGTCCCTCGTCGCGATCGGCAACATCCACGGCCAGGGCGAGCTGCTGCTGGAACGGCTCGCCCAACTCCCCTCCGCCGACGCCGAGTCGGCCGCCCTCGACATTCCCCGCATCCCCGCTCATCGCACCGGAGACAACGACCAGTGACTCCCGTCCAACTCAGCCCGGACATGGCCGCGATCGGTATCTCGCTCGGGCTCCTCTTCTCCCTGATCTGCTACCTCACCACCAACCTCTCCCCAGGGGGCATGATCACCCCCGGCTGGTTGGCGCTGATCCTCGTCGGGAACTGGTGGCTGTTCCTCATGGTGATCGGTGTGACCGTACTGACGTACGGCTGCACTCGTCTGATGCAGAGCGTCGTGATCCTCTACGGCAAGCGGCTGTTCGCGGCGGTGGTGATGTGCGGTGTGCTGATCCAGGCGACGCTTTACCTGCTCCTCCAGTACCGGTTCCCGTACCTCTTCGGTCACCAGACACTCGGCTACATCGTGCCGGGTCTCATCGCCTACCAGCTGGTGCGCCAGCCGCCCCGCGCCACCCTCCTGGCCACCTCCACGGTCACCCTCGGCGCGTACGTCGTCCTTGCCACGGGCGCCCTGCTGGGCGCACTGCCCGGTATGTGACCCGGTGTTCGAAGCGCCTGCTGTCCCCACACGAAAGGGATCCCTACCTGCCATGGCCGTCGCCCCCGCCGCCCGACGCAAGCGCACCCAACGGCTCTCCCTCGCCGTCCTCGCAGCCCTGGCCATCGCCGCCGGCGTGCTCCACCACCAACTGCGCACCGGCAGCGGCCAGGCCGCCGTCCGCACGGTGCGCCCCGGCCAGGACCGGCTGCCCCCCGCCCGTGCCCATGGCCTCCATTACGACCGCCTCGCCGACCCCGCCCGCACAGTCGTCCGGGACGGCTCCGGCGCCATAGTCGCCACCCTCACCGACGGAGCCCGCACCGCCGTCCTCACCGGCCCCGGCCGTGCCTTCACCGAGCCTCGGACCACCAGGGCGCGCGTGGTCACGGACAGTTGGATACGCCTGATGCCGCGCGCGTGGGCAGTCGGCGAGGAACGGTCGAAGTGGTTCGACGCCTGGCTGCGCAGCAACCGCGGCAGCACGAAGCCGGACATCCTCGCCGTGGCCCTGCAGTACCGGGCGGGAGAGAAGCCCCTCAAAGACGCGAAGGGCGTCCGCTACGCGGGAGCGGCGACGTACGGCACAGTCGGCAATGACAACCCGAAGGCCAAGAAGGGCCAGAAGAAGGAGGCCAAAGAAGCCGACAAGGCGGGCAAGACCACCCGCCCCGGCTCTGACTTCTACGAGTACCTGGGCCTCGCCTGGACCTTCCCCGACCGCCACACCGTGCACCCCGACAAGCAGCGCTACGGCACCGTGGGTCCGTCAGGTTACGTACGGCTCGTCTACGGCTATCGGGCGGGGTACCCGCTGCTCCGCCGGGACGACAAGGGCCCCGGCCTTCCCCGCACCGCCGACGCGATGGTCACGCTGGGCCCCGGCGTCCCGGTGTTCCGGGGCAAGAACGACCCCGCGGCTCTGAGCAAGCTCCAACCAGGCGACCTGGTCTTCTTCGCCGCGGGCAACCGCCAGGACCACCGCGTCGACCAAGTCGGCATCTACCTCGGCCTGGACAGCGACGGCCACCCTCGCTTCATCTCCAGCCGCGCATCGGCAGGCGGCCCAACCTTCGGCGACCACGGCGGCACGGCCCGCTTGGACGGCAACGGTCTGTATGCGAAGGGGCTGCGGGCGGCGAAGAGGCTGTAGCTCCTTCGCACACTGTTTCCCGGAATGGGTGTGCGAGTGGAGCGCGTGACCGACTCCTCCGACGCCTTGGTGGTGGAGGCGTTGTCCACCTGTCGGCCGGGCCTGTGCCCGGACTGCCGGAAGCCGGCAAGACGCGTGCACAGCTCGTATCAACGTGCCCTGGACGAGCGTCCGTCGGGCTACCGAGGGGTCGTGGTCCGGCTCCGGGTGCGACGGTACCTCTGCGACCGCAGGAGCTGTTCCCGCAGAACGTTCGTCGAGCAGATCGCCGGTCTGACCGAGCGGCACCGCAGGTCGAGCACCGGGCTGACGGGCTGGCTGCAGTCCATGGCGGTGGAGCTGGGCGGCCGTCCTGCCGCACGGCTGTGCCGCCGCCTGCGGGTGGCCGCGGGCCGGACCCAACTGCTCAGGCTGCTGACGGCGCCGCCGGTTCAAGGCCGTGCCCCACGGGTGCAGGCACCGCCGAACCGGTCCGGGCCGACATCCCCAGCCCACGCAAGATCACCTCGTGGATCATGCGGCCCCGCGAGACCCTCACCGAAAGCCAGGACAAGCGGCTGCTGGAGGTCCGGCTCGCCTGCCCGGAAATCACCCGGGCCTGCGACCTCGCCCGCGCGTTCACCGATCAGCGTCAGGCCGGGGAAGGACTCGCGCAGGACGGAGGCCGTGCCGGCGGAATGCCCTCCGGTACCGACGGCGGCCACCAGGACGTCGATGCGGCCGAGCTGGGCGACGAGTTCGACGGCCAGCGGGCGGTAGGCCGCCTGGTTGTCGGGGTTGTGGTACTGGTCCGGGCAGTACGCGCCCGGGGTGTGGGTGAGGAGTTCGGCGACACGTTCGCGGCGGGCCTGTTGCCAGCCGCCCTCGGGGTGTGGGGCGGCGACCTGGTGGTCGGCAAGCCCCGTCCGGTTGCGTCCTGAGAGGTGGTGTACCGGTTCCCACCTGATCCGGGCGTTCGTCCCGGCGTCGGAGTGAGTGTCCGAATACGAGAACGGCCACCGGCTGATCTTCGAGATGTCGAAGGCTCGAAGGAGATCAGCACGATGACCGCACCAGACAGTTCTGCCCCCGCACGCCCTCGCGGAAGACAACCTCGCCGCGGCGAGTCCCGATCTGCTGCGCGCGATGTCAAGACGTTCGCCGACGCGCTCATGTCCGCCGAGGCCGACGCCCTCTGCAACGCCGAATACGGGCAGGTCAGCGACGAGAGAGTCAACCACCGCAACGGGTATCGCCCACGCGAGTGGGACACGAGGGCCGGCACCGTCAAACTGGCCATCCCCAAGCTCAGGTCCGGGAGTTACTTCCCGCACTGGCTCCTGGAACGACGGCGCCGTGCCGAGCAGGCCCTGATCTCGGTGGTCGCCACCGCCTACCTGCTCGGCGTCTCCACCCGCTGCGTCGAGAAACTCGCCGAGTCCCTTGGAGTCACGCAGTTGTCGAAGTCCCAGGTCTGCGATGGCCAAGCACCTGGACGAGCAGGTCGCCGCCTTCCGCAACAGGCCACTGGAGGCCCGTCCCTACTCGTTCGTCTTGGTCGACGCGCTGACCCAGAAGGTCCGCGAGGGGGGCCGCATCATCAACGTTCATGCGCTGATCGCGGTCGGCGTCAACGCCGACGGGCACCGCGAGATCCTCGGCCTCGACGTCGCCACCACCGAGGACGGCGCCGGCTGGCTGGCATTGCTGCGCTCTCTGATCGCCCGCGGCCTGTCCGGCGTCCAGCTCGTCATCTCCGACGCGCACGCCGGCCTGGTGGACGCCATCGGTGCCGTGCTGCCCGGCGCCTCGTGGCAGAGATGCCGCACCCATTACGCCCGCAACCTGCTCTGCCAGGTTCCAATGTCCGCCCAGCCCTGGGTCGCCATGCTGCTGCGGACGGTCTTCGAACAACCCGACTCCCAGACCGTCCAGGCCCAGATGCGGCACGTCCTCGACGCCCTGGAAGCCAAGTTCCCCAAGGCCGCCGAACACCTGGACGCCGCCCAGCACGTGCTGCTGGCGTTCACCGCTTTCCCCCGTGAGATCTGGCGGCAGATCTGGTCGAACAACCCGCAGGAGCGGCTCAACAAGGAGATCCGCCGCCGCACCGACGTGGTCGGCATCTTCCCCAACCGCACCTGCCGTGATCCGGCTCGTCGGCGCGGTCCTGGCCGAGTAGAACGACGAGTGGACCGAGGCCCGCCGCTACCTGGGACTCGACCTGCTGGCCAAGGCCCGCCTCCACCCGATCGCGTCAGAAACCGACGAGACCGTCCTGCCCACCGAACTCACCGCATAGCCTCAAAACGAGATCACCGAGTGGCCGTCGATACACCACTCCAGCGGACGTGACCCACCTACCCACTTTTGGGGGACGCCGCCACACCGGTCGCGACCGCTACGACCCTGGCAACCCACCCCCATGCAATTGCATATGGGATCTCACATGCTGTGCGGAGCAATGCAGCGGTCCGTGTCCGACTAACACCACCTCGGCGGGCAGGTCCCGGCTCCTCCTCCGAGAGACCTGGCGATCCGGGGACGTTGACGCGAGTACGGCTGCCCCCCTCGCGGCAGCCGCTCCAACTCAGCAGCCGCACGCAGCATCACCGGACCGGCGGGACCATCCCCACAGGCGCGGGAGCAGATGCTCCTCGACGTGGTCCTCCACGAGCGGCTGAGACCACGGCCCCGCCCCGATGCTGCTCCAGGTGGCTGTTGCCCGGCTTGGCAGGGTGCCGCGGCGCGCATCCGGCCGAGGGGGCCGGCGCGCAGCCCTGTCACAGGCCCGCCCACGGTGACCCGGGCGAGATGTGGGGATCGCCCACATCCGCACCGCCCTGGCCCGCACCGGCCGCCTCCGGTTCCGGTGGCAGTACGGGGGGCCTCCGGCGGACCGTTCGACTGGTCGATGAGGGCCTGCTAGAGGGCAAGTGCTCGGCGTGGACGGACAAGACGCCGATCACCGCCGGCAGCGCGGAACCGGCCCCGGTAGCCGCCGCCTCGGTGGACCTGCCACTCACCAAGGCCACCGTCTGCACCGACTCGGACGCCTGCACCGGGGACACCGTGAGCACCCTGAAGGTCGGCAGCGTCTCCACCAAGAACTGGCGCAGCTACCTCAAGGCCGACGTCTCACAGGTCCCCGCCGGCGCCCGCGTGACCGACGCCGTGCTGAAGCTCCAGTCGAGCGGTGTCATGACCGCGCTGGACGTCCACGCCCTCAACGCCGCCTGGGCCACCACCGGCACCGGCAGCCAACTGGACGACGTCACAGCCCCGGAGGCCAACCTGACCGCCGCAGCCCCGTGGGAGATTGACGTCACCGGCCTGGTCATCGGATGGACCGACGGAGCGAACGCCAATCACGGCCTGGTGCTGCACCGGCCGGACGACGCACCGAGCACGGCGGGCATCAGCTTCACCTCCGCCACGCTCACCGTCCACTACGAAGCGGCCACAACGCCGTCGGCCCCCACGGCCGTTCACGCCCGGCCCGGCGACACCGGCGCACTGGTCACCTGGGGTGCGAGCGACGACAGCGGATACAGCGACACCGCCCTCAGCTACGAGGTGAAGGCCCTCGATCCGTCGGGCACCGTCGTGGCCAGGCGCACCACTGACGCCAGCAGCGTCGTGATCACCGGTCTGACCAACGGCACCCCGTACACCTTCCAGGTCACCGCCACCAGCCCGTACGGCAGGAGCACCAGCGTCACCAGCGCGGAGAGCACGCCGCTGAGCGCCCCGCTCGACAGTTCCACCTACACGCAGGCCGTCGACGCATACCTCGACGCCGGCGCCTCCTTGACGACAGGCACGTACAACAGTGCCGCCGCGGCGGCGTCCGGCCGTCCGGGCGCAGCCATGTTCACGCCGCTGCTGAAGGCGGAAGAGTCCTGGGTGATCGACACCCGCGACGGCCTGAAGACCGACGGACTGACCTACACTTCCATCACCTCCGACCTCTCCGAAGTCCTGGTGCTGCCCTCCACCGACGGATCGGTGACCGTCCGCGCGACGGTGAGCGAGAAGCGGATGATTGCGGACGCGCCCGATGACCCGTCGACTTCCGAGGGAGCGTTCCTCTACACCTTCTCCCGCGGAGACACACCGGTGCTGCGCAGCAGGATGAACGCCGAGATGTACGAAGAGCAGCTCGCGAGGGACGAGCGGGCGCTGGGAGCCGTCACCTACGGCACCGTCGAGACGGACAACGACACCACTGCCGCCACCCGGGCAATCGGCACCGAACCCGCTATGTCAAGCAGCGCAGCCGGACACTGGCTGCCCCGGATCCCGTGTCGTACGGTCTGACGTCGCGGTCGCCCACCGTCCGCAACGGATCTCACCGAACCCGGCGGTGCCGCCGGTACGGCCGAGAGATCTGAACCAATACCGGGAATCAGGCGGCGACGAGCTCCTGCTCGCGGTCCGGCGTTTTGACCTTGGGCTTCTTGTTCGGCAGCGAGAGCCGGAAGACCTTGCGCCACGCGGAGAACACCTGCTTGGGCAGCGGGCCGGTGACGTACTCCAGCTCGTACTTCTCGAACAGCGCGCGCACCTTCACCGCGACCTCGGCGTACCGGTTGCTCGGCAGGTCCGGGAACAGGTGGTGCTCGATCTGGTGCGACAGGTTGCCGGTCATGAAGTGCACCGCCTTGCTGCCGCTGATGTTCGCCGAGCCCATCATCTGGCGCAGGTACCACTGGCCGCGCGTTTCGCCCCTGATCGACCGGCGTTCGAAGACCTGTACGCCCTCGGGGAAGTGCCCGCACATGATCACCGAGTGGGACCAGATGTTGCGGACCAGGTTCGCGGTGAACGTGGCGGCGAGCGTGGTGAGGAACGACGGGCCCGACAGCAGCGGGTGGATCACGTAGTCCTTGAGCACCTGCTTGCGGATCTTGCAGCCCACGGCCTTGGCCCGCGCGCGGAACTCCGGGTTCTTGCGGCGGCGCTTGTGCAGGTTCTTGCCGAGCTCCAGGTCGTACGCTGCGATGCCGTACTCGAAGAAGCAGGCGTTGATGAAGTTCCACAGCGGCTGGCCGAGGTGGAACGGGTGCCACTTCTGGTCCTCGTCGACGCGCATGATGCCGTAGCCGAGGTCGTTGTCCTTGCCGATCACGTTGGTGTACGTGTGGTGCAGCTCGTTGTGCGAGTGCTTCCACTGCTCGGCCGGCGAGACGTGATCCCAGTCCCAGGTGGTGGAGTGGATCTTCGGGTCCCGCATCCAGTCCCACTGGCCGTGCAGGACGTTGTGGCCGATCTCCATGTTGTCCATGATCTTCGCCACGGACAGACCGGCGGTGCCGAGGAGCCACGCGGGCGGGAAGATCGAGAACAGCAGCACGCCCCTGCTGGCCAGCTCGAGCTTGCGCTGCGCGGAGATGACCTTGCGGATGTAGGCGGCGTCTTTCTCGCCGCGGCCGGCGATCACCTCGTCGCGGATCGCGTCCAGCTCGCGGCCCAGCTCCTCGATCTGCTCCGCGGTCAGGTGGGCGGTGGGGTCGATGGCGGTCAAGGTGCTCCTACCGTTCGATGTCGCAGGGGCCCGCCGCGGCGGACACGCAGGTCTGGATGAGGACGCCCGGCTCGGCCTCGGTGATCTCGCCGGTGCGCAGGTCGCGGACGGCGCCCGCCTTGAGCGGCGTGACGCAGCCGAAGCAGATGCCCATGCGGCACCCGGAGGGCATGAGCACGCCGGCCTCCTCGCCGATGTCCAGCAACGGCGTGGCGCCATCCGCGTCGACGGTCTTGCCGGTGGCGCTGAACGTGACCTCGCCGCCGTCGCCGGCGACGACGATGCTGGGGCGGAAGCGTTCGGTGTGCAGGCGTTCTTGGACGCCGTGCTCGGTCCAGTGCTCTTCGGCGGCGTCGAGCAGGCCCGCGGGTCCGCAGGCCCAGGTCTCGCGCTCGGCCCAGTCGGGCACGAGTTCGTCGAGACGGGCGATGTCGAGCATGCCGTCTGTGTCGGTGTGCACCTCGGTGAGCCGCAGCTTCTTGTCCGCGACCAGGTCGTGCAGTTCGTTGCGGAAGATCACGTCTTGCGGCCGTGGCGCGCAGTGGACCATGACGACGTCGTCGAACTCGATGTCGCGCAGCATGCCCATCACGGGCGTGATGCCGCTGCCGGCCGTCAGGTAGAGCACCTTGGCGGGCTTGGCCTGCGGCAGCACGAAGTCACCGGTCGGCTGGTCGAGCTGGATCAGCGTGCCCGGTTTCGCCCTGCGGACCAGGTGGTTGCTGACCTTGCCGTCCGGGATCGCCTTCACGGTGATCGTGACGCGGCCGTCCCGGCGGTTTGTCGGCGAGGTGATGGAGTAGGCACGCCACAGGCGCACCCCGTCGACGTCGACCCCGATCCGCACGTACTGACCGGCTGTGTGGCCGCGCCAGCCCCGTCCCGGCCTGATCACGACAGTCGCGGCGTCACCCGTCTCGGGGTGCACGGCCTCGATGCGCCCACGCAGGTCAGCGCCTGCACGCAGCGGGCTGACCAGGTCGATGTAGTCCGACGGCAGCAGCGGCGTCGTGACCATCTCCAGCAGTTTCCACGCCCTGCTGCGGAGGGCTGCACTCGTCATGACTCCAGTTTGCTGCGCCTCAAGGCGTAAAGTCCTGACCGCAGGACGTAAATCTGGTCGGCTGAATTGTTCGCAGGGAACAAAACGTGAGCCATGCAATCCGGAGGGCCAGCGAACTGGCCCTGGATGACACGACGGTCACCGTACTTCGGGCCGCGCTGAAGACCACCGCCGACGAGGTCGTCCAGGCGATCATCGACGAGGTCCCTCCCTACGCCAACGCCCTTTCGGGCCGCATGGGCGGCACCATCCGCCGAGCCGTCCGCACCGCCCTGGGGCACTACCTGGACCTCGCGAGCGGGAACGCCACAGGCGGCGACGCCGGTGACGCAGCCTACGAGTTGGGCCGCGGCGAGGTGCGCGACGGCCGTTCGATGGACGCCCTACTCAGCGCCTACCGCGTCGGCGCCCGCGTGGCCTGGCGATGCCTGGCAGCGGGCGCCGTACCCGCAGGTCTGCCCGCCGCCGAGGTCGCCAAGTTCGCCGAGCTGACCTTCGCCTACATCGACGAGCTCTCCGCCGCGAGCGCCGCGGGCCACGCCGACGAACTGGCCGCCCGGGGCAGGGCCCAGGAGCGCCACCTGGAACACCTGGCCCGCGACCTCCTCGCCGGCGCGAGCCCGGACGTGCTGCTGGCCTCTGCTCAACGGGCCGGATGGCAGCCTCCGGTTACGCTGACCGCGGTCCTGCTGCCCGCCGCCCAGGCCCGGCCTGCCTACCGCGCGCTCGACCCGAGCACCCTCGTCCTCGACGATCTGCCGGACGCCACCGGTGTGCTGCTCGTCCCCGATGCCGACCGATCACATCTCTTGCGGCAGCTAACCGACCGCACCGCCCTGGTCGGCCCGGCCCGGCCATGGACTCGTGCGTCCGCCTCGTACGCACGAGCCGTACGCGCGCGCTCCCTCTCCTCTGATATTCGCGACACCGAGGACCACCTGCCCGAGCTGGTGCTGAGTGCCGACGTGGACGCGTTCGCAGACCTGCGTGCCCGAGCCCTCGCACCGTTGCGGACCTTGCCTGTCGCGACCGCACGGCGGCTGGAGGAGACGTTGCGGGCGTGGCTGCTGCACCAGGGCAGGCGGGACGAGGTGGCGGCGGCGTTGTTCGTCCATCCCCAGACAGTCCGGTACCGGATGTCGCAGCTGCGGGAGCTGTTTCCGGATCTCGCATCGCCACACCGGGTCCTTGAACTGACGCTGGCGGTCGGTCTTCGGGTCAGCTGACGCGTACTTCGACCGTCCACGACCGCGTCCGTGAGCGGTCCAGGAATCGTGCCTCGTTCTCGGTGCCATCAGCCGGGTCATGCGGCCCGGGGAAGAGCGGCATGAGCCGGCTGAGACCGGGGGTTGATGTGAAGACCAGACAAGGCCTCGGGAAGCCCGTCGGGGGCGCTGTCTCTGAGAAGCGCGGTGGCGGATACGGCTCGACTGGATGCGGTGGACGATGCGCACCGGTCCGCTCGTCGACGCGCTCATCGAGCATCTGGTTGGTGATCTCGGCCGCTATGCCCTGGAAAACGGCTTTCATGTCGTCGTGGAGGGTGCTGTCCTGGCACGAGCTGACCCACGGGCGCGCGGCGGGCTGCAGCTGGGTGACCGGCGGGGCGGCCGGGCCGGGTCACCAGGGGCGGGGGACCGGGCCGCTCGCGCCGGGGACCACCGTGGTTCTGCGACGGCCCCGTGCCTCCCTTCCGACAGGTCAGCCGGACTACCGACCGGGCCGGCCTGGCACACCGTGCGAGAGATGATAGGGATGGAATGACGGAACGTGAGGTCAGGAGCTTCCATGGCGAAGAGGGTTCACCGACCCCGTGAGGACGCGGAGTTCAATTTCATCCTCGGGATGAGCGGAGTTCCGGTCCTCGCATACTTCACCGGGACATGGCCCAAGGCAATCGAGCCCTGCCGGGTGATGGACCTCGTCGTGGGTGGCATCGCCGACGACTACACGGGCCGCCTGACGGCCGTCCGCACCGACATCACGCGTTGTCCGGCCGCAACCGAGCGATACGGGATCACCGGAGCCCCGTCCTACGTCCTGCTGAAGGAGGGAGGGGCGGTGGCGCACGGCACGGGGCCTATGACCATCGCCGAGGTACGGAAGTTCCTGGACGGCCACCTCTGAGCGGCCGCTGCGGCACGTGGCCGCGACGCCCGTCACGTCTCGTCTATGGGAGCTGCGCCGCCTGAGACACCCCCACAGGTCACATAACGCCGTCCAGCCCGGTCCTCCGGCAGCTGCGCCAGTGCCGCCGCCCGGATCTCGGAGAACGAGGCCGTCATGTCCGTCCCATGCCGGGAGCGCAGCAGCACCCGCCCGCCCGCGTGCACGCGAGCTGGGCACGGTAGCCGTCCCACTTTGACTCCGCGGCCCAGCCCGGCCGCAGGTCGGGTTCGGGCACGGCGGTGCTCAGCATCGGCTCTGGCAGCTCCCAGGTCACGGTCTATGCCTTCCACCCAGGCCATCAGAGAAGTTCTCCAATCCCGGCGTCTTCACCCGACCGAGTAGGGGTCCCGGCCATGGACCACTGGGACGCGTAACGATGCGTAACCGTTCGGTGGCTGACCTGTGCCGACTGTGTCGTTGGTTTGGGGGTATCGGAGGTGGGCAACCAGCGGCGCTTCGGACCTGAGGCGGATGTATGGACCTGGCTGGGCACGATGAGGGCCAGGAGCCGCTCGTTGAGCGTCCGATCGCGGTCTTCGCTGCGTTCGAGGGCAGTGAGGAGATCGCCGAGGCTCGTGACATGGCCCGCGACTTCCTCGCGTCTGTGCAGGCTGTGCATGGATTGCCGGTGTCGAAGCGGGCGATGGGCATGGTGCAGCTGGTGGTGAGCGAGCTGGTGACCAATGCCCGCAAATACGCGCCGGGGCCGTGTCTGCTGGACTTAGAGATCAGTGATGGTGCCGTTCAGGTGAGCGTGTGGGACAGCAGCACGACGCTGCCGTCGGTGCTGGCAGCCGACCCGGGCCGGGTGGGTCAGCACGGCTTGGAGATCGTGATGGCGGTGTCCCAGAGCTTCGCGGTTCACCGGGAGCCGGTGGGCAAGCGGATCACGGTGGCCGTCGTCCTCGCTGACGATCCCGGCGGGGACGTGGCCGGCCGCCAGGTCATGTGACTTGCGCCTGTGCTCCCGAAACTGCGTGCCCGGCACTATGCCCCCCGTTGCGCTAGGTGTTGCTGCCGGTGCCCATCCTGAGCCGTCGGCCGGTGCTACGGGAGCATGGGCGCCTACTAGGGTCCACCGCATTGTTCACCCCGCCGCTGGGCAGCTTCTCCACGGTCAGCCGGATGACGGTGCCCTCGATGATGGGCAGCGGGCCGTTGTGGTCAAGCCATGCGGCCCGGCGGGTCAGGCGCGGGTGCAGCCGGTCCCACGCCTGCGCGGTCGCCTTCCCATAGAGCCGGGTGTCCGTCGCCGTCACGGCCTGCTCGGTGCCCCAGGTCGCCGAGTCGCCGAAGACGAACTCGCCACCGTGCTTGGGCGGCCGGCCGCCCTTGGGGTCGTAGACCCGCGGCGGTGTCGGCCGCCGCATCACGCGGTCCGAACGGAGCCTCCCGACGATCTCGACGGGCAGCCCCGCCAGCAGGTGGGCGATGCGCGGAGCGTCGTATCCCGCGTCCAGCACAACCAGGACCTCCGGATCACCCGGCCACCACTGACCGTCGACGACCAGCCGCTCGAGGACCTCGCGGATCTGCACCGTGGTCGCCGCAGCGACATCGGCGCCGAGCTCCAGGCGGACCGCGTCCAGCACCGCCGTCCAGGACATGCGGCCGATCTCCAGCGCTGCCACCACCGAGTACGGCCAGCCCGGGACCATCTGATGCTTGCCTCACTCCGGCCGAACGTGTGGCAAAAGGCCCGGTCAGCACACGTGTCGGCGTCCGGCCGCAGCCACGGCGAGACATCCACAGCCAGCACCAGCCGACCATCCGCCGCCCTCGGCAACGGCACCCCGACCAGGGCACGACGCAACCTTGCGACATGTCCGGGTCGCTGCTGCATAGGCTCGACACCCCAATGCGGCTGAGACCACGAGCGACCTCTGTAGGGGGTCCCGAGGTCGACACGGGTGCCTGCTTTGGGTTTCCGGCCCGCACCTCCCGGTCGGCCGGACTGAGTGAGAGGACAAAGATCTGCTGTGAAGGCGTGCGGAGTGTCGGGGGCCGAGAATGAAGTCGCCCTGCTGGAGTTGCCCGAACCGTCATCTCCCGGGCCCGGTCAGATCCTGATGGCGGTTGAGGCGGCCGGGGTCGGCCCGTGGGACGAACTGCTAAATGGCGCTGGTTGGGACGTCGGGCTGCGCCCCCCGGCGGCGCTGGGAGTGGAGGGCGCGGGCAAGGTGCTGGCCGTCGGCGCGCGTGTCACCGGGTTTGCCGTAGGCGACCGGGTGCTCGCACACGAGGCCCCGCTGCCCGGGGGAAGCGGCTTCTGGGCCGAACGCGTTCTGATCAGCGCGGACCACACGGCAGCCTGCCCACCCGGGTTGGACGCCGTGCACGCGGCAGCGCTGCCGGTCAACGGACTCACCGCGTTGCAGGCTTTGGAGAAGCTGGAGCTCAGCCGAGGACAACGGCTCCTGATCACCAACGGAGGCGGAGCCACCGGAGCCCTGGCCATCCAGCTCGCCGTGGCCAAGGGCATCGAGGTGACCGCGACCGCGTCTGCTGCCGCCGCAGAGCGCCTGCTCGGTCTGGGAGCGATGGAGGTCATCGACTACCACGACCCGAACTGGCCGGCCAAGGCACGGGGCGGCTTCGACGCCGCCCTCACCATCGCCACCGGCACGGCGGACGCCGCCCTGCCTTTGGTGCGGGACGGCGGCCGACTGTGCTCCCTGACCTCGGACGCGCCTGCGGAGGAACGAGGCATCACGAGTTGGGACCTCTACCTCGAGCCCAACGCCACGCAGCTTGTCCAGCTGGCGGAGCAGGCCGCCGCTGGAACCTTGAAACTCGCACCGGAACCCCTGCCGCTGAGCGACGGACCGGCTGCGTTCGCGCGGGTGGTTACCGGACGGGCCGGCGGTAAGAAGATCGTGCTCACCCAAGCATGACCCGACCGGGCACGACCCGATCCCGACGCTGGGCCACGGCGCCCGTCAGGCGCGATCGAGAAATCGTCAGGCTGAGGGGGACGACCGAGGAGGTGCTGGCGAGGGTTGGTGCTGGCGAGGTTTGCTCACGCCGGGGCCGTGCCGCAGCCGCCGTGGCAGGACCTAACCCACACTGCTAAGTGCCTGTGTCACATCCTCTTTCCGCAGGTCACGAGGCTCTGTAGCTGGGTGGTGATCGGGTTAGCCGTTCGGCTGAGCGTCGATGGACGCCGAGCCGAACAGCAGTCGGCGGGCTCGTCAGGACGCCCGCTCGTAGCCGGTCCAGACCTCCGGCGCGTCGTCCAGCATCCGGTATCCCCACGTCTTGTCCCAAGTCACCGGCGGAAGCCCCTTCGCCGCGGCCACCATCCGCAGGTGCGCGAGCCCGGTGTGGACCTGCGCGCGGGTGCGCTCGGTGGCCGCCATCAACTGGACGATCGTCAGGCCGGCGGGACGGCCCTCCAGCAGGGCGGACAGGGTGGCTTCGGCGTGGACGTGAGCGGGAACGCCCCGCCCCATCGCTACTCGCCCGAGCCCTTCAGCAGCTTCTGAAGCTGCTCGTCCAGGTCGACCTCGCCGCGGGTGACCGCGTTCTCGATCCAGTCCGCCGACGCCGCACCCGGGCAAGGCCCCGCAGGATCGTCTCGCGTTCGGCGTCGTCGTAGGGCTCGCCGCGCAGGTTCGGCACGATCCTCCCGGCGGTGACGGTGAACTGCGTGCAGACCGCGACCAGGTCCATGAACTGGGTGTTGTGCTCCATGCGCCGCAGCCGGTCCAGCTGCGCGGCGGCTTCCTCCTGCCCGTACTGGACCTGCTGACGGAACTGGTCGAACTGCGCCTCGTTCACGGCGTGCCTGGCGGTGTCGTCGGACATGGCCTTCGAGGCGACCGCCGGACGGCGCAGGAAGTCGGTGGCCACCCGCGCGGCCACCTGGTCGTCGGCGGCCAGGTCGTGGATCGCATCCACCTTCTCCTGGACGCTCTCGGGGGTGTCGACCTTCCAGCCGACGATCCGTTTCGCGCTGTCGTGCGTCCAGCGCGCCGGCCCGCCGCGCGGATTGGCCGGGGGGTTGTTCACCGCCTCGAACCGTTCCTGCTCGTCGGGGGAGGGAGGCGAGGATCTTGTGGAAGATGGTGTGGGAGACATCGGCCCGCCGGCGTTCCTTCGGCCAGCGCGAGGCCACCCACCGGTAGTCCCGGACCGTCGAATACGCCAGGCCGACGTCCTCGGCGAACATCCGGATCGCCTCGCTGACCGTGAACAACTCCTCGTTCCCCGACGGGTTGGTGCCTCCGTAGGAGCGCATCGGCTCGATCTCCAGGCCTGCGTCCCCGAGCTGCCACTGGACGCTGCTCATCGTCTCGACCCAGTCCCGCCCCAGCTTGACCAGCTCGTCGTAGCGCTGCCGGGTCACACTGCCGACCATCCCGGTCATCCGGACACCACCCCCACGAGCCCCTGGTGCGACACCCGTATGTGGCGCAACTCACCCTGGAGGCTCGTCACTTCGCACCATCCGACCACCTCGCCCGGCAGAGAAGGGCGTACGGCCCCGGCGCCCGAAGCGGTCCCGCATCCATCGAAAGCGCAGGCTCACGCCTCGCCGGACCGCGCGCGCCGCGCGTGCCATGACCGTTTGCGGCAGGCGGGAGAGCAGTACACCGCAGAGACCATGCGGTCGACCCCGACCGTCCACGACACCCCGCACTGTGGACATGAGGCCGTCACGCCGGCCTTCACCGCCTCGGTCCGAGCCCTCGCCCGACGCATCCGCCGCCAGTGCCTCGAACGGCAGGACGCCTCACAGAACACCGCCGTCGACTTCGCCGACGGCATCAACGGCCCACCACACTCCCGGCACAGCCTTGGCCCGCCCCCGCCGACCGGGACGACGACCAGACGCAACCGGGGCACTCCGTCCCTGCCCATACGACCACCGTACGGCGGGCGGTATCCGTGGCCCAGCCGTCGCTTCGGGCAGATCCCCCCGAAGCGACGAGCCCCTGAACTGCATCAACAGACCAGTCGACTTGCCGTGCAAGGACCTGACGCAGGCACTTACGGCTCCGGCAGGATGAGCACATGCTCATCGTGATCGGCGGACTTCCCGGCACAGGCAAGACCACCCTGGCCCGACTACTGGCAGCATGCATCGACGCGGTCCACCTACGCGTCGACACCATCGAACAGGCCATCGTCCGCTCCGGCCTGGCACAGCACCCAGTCGGACCGGCTGGCTATGTCATCGGATACGCCCTGGCCGAGGAACATCTCCGGCAAGGACTCACCGTGATCGCGGAATCCGTGAACCCCCTGGCTGCCACCCGCAACAGCTGGCAGGGCGTGGGAACACGAGCCGCCGCCCCCGTCGTCGAAGTGGAAGTCATCTGCTCAGACCCGGACGAGCACCGAGACCGCGTGACCACGCGATCGATCGACATCCCTGACCTGCCGCTGCCCAACTGGCAGCAGGTTCTTAACCGCGACTACGAGCCCTGGGACCGGGAACACGTCGTCATCGATACAGCCGGCCAAGACCCGCAAGAGTCGCTCGCCTTGCTCCTCCACCATCTCGATCACCCCCGCGGACGCTAATCGGAGTCAACGAAGGCTGCCGAAACCACGCTATGTCATGACCGGCTCAAGAACAGGCACTCACCCACTCTCGCACGTCATGACAAGGAGAACGTTCCTGAGGTTCGCGATCGTCGTCAATCGAGAACGACGCATCCAGACGCACCATCCAGGACGACCGCTCGCCTACCGCAAGAGGATCGAGGCATGGATGGGCGAGCAGGCCCAAGCCGGTGTCCTGGTCGTCGGCGGCGAGGCATTTGAGACCGAGGCCACGCCGCCGGTGACGGTACGCCGGGCCGCAGACGGCACCACCGAGGTGACCGAAGGCCCGTTCACCACTGGGGAGGAGACTCTGGGCGGTTAGCTGCTCGTCGAGGTCCCCGACCGGAACACGGCCGTCGACATCGCCAGTATCTGGCCGACCCAGGAGGCCCTCGAGGTACGCTCCCTCTGGACGGCCGAGTAGGTCGCGCGTCTGCGACCGGGTCAGCCCGACGCTGGCGATCTTCAACGGCCACCATCGGCATGACCTGTGCCCGTCACCCGAACGGGGCTCCGGCCGCAATGCCGCCGCCTGTGCTCGCCAGCGGCCGTTTTTCGGCTCGGTGCGCCGGACCGGGGCTGCCCGAGTGACACCGAGCAGCCTCTCGTCGGCAGGCTGTCAGAGCTGCCCGCAGCGGTCGATCATGATCTTCGGGTCGGTACGGTTACCGGCAGCGTGATCCGGTCGCCTCGCACGGTGGGATGGAAGGCTGTCAGTACGCCCGGAGCGCGCTTCCGACGTCGTAGTTGGCGGAGTGGCTGAGGGTGATGTAATTCTTCTCGTATGTGGCCTTGGGCCAGCCCGAAGTCTGCAGCGAGCAGCTCTGGTTGTAGTAGCCGTTCTGCGGTGTGAGGGTGCAGTCCCAGGAGTACCAGCCGCTCTTCAGGTCAATGCTCCGCTCCGGTTCGATGCAGGAGACGCCGTCCTGGCAGACGTATTCCATCCAGCCGTAGGTGGCAGCGGTCAGATAGATGTCCCGGTGCAGCTTCGCGGGTGCCATGGAGGAGTTGGGGGTGCTGGTGAGCCACAGCGTCCGCTCCAAGACGGCGGGCGCGGGGGCTGCCGTGGACGGGGTCGCGCCGAGTGCCAGAACGGCCCCGACGACCGCGGTGACGGTGCCGATCCTGAATCGCTTACTCATGTTCCATGTCCTTTGCTGTCGCACGTGGGCCCCTGTCGCACACCCCTGCGGTGCAGACGCCGCCCTTCAGCGGTCGGCAGGGCGCGGCTGCGAGTCGTGTCGCTCGCCGCCACGTCGCGGCGAGTCTGTGCGCCCGTCCCTCCGGCCCGCTTCTTGGTCGAGAATGCCCGGCGGCGGTCTGCTTGTCGTTGTCATGCGGTCTACACCTTGTTGGCAATGCGTCCACATGCCGTCGGAACCGCCTCGATGGCTTTCAGCTTCCGCCGAGCAGGCTCTCTCGCCGGAACTCCGCTGGGGAGAGTCCGTAAGCGGCGCGGAACGCCCGGCTGAAGCCAGAGGCGTGGGGGAGTCCCCACCGAGCGGCAATGGTGTGTATGGGAGTGCCGCGTAGCGCGGGGTCGGCCAGGTCACGGCGGGCGCCTTCCAGGCGTCGGCTGCGGATCCAGGCGGCTACCGTCTCGCCGTGCGGCTGCTCATGGAAGATCCGGTGGAGGTAGCTGAGGGAGATGTGGTGCGCGGCGGCGATCGTGGAAGGGGACAGGTCCGGGTCGTGCAGGTTCTGTCGGACGAACGACAGCACGGACTGCACGGTCGCCGTTCGGCGGTTCTCTGGTGGCAGGGCCTCCCGGGCGTCAACGAGGTGTGTGAGCCAGGTGGAGAGGAGATCCAGTACGACCGTTCCCAGGCGCGGCGCGTCGGCGGGGCGGAGAGTGTCGGCCTGCCGCTGAAGCCCGACGAGGAACTCCACCAGCAGCGCCCCGGCGCCCTGCTGTCCCGGCAGCTTTCGCCCCAGCAGCTCACGGAGCCGGTGCTGAGGCAACGGTAGAAGCGCCTTCGGCAGGTCCACCCCCACTCCCCTGACCATGGCACCCGTCCCGTCGCCTGCCATCCGCAGGTCGAACGGTTGGGAGCTGTCGACCAGATGGAGGTCCCCGGGTTGGAAGGCGTGGGTACGCCCTGCGTGGTCGAGGGCCATCTCTCCGTCGAGGAGCAGCGAGAGGTGGTAGCGCTCGGGGTCGGAGCGGCGTACCGCCCACGCGCTTCGCCGGTAACGCGCCGGCAGGCATGACACCGGCAGCACGATGATGGGCCCCAGCTCCATGAGGCGGCACTCCGCCCGGAAGTCGGCGGCGTAGGAACTGGTGACATCACTGGTGCGCGTCCGGTCGAGCAGCTGCCGCCAGCCATCGAGCCGATCCGACACGGGTATGTCGTCGCTGCGGAACACCGTCCCGATCATCTGCCCCGTTCCCAGGTTCTCTACGCCTTGTCGACGAGCAATGTACGCGCCGGCTGGCGCCCGTTGCGGGCCAAGGACGAGGTCCAGCCCGTCACCGTCACCGCGGCACCGACCCCGAACTGCAGGCGCTCTACGACCACCTCGCGCCCGCCGCCGGCGATGCCGGAGCGGACACCGCTGAGGCCATCGCCGCCCGCGAGGGCGCCGCGACGCGGTCATGCGGGCGGTGCGCCGGCGGACCGCGGCCAGGTCGGCCGCCAGATCGCCTCCGGCGTCCAAGGCATGTGCGGCGCGCTGACCTCCGACGTCCAGGGTGAGGCGATCATCAGCTCCTAGCGGCCTGATGCGGGGGTCCGGCGGCACCATCACAGCCGGACAGCCGGACAGCCGGAGCCCCGCCGGTGCCCCTGGAGCATGGCTGCGGCTCGCTTTTTGCAACGGCGTGTTCAGCTCCTCCACGTGCCGCCCGGCACGCCTGCCGTGCGAGGCGGGCGGGCCGCCTCATGTGGAAAGGCTCCCGACGAAGACCGAGATCGGGCCCCATCAGGGCCGGCGACTACCGCGCGGCCTGGGAGACGGTCGTCGACTCCTACGCGGACACCGGCTTCATCCAGAAATGGCCTTTCCAGGACTTCGTCGACACCGCCGACCCGGCCTGCTGGCGGGCTGCCTGGAGCGGGCGGGTCATGCTCGGAGTGGCCCTCTGCTCCATCCGTCGTCACGACCGCACCGTGGGCGAGCTCGAGGAGCTGAGTGTCCGAACAGACCAGCGACGTCTCGGGATCGGCCGGGCCCTGCTCCTGGACGGCTGCAAAGCCTTCGCGAGCACGGTGCAACGACGGCCCGGCTGTACACCGGCACGGCAACGAGAGTGTGGGGTTCCGGCGGCAGAACGAGTACGTGCGGTACCGCAAGCCGGTCGCATGACCGGCCCACGGCGGCCCACCTGTCCGGCCACCGCGTAGCGCACCCATGCCTGGGCGTGACGTGGCGGAGGCAGGCCGTGCCGAGTCCGCCGGGTCGTTGGCTCGGCCGGCCGCCGTCGGGCCGAACTGCGTGCGCGTCTGCGGCTGTTGCCACGGCCGCTCGCAACAGCTGGGGCAACTTCGCACCGATGCCCAAGTGGCCGGGGAACTCGTTCACATGCCAGGAGACCAGCTGGCCCTGCCGGGAGAGGTGAGGCCGGCCTGGTCGATGCGGTAACGGTCGTCGTCTTGGCCTAGCGTCCCTGGCAAGACGCGGCCGGCCCTGGTCATGGAGATCGTCCGCACACGCCTGGGCGGTGACGCACTCCATGAGTAGCTGGCTTCCCTGCCGGCCTACCGGGCGAAAGCCTGCCTTCTCGATCTGCAGGCGCGCCGGACTCAGGCCGCTGACCGCGCAGCGCGCCTGCACGACGCCTGGACCCAGGCCGTAGCCGCAATGCCGCCGGTCCGGCCGCTGGCCGACTACCTCACTGCCACCGATTCTTCCGAGTACGCCCGGATCACCTTCAGGGAGCAGCCGCACATCAAGATCGCTGACAGCCTGGCGGAGGCCCGGCTCTCCTGGACCGATCAGGAAGCCCTGGCCGCCTTGGACCGGGATGCGTTCGTGGAGCGCGCCCGCACCCGGCCGTCACGGCTGACAGTCTGCTCCAACTCGACGGGACATGGCTGGTCAGGCCCACCTGGGCAGACTCACAGGCGCCCGATACGGCGGCCGACGAGTATCACCGGCGTGTCAACGCCTACCTCGACAGCCTGCCCGAGGACCAGGTGATCGTCGGAGCCGACTTCATCCGCTGACCGACACCATCGCAAGGCCCCCTCCGGTCATCCTTGAGTTCTAGTGGTCGTCGCAACACCCCAGCTCAAGGGGTGCGATGTTCGAGATCCGCAAGACCCGGACGGTGGCCCAGGGCCGCAGGAAG